>NZ_JBXANP010000062.1:0-532 GCF_058801745.1 Rugamonas sp. GW822-FHT03B10 | reverse complement strand
GCCTGTCAGTATTTTGAGTGAGCGACCCGCTAGCAATAGCGGTGCGAGAAATCGCAAACAAACAGAGATTAAACTGAAGAGTTTGATCCTGGCTCAGATTGAACGCTGGCGGCATGCCTTACACATGCAAGTCGAACGGCAGCGCGGGGCAACCTGGCGGCGAGTGGCGAACGGGTGAGTAATATATCGGAACGTACCCTGGAGTGGGGGATAACGTAGCGAAAGTTACGCTAATACCGCATACGATCTAAGGATGAAAGTGGGGGATCGCAAGACCTCATGCTCCTGGAGCGGCCGATATCTGATTAGCTAGTTGGCGGGGTAAAAGCCCACCAAGGCAACGATCAGTAGCTGGTCTGAGAGGACGACCAGCCACACTGGAACTGAGACACGGTCCAGACTCCTACGGGAGGCAGCAGTGGGGAATTTTGGACAATGGGCGCAAGCCTGATCCAGCAATGCCGCGTGAGTGAAGAAGGCCTTCGGGTTGTAAAGCTCTTTTGTCAGGGAAGAAACGGTGGGGGCTAATATC
>NZ_JBXANP010000061.1:0-538 GCF_058801745.1 Rugamonas sp. GW822-FHT03B10 | reverse complement strand
ACTCAAAATACTGACAGGCTACTCTTGCGAGTATCCTATTTCATTACTTCTTGTGAACATTTGATATTTTAAGTATCGCGGAGACTAGCTCCGCGTGCACTTCCATCAAACGTCCACACTTATCGACTGTGAATTGTTAAAGAACTTATTCGGTGTTACATTCTGCGTTTTTACTGAAGCGTTGTGTTCAGCAGCAGAGAGGCAAGATTATGAACTACTACTCAAAATTCGTCAACCTCTTTTTTCCTACCGTTTTCGCAACCTGTTGATTTGGCTAACGTTTTCAGCGGGAACAGAACTATAGCAAAACCAACTTTAGTAAGCAAGGAAAAGATAAACTATTTCATCACCTGGTACTGTTGTCGAGCAGCTTCGCCAGCAGCAACTGGCGAGCGGCCTGCGGCAAAATGCCGGCGCCAGCAGAAGCAGAAGGCAGAAAGACGCAAATACCCGAAATGAAGGACGAAAAAAAACCCCGCCAACATTAAGTCGGCGGGGTTTTCTCATATAACTAGCTTGACGATAACCTACTTTCACA
>NZ_JBXANP010000060.1:0-560 GCF_058801745.1 Rugamonas sp. GW822-FHT03B10 | reverse complement strand
GCGCTGCGACCGGATTGGCGAGGGGATCAAGGGTAGCACTTTGCGCTGCTCGTAATTGCGTCACCGATTATCAGCACAGCATACTGCCCTCCAACCGACGCTGCGTATGCGAACGTCGTGATGGATGAGGTATATCCATTAGTGGGCTGTGGTGCACCCAGAGCAATCGATAATACGACCCCCTGGCCACTGCCATTGTTTCTCAGCGCAGCAATCCCACTAAAAGTGGTAGTAGTGGGCAATTTTCCAACCCCGATAAAGTTGCCGGATACAGTCGTGAGCAGGTAGCAGTCGGCTAGAGTGAATTGGGAGTTACTGGTTGCTTGAATAATTACCGTTGGAGGCTGTGTGGCCGCAGTTTGATTTGCCCTAGCCACCGCACCCTCAGGGTTGCTGGTGGCGACGTAGGAGCCGCCAGCCAGACTCTTGACGGTAACAGCACCGTTCGCCTGGACCGCCCCGGCCTGGTGCGCCCAATTGATTGGCGCGGCGGCCGCCGGCAGCGCCATGGCGGCGCTCATGACGGCCGACGCGTATGCCGATCGATTACGACCGGATTG
>NZ_JBXANP010000059.1:0-565 GCF_058801745.1 Rugamonas sp. GW822-FHT03B10 | reverse complement strand
AGGTTAACCAGATCGGGAAGCCGTAGAGAAATCGAGTCCGAACAGGGCGATAGTCGCTGGGTGTAGACCCGAAACCAAGTGATCTACTCATGGCCAGGATGAAGGTGCGGTAACACGCACTGGAGGTCCGAACCCACTAATGTTGAAAAATTAGGGGATGAGCTGTGGGTAGGGGTGAAAGGCTAAACAAACTTGGAAATAGCTGGTTCTCTCCGAAAACTATTTAGGTAGTGCCTCAAGTATCACCATCGGGGGTAGAGCACTGTTATGGCTAGGGGGTCATCGCGACTTACCAAACCATTGCAAACTCCGAATACCGATGAGTGCGAGCTTGGGAGACAGACGTCGGGTGCTAACGTCCGGCGTCAAGAGGGAAACAACCCAGACCGCCAGCTAAGGTCCCAAAGATTGGCTAAGTGGAAAACGAAGTGGGAAGGCTAAAACAGTCAGGATGTTGGCTTAGAAGCAGCCATCATTTAAAGAAAGCGTAATAGCTCACTGATCGAGTCGTCCTGCGCGGAAGATGTAACGGGGCTAAGCCAGTCACCGAAGCTGCGGATATGCG
>NZ_JBXANP010000058.1:0-588 GCF_058801745.1 Rugamonas sp. GW822-FHT03B10 | reverse complement strand
TCGCCAAGGCATCCACCATGTGCACTTATTCACTTGTCCCTATAACTTTAGCCCCTTGCGACTAAACAAAGGAGCGGCCATAGGAATAAGAAGTACTTATGTTGTTACGTTTGTTGATACATACAATCATTACCCATCACAGCAATCTTTCGATTAATGTGATCAATAAATAATCTTTACTTTTACTTCTTCCAGATTGTTAAAGAACATACAGCACTTGATCTCTAAAAGATCAAACCTAAATCGCAACCAAGCCTGGCTGACTTACGTTTGAACTTTTGGTGGAGGATGACGGGATCGAACCGACGACCCCCTGCTTGCAAAGCAGGTGCTCTCCCAGCTGAGCTAATCCCCCGTTTGTATTCAGGCGAAACTGGTAGGGCTGGTTGGACTCGAACCAACGACCCCCGCGTTATCAACACGGTGCTCTAACCAGCTGAGCTACAGCCCCAAATGCTGTTCTTCTAATTTACAGTCGATAAGTGTGAACGCTTGAGGATGATCCGAAGATCAGTGCGACTCTAGAAAGGAGGTGATCCAGCCGCACCTTCCGATACGGCTACCTTGTTACGACTTCACCCCAGTCAC
>NZ_JBXANP010000057.1:0-605 GCF_058801745.1 Rugamonas sp. GW822-FHT03B10 | reverse complement strand
CCGGGTTCGCCGGCGAAGATCTTGTAGGTCTCGCTGCGGTACTCGGCGCCGAAGGCCACGTTCAGGCCGCTCATCACGGTGTCGTAGAAGCGCGTGAAGTCGACGTTGGTGGTCAGCTGCTGGAACGAGAAGCCGCCGGCCTTGAAGTTGTCGGGGCTGATGCCCTTGCCGCCGGCCAGCAGGTCGGCGTTGGCGATGGACGCGTTCAGCGTGTGGCTGATGTCGTACATCATCTTGTTGTAGCCGTAGGTCTGCGAGAAGTCGGCGTTCCATTCGCCGATCATGCCGCGGTGGCCGATGGTGGCGTACTGGTCGTCGATCTTGCCGTTGATGAAGGGCACGAAGCCGTCCGGGTACATGGCCGCCGAGTTGCGCGACGGGATGTCGTCCGTGCCCACGCCGCCACGGGCCCAGGCGGCGCTCGAGGCGTCGCGCGACTGGGCGCCGGCCGTGAAGTACAGCTTGCCGGCCGGGGTCGGCACTTCGCCGTTCACGTACAGGGTCTGGTTCTCGGCCTTGGTGTCGCCGATGATGCGCGGGTTGCCCGGCTCGGCGCGGTTGGAGCGGCCCCGGTCCAGGTATTCGCCGGTGATGCCGATCACGCC
>NZ_JBXANP010000056.1:0-634 GCF_058801745.1 Rugamonas sp. GW822-FHT03B10 | reverse complement strand
GCCACTGAATGTAAGTCGCTGACCCATTATACAAAAGGTACGCAGTCACCCCACAAGGAGGCTCCTACTGTTTGTATGCACACGGTTTCAGGATCTATTTCACTCCCCTCCCGGGGTTCTTTTCGCCTTTCCCTCACGGTACTGGTTCACTATCGGTCGATTACGAGTATTTAGCCTTGGAGGATGGTCCCCCCATATTCAGACAGGATTTCTCGTGTCCCGCCCTACTTGTCGTACGCTTAGTTCCACACATCGCATTTCACATACGGGGCTATCACCCGCTATGGCTCCAATTTCCAGTGGATTCTGTTATGCGTCATGCTAAAACGTACAGGCTCTTCCCATTTCGCTCGCCACTACTTTGGGAATCTCGGTTGATTTATTTTCCTGCAGCTACTTAGATGTTTCAGTTCGCCGCGTTCGCTTTGCATGCCTATGTATTCAGCATGCAATGACCCAGAGGGCCGGGTTTCCCCATTCGGAAATCTGCGGATCAAAGTGTGTTTGCTCACTCCCCGCAGCTTATCGCAAGCTACTACGTCCTTCATCGCCTGTAATCGCCAAGGCATCCACCATGTGCACTTATTCACTTGTCCCTATAACTTTAGCCCCTTGCGACTAAACAAAGGAGCGG
>NZ_JBXANP010000055.1:0-789 GCF_058801745.1 Rugamonas sp. GW822-FHT03B10 | reverse complement strand
CAACGCACTTCTCATTCACCACAACCTGCTAAGGTTATAGGGACAAGCCGTACGGGCAATTAGTATCAGTTAGCTTAATGCATTACTGCACTTCCACACCTGACCTATCAACGTCCTGGTCTCGAACGACCCTTCAAGGAGCTCAAGGCTCCGGGAAATCTCATCTTAAGGCAAGTTTCCCGCTTAGATGCTTTCAGCGGTTATCTCTTCCGAACTTAGCTACCCGGCAATGCCACTGGCGTGACAACCGGTACACCAGAGGTTCGTCCACTCCGGTCCTCTCGTACTAGGAGCAGCCCCCTTCAAATTTCCAACGCCCACGGCAGATAGGGACCAAACTGTCTCACGACGTTTTAAACCCAGCTCACGTACCACTTTAAATGGCGAACAGCCATACCCTTGGGACCGGCTACAGCCCCAGGATGTGATGAGCCGACATCGAGGTGCCAAACTCCCCCGTCGATATGAACTCTTGGGAGGAATCAGCCTGTTATCCCCAGAGTACCTTTTATCCGTTGAGCGATGGCCCTTCCATACAGAACCACCGGATCACTATGTCCTACTTTCGTACCTGCTCGACTTGTCGGTCTCGCAGTTAAGCACGCTTATGCCATTGCACTATTAGCACGATGTCCGACCGTACCTAGCGTACCTTCGAACTCCTCCGTTACACTTTAGGAGGAGACCGCCCCAGTCAAACTGCCTACCATGCACTGTCCCCGACCCGGATCACGGGCCAAGGTTAGAACCTCAAACAAACCAGGGTGGTATTTCAAGGTTGGCTCCACG
>NZ_JBXANP010000054.1:0-906 GCF_058801745.1 Rugamonas sp. GW822-FHT03B10 | reverse complement strand
GAACTGGCGTCCCCGCTTCAAAGCCTCCCACCTATCCTACACAGATTGGTTCAAAGTCCAATGCAAAGCTACAGTAAAGGTTCATGGGGTCTTTCCGTCTAGCCGCGGGTAGATTGCATCATCACAAACATTTCAACTTCGCTGAGTCTCGGGAGGAGACAGTGTGGCCATCGTTACGCCATTCGTGCAGGTCGGAACTTACCCGACAAGGAATTTCGCTACCTTAGGACCGTTATAGTTACGGCCGCCGTTTACTGGGACTTCAATCAAGAGCTTGCACCCCATCATTTAATCTTCCAGCACCGGGCAGGCGTCACACCCTATACGTCCACTTTCGTGTTTGCAGAGTGCTGTGTTTTTATTAAACAGTCGCAGCCACCAGTTTATTGCAACCCTTTCACCCTTCCACAGTAAAGTGGTCAAGCTACCGGGGCGTACCTTTTCCCGAAGTTACGGTACCAATTTGCCGAGTTCCTTCTCCCGAGTTCTCTCAAGCGCCTTAGAATACTCATCTCGCCCACCTGTGTCGGTTTGCGGTACGGTCTCGTATGACTGAAGCTTAGAGGCTTTTCTTGGAACCACTTCCGATTGCTTCGGCACCTAAGTGCCTCGTCCCAGTCCCTTGAATCACGCGCCCGGATTTGCCTAAGCGCCTTCTATGAACCAGAAACCAACTATTCCAACAGTTGGACAACCTTCCGCGATCCGTCCCCCCATCGCATCATACGACGGTGCAGGAATATTAACCTGCTTCCCATCAGCTACGCATCTCTGCCTCGCCTTAGGGGCCGACTCACCCTGCTCCGATGAACGTTGAACAGGAAACCTTGGGCTTACGGCGTGGGGGCTTTTCACCCCCATTATCGCTACTCATGTCAGCATTCGCACTTCTGATACCTCCAGCAG
>NZ_JBXANP010000053.1:0-985 GCF_058801745.1 Rugamonas sp. GW822-FHT03B10 | reverse complement strand
ACTCTGCGCCGATGATAGTGCTGCAACCAGTGTGAAAGTAGGTTATCGTCAAGCTAGTTATTATGAAAAAACCCCGCCGACTTAACGTTGGCGGGGTTTTTTTTTTCGTCTGTATCTCGTCTGTATCTCGTCTGTATCAGAACTGGAAGCGCAATCCCGCCGAAATGAAATTGACTTCAGTCTTTGTCAGGCGTGACGCTTCCAGATTCACCGACCAATTGCGGTTGAACGCATAGCTGGCGCCGATTCCGATGCTCGGATCTGTCTCATGGTAATTGGCCAGCGAGCTCCTGGTGGACTGCATCTTGGTACGACCGATGCCCGCGCGGCCATAGACACTGAACTGCTCGTTGATCCGTGCCGAGCCCAGCACCGCGATGCCGAAATGATCCTCAGGATAGTATCCGGGCGCAGCCAGGAAACCTTTGAATGGATCCAGGCTCAGCGAGCGCGTAAATAGCTCAACGCCGAAATTTGGGTTTGCCTGATAGCCAACCGCCAGGCCAACGCTTGCGTCATGACCACTCTCGACGTACTTGGACGAAATGTCGACCCTGCTCAGGTTTAGACCCACGTAGGCGCCAGGCGCAAAAGGTTCGCTGGCAAATGCTGGTGTTCCCAAGGACAGGCTAAGGGTGACGGCGACGGAGGAGCAAATCAGTAGTGCACGCATAAAACACCTCAATAAGATGTGTTGGCCTGGCACTGTGCCGGACCGAACGAAACAATAGATGGATTTGACGGAAAAATGCTTTATCAATAATCTTTCCATCAAGTAAATTCTAATGTTGTGTTATATTTAATGCAAGTAATAAAGAATATTTTAGAAATTTTGCATTTGAGAGCACAAAATCCTTGCCAGCACGCCTACGTGCTTGCTATAGTTCGCCTCCCCGCAAAACGGCGCGTGTAAATGCGAGTTGAGCGGGGCGAAAACGAGGGGTTGACGAGCTGCACGAAACACCGCATAATCTCATCTCTCTGC
>NZ_JBXANP010000052.1:0-1049 GCF_058801745.1 Rugamonas sp. GW822-FHT03B10 | reverse complement strand
GGCTATGTCCCCATTAAGTGTTGAACTTCCCCTGGGAACGTTTGTCCAAGACTAAGCACCCAAGTCTTGGAGAGAGCGATGAGAGATGCTGACTTTAAGAAGTTGCTACTCGGATTGGCGGCGCTTTCGTTACGGCAGCGCGAACGATTACTGGCTTATCTCGGCCAAGAAGATAAGCAACAGACAGTCATAGGCGTGATCGAGCGTGCGGCTGCGGCCAACTTGGCATGTCCACGCTGCCGCTCGGCGCATTTTCATCGACATGGACATAAGGACGGACTGCAGCGATTCCGATGTGCGGACTGTGGCCGAACATTCAATGCATTGACGGGAACGCCGCTTTCGCGACTACGCTACAAATCCAAGTGGCTCGAATATGCGGGATGCTTGCTCAGCGCAAATACGGTCAGGCGAGCCGCCTTGCGCGTCGCAATACACAGAAATACCAGCTTCCGCTGGCGCCATCGTTTTCTGACACTGCCCAAGACCGACAGGCCTGAGCACCTGGCGGGCATCATGGAAGCGGACGAGATGTATTGCCTTGAGTCAGAAAAGGGTGCCAGACATCTCGCACGTCCACCGCGCAAACGGGGCGAGGCGGCGACCAAGCGCGGGCTTTCCTATGAGCAGGTTTGCATCCTGGTTGCACGTGACCGCACAGGACAGACCCTCGATTTCGTCGCTGGCCATGGCCCTGTCAGCAAGCGACAACTCAAACGCTGCCTGCTGCCAATCATGGAGGATGATGTGCTGTTGATCAGTGACGCCAATGCGGCCTATCACTACTTCGCCAGGGACACGGGAATTTCACATCAGTCCGTCAATGTAAGCGCTGGGCAGCGGGTGCGCGGTGCCATCCATATCCAAAACGTCAACGCCTACCACAGCCGCTACAAAGGCTGGATGAGCCGCTTCCATGGCGTGGCGACTCACTATTTACCTAACTACTTGGGCTGGCATTGGGCGGTTGACGGCGACCGCATTGCCAGCCCGGAAGTCATGCTCAGTTCGGCGGTCGGCTACTTCCCACACTTAGCGAGGACATAGCC
>NZ_JBXANP010000050.1:0-1229 GCF_058801745.1 Rugamonas sp. GW822-FHT03B10 | reverse complement strand
TGAATCGCCACGAGTTTGCTAGACACTCGCGAGCCGTTGGAAGTACCGCTTTTCATATTCGACCGGCGACAAGTCATCGCTGAAACTGTGCCGGCGCTTTGGATTGTAAAACATCTCGATGTAATCGAAGACGTCCTGCTTCGCATCCTCCCGAGTGCCATAGGTTTTGCGTCGAATCCGCTCCCGCTTCAGCAGCTGGAAAAAGCTCTCTGCGACGGCGTTATCGTGGCAATTCCCGCGCCGGCTCATGCTTTGCGTGAGGTTGTGCTCGTTCAGGAAGTCGCGCCAGTCATAGCTGCTGAATTGGCTGCCCTGATCAGAATGAACCATCACTGTATTCTTCGGCTGCCGTCGCCAGACGGCCATCAGGAGCGCATTCATCGCCAGCTCCCGATCGATGCGTGAGCTCATCGACCAACCAATTACCTGGCGCGAGAACAGATCAAGGACTACGGCCAGATAGAGCCAGCCCTCATAGGTGCGGATGTACGTGATATCCGTCACCCAGACCCGATTAGGTTCCTGCACGTCGAACTGGCGCTGCAGATGATTGGGCGCCACCATCGAAGGTGCGCCGCCGCGTTTATATTTGCGCTTGGCGTAGCCGGTTTGCGAACGAATTCCTGCCGATCGCATCAACCGGTGGACCCGGTTGATGCCGCATCGCTCCCCGAGTTCACGCAGATCGTCGCTGACTTTGCGGTAGCCGTACACGCTGCCGCTCTCTAGCCATGACTCCTTGATGGGTACGAGCAGGCGCTTGTCTTCCCTGGCGCGCTTGCTCTCAGGATTCAAGCGCCACGCATAGAAACCACTCGGATGGACATCGAGCACATTACACAGCCGCCGTACCGGGAATTGGTCCTGTAACTCAACAATTAAGGTGTACCTTACCCGGACGTCTTGGCAAAGTACACCGCGGCCTTTTTCAATATGTCGCGTTCCTCCGTGACGCGCTTCAGCTCGGCCTTCAGGCGCCGCATTTCATCACTTTGCGCGTCGACGGCCTTGCGCTCTTCCTCAGGGACGCCATAGCGCTTCACCCATGCGTACAGGCTATGGATGCTCACGCCAAGCCGCTCTGCGACTTCACTGACTGGATGCCCACGCTGCGCCACTTGTTTGACCGCCGCGATCTTGAATTCTTCCGTATACCGTTTGCCGCTCATACTCACTCCTTTAGCCTAGAATTATGGCTCAGGAGTGTCTACAAGAGTCGTGGCGATTCA
>NZ_JBXANP010000049.1:0-1429 GCF_058801745.1 Rugamonas sp. GW822-FHT03B10 | reverse complement strand
GGCTCTATGCCGTTTCGTGTGGAATTTGACGTCAGGCGACATGCCGTGTAACGCCGAAATCGCGTGGCACGGCAGCGCACAGCGGATTGGCCGGCAGGTGTTTGAGTTTGGCCATGCGTAAGTAGGCGATGGCGATGAAATTGGTCACAGTACGGAACCCGCGTGCGGCGCGCTTGGTTTGTTGGAGCATGCCGTTCATGGCCTCGACATAGGCATTGCTGCGCCCATCGAGCATACCGCGCACCACGCCGGGCAGGCGCTCCAATAGGGTGGCGGCCAGCCGTTTAAATGGTTCAAGTCGGCAGCGACTGGCCCAGGATATCCAGTCCAGCAGGTCTAGCTTGGCCTTGGTGGCGCAGTTGGCGGCCACGGCGCCACGATAGACCTCGCGCAGCGCCTGCTTCAAGCGCCAGGCCCGTGCGCTTTTCAGGTTGGAGCGCTGCAGCCAGTGCATGGAGTTTGTTTGACGGTAAGTCCAGCTGACGGGATTTTTTCGCATGCCCCACATCATCGCCTTGACCGCTTTGCGGTCCTCTCCCAGCGCGGCCCGCACGGCTTTCGGCTGGCTGCGCATTTCCTCGCGCCGCACCTCGTCCATGGCGGTGTTGGCCAGCGCGATCACATGAAAACGGTCATAACTGATCTGGGCTTGCGGCAGGCTTTCGGTCACGCCTTTGGCATAGGCGCCGCTCATGTCCATGCAAACATGCTTGATCTCGTCGGCCACGCCGCCGTGCGCCACCAGTTCCCGTTTGAAGGCGTTCACCGTTTCGTGATCCCGCCCCGGCGTCACGAACAGCAACCGCCGCGCCTCCAGGTCGTGCACTACCGTGACGTAGTGATGTCCCTTCTTGAGGCTGGTCTCGTCGATGCCAATCACGCGCACACCCGTCATATCGTCCCGGCCGCGCGCTATGCCCACGTAGTGCTCGATGCGCCGCCACAACCGTTTCGATGCCACCCGCAACTGGGCCGCAGCCTGCGCCACCGGCAGGGTTTGGCACAACGACAAGGCAAGGGCTTCGAACAGCAGCGTGAAACCGCTGCCTGGCCGCGCCCACGGCACTTCGGCCAGCGAGGTCTTGCCGCATGCGTCGCAGTCAACACGTGGTACGTCGGCATGCAACCAGGCTTCAAATTGGAAGAAGTCCAGGTGCCGCCAACTGCGCTTGATGCGGTCATGAATACCTTGGCCATTCGCACCGCAGGCCGGACAAGGCAGCTGCTTGGCATCGCACGACACCTCGAAATCGATCCGACGCTTGGCCGTATCGAGATCAACTTTGGAGACAACCCACGGCGCTTGCAGCCCCAGCGCAGTGGTGAACAGGGCTTCGACGGCGATACTCATCAGGATTCTGGAACCTATGAAATGGCGTTACCCGACATGGTACCCGATGTCAATTTCCACTGGAAACGGCATAGAGCC
>NZ_JBXANP010000048.1:0-1843 GCF_058801745.1 Rugamonas sp. GW822-FHT03B10 | reverse complement strand
ACTGTCAGTTGCAGTTATTCCTGGCCGAGAACAGGCTGGAATGCTGGTCGGGGCCGTTTCAAATGCAGGTCATTACAACTAGGGAACCAGATCTCTTACACGTCGCCGATCTGGAGCTAGACGCTCCCAAGCGGCGAGTCATTCGGGCTGGGATCCGCATCGATTTGACTGCAAAGGAGTTTGCCCTCTTGCATTTGCTGCTGAAGCGCGTCGGTCAAGTTTTGTCGCGGCCACTGATTGCCTCTCAAGTCTGGGACATGAATTTCGACAGTGATACCAATGTTGTCGATGTTGCGATACGTCGCCTGCGGGCGAAAATTGATGATCCGTTTGAAGTTAAGCTTATCCATACAATCCGCAGTATGGGTTATGTTTTGGAAGACCGGCGGTGAGGGTCAGCAACTGGTCTCTCACCGCGCAGTTGGGAGCACTCTTTGCCTTTATTTCAGTGTTTGTGTTTTCCGTGCTTGGCATTTACCTTTATCAGGCGCTGGCAAGCCAACTCCAGGAACGGGACGATACCAACCTCGTGGAGTGCATTCTATTCATCAGACACGTTTTAGAGGAAACGGCTGATGTCGACTCGATCCGCCTGCATCCTCATCGTTTTTTGGAGGCAGTTAACATTCACGGAGAGTTTTCGTTGCTGATACAAGCTAAGAATAGGGAGATCTTGGTGCGTAATAATGTCCAGTACTCGTTCACGGATGCCGCCGCACCGATACCTGCAGCTGTGATACCTGAACCATCGCATGTTCGCAATGCCGTACAGCGCAACGAGCAAAATTTGCGAGTCATCCGTGCACTGGGTTCTGTTGGCGCCACCGGTACGGAAGTCACCATCACGCTTGCCCGCAGTAGCAATGGCCTTGCTGCGGTCTTAGCTACTTATAGATTGAAAGTTGTTATTGCAGGACTCATCGGCGCAGTGCTGACAGCGCTACTGGGCTTTATTGTCGTTCGTTGTGGCTTGGGGAAAGTGAAGTTATTTGCAGGTCAAGCACAACAGATTACGGCGCATAACCTTGAAATACGATTGGATGCACAATCGGCACCTGCTGAGCTAAGGGTTCTGGCCGATTCGTTTAACGAGGTGCTTAACCGCCTGCAAAGCAGTCTCAATAATCTGTCCGAATTTGCTGGCGACCTTGCTCATGATTTACGCACGCCGCTGAACAACCTGATGGTTCAGACCGAAGTCGTGTTATCTCAACCTAGAGAAACCGAGGAATATCAAAACCTGCTTTCATCTAACTATGAAGAATTTGGGCGGCTAGCGAGAATGGTGGAAAGCATGTTGTTCTTGGCTCGTGCAGATCACGATCAGGTTGCACTATCGACGGAACAACTGGACGCTCACGGCGAGCTCACGCGCATTACCGAGTACTTCGAAGGCCCCGCCTCCGAGGCTGGGGTTCTCCTTTTGCTGATTGCCACCGGCACGGTGCATGCCGACGCACACCTGCTGCGCCGCGCAGTAAGCAATCTGGTCTCCAACGCTATTCGTTACACGACAAGAGGCAACACCATCGTGTTGCGTACGGTGGCTGATCAAGATGGTGTGCACCTATCGGTTTCCAACACTGGCCCAAGTATTGTCGCGGAAGATTTGCCGCGCCTGTTCGACCGTTTTTACCGATCGGACAAATCAAGATCGAGCATTTCTGCATCAGCCGGATTAGGACTGGCCATCGTCAAGTCGATCATGTCCTTGCATCACGGAAGTGCTCAAGTTCAGAGCGAACAGGATGGTGTAACGACATTTACGGCTCTATGCCGTTTCGTGTGGAATTTGACGTCAGGCGACATGCCGTGTAACGCCGAAATCGCGTGGCACGGCAGC
>NZ_JBXANP010000047.1:0-3483 GCF_058801745.1 Rugamonas sp. GW822-FHT03B10 | reverse complement strand
GGGCGCCGACGCCGGCGCCGCCCCGCCCGACGCGGCCGCCGCCACCGCCGCCGCCACCGATCCCGCGCTGCTGCAGGCGGGCGCCGACCAGGCCGGCGGCGCGGACGATTTCCAGACCGCGCTGACGCAAGCGAACGCGGCCCTGTCCGGCGCCAAGGCCGATCCGGCCAGCGGCGCCACCGACGCGGCCGCCGCCGACAGTGCCGCCACGGCCCTCGCCAACGCCCTGCCCGCCCCGCCCGCCGCGCCGGGCGCCGTGCGCGACGCCAAACCGGCCGCCGCCGGCGCCGCCGACACCGCGTCCGATGCCGACGACGCCAACCTGGCCAAGCTCGGCGTGACGGACGGCCCCAAGGCCGATGCCGGCGCCGACGGCGTCGGCCAGCTCAAGGCCAAGGCCGCGCCGGCGGACCAGGCCGCGCTGCAAGCGGGCGGCGAGCGGGCCGCGCCCGACAACGCCATCCCCGTCACGGTCGCCAAGGCCGCGCCGGCCGAGGCGGCCGCCGTGCTGAAGGCGGCCACGCCGGCCGCCCAGACGGCGCCGGCCACGCCCATCGCGCCGGGCGCCGTGGCCGGACTCGAAGTGGCCAAGGCGGCCGCCGCCGTGCCGGCCGAACGCCTGCCGGCCCGGGTCGGCACGCCGGGCTGGGACCAGCAACTGGGACAAAAAATCGTCTTCATGGCCGCCGGCGGCGAGCAGAGCGCCACCATGGAACTGAACCCGCCGGACCTGGGGCCGCTGCAGGTGGTGCTGAGCGTGTCGAACGACCACGCCACCGTGGCGTTCTCGTCGGCCCAGCCCGAAGTGCGGCAGGCGCTGGAGGCGGCCGTGCCCAAGCTGCGTGAAATGATGAGCGACGCCGGCATCCAGCTGGGCAACGCCACCGTGTCGGCCGGCATGGGCAACCAGGACGGCAACTTCCAGCAACAGGCCGCCTCGGCCCAGTCGAATAACGGTGGCGGTGGCGGCGGCGGCCACGGCGGCGCCCGCTTCGGACGCGACAGCGCCGAACCGGCCCCGCGCAGCGCCGCGCCCGTGCGCCGCCTGCCGGCCGGCGCCGTCGACACCTTCGCCTGAGAACCCAAACCGGGGTCAGGTCATGCCGTCATGCAAGATGCGTGATGGCATGACCTGACCCCGGTTTGTTGTTTGTTTCATCAAGGAAATGCCGAGCAAAGCCCGCTTCCGCCCTCTTTTCCACAGATGCTGCTGCGCAGCCTTTCGCGATAATGACATAATGACGGCATGAACCACTACCGCACCCTGCAAGGATTATTTTGAAAGCGAATCCCAAATTGAAGGCTGACACCAAAGCGGACGCCGCGCCGGCCGGCGGTGGCGGCAAGAAGAAGCTGATCATCATCATCGTCGCGGCCGTGCTGGCCCTGGGCGCGATCGGCGGCGGCGCGGCCTGGTTCTTCCTGCACGGGAAAGCGGACGACGAGGCGCCGGCCAAGACCAAGCACAAACAAGCCAAGGCCGGCCCGCCCGTGTTCGTGCCGATCGAGCCGTTCACCGTCAACCTGCAGCCCGAGGACGGCGGCGGCGACCAGTACCTGCAACTGGCGTTCACGCTGCAGGTGTCGGGCCTGGAGGAGGTCGAACTGATCAAGAGCAACATGCCCAAGGTGCGCAGCCGCATCCTGTTGCTGTTGTCGGGCAAGCATGCGTCGGAGATCAACACGCCCGAGGGCAAGAAGCAGTTGAGCGCGGAGATCATCGCCCAGGTCAAGGAACCGTTCGAGGAACACGGTTCGCCGCAGGACGTGACCGACGTTTTATTCACTTCGTTTATCATTCAGTAACACTGTCATGGCCGATAATTTTCTCTCCCAGGAAGAAGTCGATGCCCTGCTGAAGGGGGTCAACGGCGATCAGGACGACGCGCAGGCGCCGGAGGAAGTCGCGGGAGTCAGAACCTACAACCTGGCAACCCAGGAGCGCATCGTGCGCGGCCGGATGCCTACGCTGGAGATCATCAACGAGCGCTTCGCGCGTCTGTTGCGTGTCGGCCTGTTCAATTTCCTGCGCCGCAGCGCCGAGGTGTCGGTGGGGTCGGTGCGGGTGTCCAAGTACAGCGAGTTCATCCGCAACCTGGTGGTGCCCACCAACCTCAACCTGGTGCACATGAAGCCGCTGCGCGGCACGGCCCTGATGGTGTTCGACCCGGGCCTGGTGTTCCTGCTGGTGGACAACCTGTTCGGCGGCGACGGCCGCTTCCACACCCGGGTCGAGGGCCGCGACTTCACCCAGACCGAGCAGCGCATCATCCTGCGCATCCTCGACATCGTGTTCGAGGCCTACACCAAGTCGTGGGAGCCGGTCTATCCGGTCGAGTTCGAATACATCCGTTCCGAGATGAACACCCAGTTCGCCAACATCGCCACCCCCAACGAGGTGGTGGTGGCGTCCACCTTCACGGTCGAGCTCGGGTCCGTGTCGGGCCAGATCCACTTCTGCATGCCGTACTCGATGATCGAGCCGATCCGCGACGCGCTGACCTCCAGCCTGCAGGGCGAGGCGCTGGAGGTGGACAAGCGCTGGATCCGCCTGATGACGCAGCAGATCCAGATCGCCGAGGTGGAACTGGTGGCCTCGCTGGGCACGGCCCGCGTCTCGTTCGACGAGATCCTCAACATGCGGGTGGGCGACATCATCCCGCTCAACATCCCGGAAATGATCTCGGCCACGGTGGACGGCGTGCCTGTGATGGATTGCAGTTACGGCGTATTGAACGGACAATACGCGCTCAAGGTCGAGAAACTGCTGGCCAATGCCGATAACATCAAATAAGTGGTCCAGCGACCAACGCTACACAGGAGAGTACCATGTCGGATAATCAAGACGATCAAAGCTTGGATGATGATTGGGGCGCCGCGATCGCCGAGCAGGCCAAGGCCGAGGCCGAGGCGCTGCAGAACCAGCAGGCCGCCAGCGCCGCCGTGTTCCAGGATTTTTCCAAACAGCAGAGCAAGACGGAAACCCACAACGATATCGACTTCATCCTCGATATCCCGGTCCAGCTGACGGTGGAACTGGGCCGCACCAAGATCGCCATCAAGAACCTGCTGCAACTGGCCCAGGGCTCGGTGGTGGAACTGGACGGCCTGGCCGGCGAGCCGATGGACGTGCTCGTCAACGGCTGCCTGATCGCCCAGGGCGAGGTGGTGGTGGTGAACGACAAGTTCGGCATCCGCCTGACCGACATCATCACGCCGTCCGAACGCATACGCAAACTCAATAAATAAATGAAACCTGCCCTCCTCCTTGGCCTGCTGCTGGCGGCGCTGGCCGCCGCCCCGGCGCAGGCCCAGCGCAGCGTGTCGGGCACCATCGCCGCCGCACCGGCGGCGCCAGCCACCGCAATCCCGGCCGCTCCGGCCGGCCCCGCCGCGACCGCCGCCAGCCAGGCGGCCGGCGCCACCGAGCCGGCCGCGACCGCGGCGACCGCCGCAGCTTCACCCGCAGCCGCGCCGGTCGCC
>NZ_JBXANP010000046.1:0-4006 GCF_058801745.1 Rugamonas sp. GW822-FHT03B10 | reverse complement strand
AGGACCGTGAAACAACTCTGCGCCGATGATAGTGCTGCAACCAGTGTGAAAGTAGGTTATCGTCAAGCTAGTTATATAGTGAGAAGCCCCCGCGGAAATGCGGGGGCTTTTTGCGTTTACGCACCCGTGTCGTGGTAATGACACGTCTACGCTCATGCATGCCTGACTTGGTAACGACAGCCCATGAAAATTTTGATCGAACCGGATGTGCGCTTGTTTGTCGACATCGAAGGCGCGGGACTGGTGCCGGACGGTCCGACCATGCGCACCAAGCCGACGTTGATACTGCTGCACGGCGGCCCGGGTTACGATCATGCCAGCTTCAAGCCCGCCTTTTCGCGTCTGGCCGACATCGTGCAAATTGTCTACTACGATCATCGCGGCCATGGCAGGAGCGATGCCCGTCCGCCAAATGAATGGACCCTCGACAATTTTGCCGATGACGTGGTGCGGTTGTGCGACGCGCTTGGCGTCAGCAAGCCCATCGTGCTCGGACAATCGTTCGGCGGCTTTGTCGCGCAGCGCTATCTGGCGCGCCATCCGCAGCATCCGTCCAAAGTCATTTTGTCGAGCACATCGGCCCGCCTTGGGTTGGCGCGCAAACTGGATATGTTCGAGCGACTGGGTGGGCCTGAAGCCCGCGATGTCGCCGAGCGATTTTGGACAAAGCCGGACGCGGACTCCTATGCGCCGTATCTAACAATTTGCAAGCCGCTGTATTCGGCGCTTCCCGCCACAGGCAAGGATGCCGCGCGGCGCGCCACTTTTGATCCGGAAATCCTATTTACCTGGGCTGGTGGTGAGCAGCAGACGCTCGACTTGCTGCCGGGACTGGCTGGGGCCCAATGTCCGGTGCTCGTGCTTGCGGGCGCGCTCGATCCGGTGTGCACGCTCGACGACGCGCTCGATATCGCTGCAGCCCTGCCGCCGCACCTTGTGCAGTTCGTGCAGTTCGACGCGTGCGGCCATGGGGTATGGCGCGATGCGCCGGACGCCGCATTTGCCCGTTTGCGTCAATTTATCGCCGCATGAACGGCGGGATGCAATCGCCGCCGCCGGGGGGGATTCGTCTGTTCTTAGCTGCCCGGTTGTTTGGTGGGCGCCAGCATCGGCAATTTCAAGGTGAACTTGGTTCCACGTCCCACTTCACTATTGACCTCGATCGTGCCGCCCAGGATCTCGGTGACGATGTTGTGCACGATATTGAGCCCCAGGCCGGAGCCACCCACCCCCATCTTGGTGGTGAAGAAGGGATCGAAAATCCGGTGCAAGTCGGCCGGTTTGATGCCCGCGCCCTGATCTTCCACCACCAGCGTGACCCAGCCAAACGAGGACAGCCTGGCGCTGACATTGATCGCGCCGTCGCTGCAGCCATCGTAGCCATGCAGGATGGCATTGTTGATCAGGTTGTTGACCACCTGGCCCAGCGGTCCGGGGAAGCTGTCCATCATCAGCGATTCCGAAATATCCTGCCGGATCACGAACGGTGTGCGCTTGATGGTCGGCTGCAGGGTCAGGATATTCCCGGCCACCACCTCGGACAGCAGGAAGCTGCGCCTTTGCGAACTGGTCTGGTCGACGGCGACTTGCTTGAAATTGGTCACGATATCGGCCGCGCGGTGCAAATTGCGGGACAGGATGTCGACCGTCAACCGGGCATTTTCAATATAGTGCTCAAAGACGGAACGTTTGACGCTGCCGTCTTCGGCCAGCCCATGCACGATGTCGCCAGTCTGGTTCTCAAAGGTGCTTGCCGCCATCAGGCTGTTGCCGATCGGCGTGTTAAGTTCATGCGCGATGCCGGCCACCATGGCGCCCAAGCCCGCCAGCTTTTCGTTACGGATGAGGTCTTCCCTGGCCTTGGCCAGCGTGGCAATCATGTCCTGTAGTTCGCGGTTGGCTTTGCGCAGCGCAAGGTGCGTATTGATGCGCGCGAGCACTTCCTCGATCTGGAATGGCTTGGTGATGTAATCGACGCCACCGACGTCAAATCCCGTGACTTTCTGCTTCGGATCGGTCACGCCGGTCATGAAGATGACGGGAATATCCTTGGTTGCCTTGCCGGCCTTCAGGCGCCGGCACGCTTCGAAACCGTCGATGCCGGGCATGACGACATCGAGCAGGATGAGGTCGGGTTCCGCGAACTCGGCGCGCATCAATCCCTCGGCCGCCGTCTGGGCCAGCACAACCAGGAAGCCGTGCCGCTCGAGGCGGTCCAGCAGCGCGCCGAGGTAGGACAGGGAATCGTCGACAATCAGAATTGTCGGCATTGGTACATTGGGGAATGCACTTTGATCCATCGAGCGCCCGGGGAAGGTGAATTCCTCGCCAGTATAGGCACACTCCCTCCCGGACTGTAAAAAATATACTGATCCGTAAGCCGTTTTCGTTGGCTTTTTTTCGCTTTGTTAAAGCAGGTTCAGTCCCTTGAGCATGACCAGCAATGTGAGCACCGGCGATACGTAGCGCAGCAGGAAAAACGCCGCCCGCGTGACGGTCGGATTGTTCAGTTTCCCCTGGTTGGACAGTGCGCCGGCAAATTTCTCCTTACCCCACACCCATCCCACAAACAAGGCGAGCAAGATGCCGCCTGCCGGCAAAATGACGTTCGAGGAGATGAAGTCGTAAAGATCGAACATATTCAAGCCAAACAGTTTGAAGTTGGCCAGGACGTTGTTTGTCAGCGCGCAAGTCGAGCCGAGTAATGCCAGGCTGAGTATCGTGAGCAGGGTGGCGCGACGGCGGGGGATGTTCAGGCGTTCATGGAGGATGACGACCGGAACTTCCGTCAGCGACAGCATGGCGCCGGTCGCCGCGATGGCCGCCAGCACGAAAAATGCGATCATCAACAGCTGTCCCATGGGAATCTGGGAGAACACGGCCGGAATCGTGATGAATACGAGGGCCGGGCCGGCTGCGGGCGCAAAGCCAAAGGTGAACACGGCGGGGAAGATGGCCATGCCGGCGAGCATGGACACGCACAGGTCGGCCGCCATGACGCGCACGGTCGTCATCGGAATGTTCTGGTCGTCCCGGAAATAGCTGCCGTAGGTCAGCATCGCACCCATACCGAGTGACAGCTTGAAAAACGCCAGGCCCATGGCGGTCAGGATCGCAGAGGAAGTGAGCTTGCTGAAGTCCGGGCGGAACAGAAAGGCCAATCCTTCGCCGGCCTTGTCCAGCGACAGGCTGACGGCGCACAACACCAACAACAGCAGGAACAGCAAGGGCATCAATTTCTTGGCCAGCGCTTCGATGCCTTTGGTGACGCCCAGCAGCAATATGCCACCGATGAAGATCAACACACCCCATTGCCATAGCAGCGACTGCAGCGGATCGCCGATCAGTGCATTGAAAGCCGCTTCCGTGACCTGGCGATCATTGCTCAGGATGGAGCCGCCGATGGCCTTGAACACATAGGCGAACACCCAGGCGACCACTTCCGAATAGAAGGACAGGATCAAGAAGGCCGCGATCATGCCGGCCGCGCCGATCAGCCACCACGGCTGTCCCTTGGGCGCCAGCTTTTGAAGGGCGGTGATGGGGTTGGACCTGGCCTGTCGTCCGACCGAGAGCTCGGCCATCATGACCGGCAGTCCGATCACCAGTGTGGCCAGCAGATAGACCAGCAGGAAGCCGGCGCCGCCGTTGGCGCCGGTGAGGTAGGGGAATTTCCAAATATTGCCGAGTCCGACCGCTGATCCCAGTGTCGCGGCGAGCACGCCGAATCCGGAGCTGAAAGTGCCGCGTTTCGCGGCATTGGTGTTGGCTTCTTGCATGGCCATGTTCCTTGTTCTGCTTGCCGTTTATGGCAAAGGCCGGGATTGTAGCAGTTGTGCGTCGCAAAAAAGCCTTGCCAAGTTCGCGCCGCATTTGCTATAGTTCGGTCCCTCGCGAAACGATGCATCTCAAGTGCAAGTTAAGCGGGAAAAACGAGGGGTTGACGAGCTGCACGAAACACCGCATAATCTCATCTCTCTGCTGACGAACAAAACGCTTCGCAGCA
>NZ_JBXANP010000045.1:0-5025 GCF_058801745.1 Rugamonas sp. GW822-FHT03B10 | reverse complement strand
GTGCTGATAATCGGTGACGCAATTACGAGCAGCGCAAAGTGCTACCCTTGATCCCCTCGCCAATCCGGTCGCAGCGCGTCTACGTGCGCTGCGGCTCTGCTGGCGAGCGCCACTGCGCTGCCGGCGGCGGCCGCGCCGATCGACTGGGCGCACCAGGCGGGCGCGGTCCAGGCTAACGGCGCTGTTACCGTCAAGAGCCTGTCCGGAGGCTCCTACGCTGCCACCAACAATCCTGCAGGTGCGGTGGCGCGCGCTAACCAGAACGCGACTACGCAGCCTCCGACCGTGATTATCCAAGCAACGGCGGCCACCAATGCACCAGTGATGGCGCAAACCGCTAACGTCTACTCCGGAAATTTGGGAGGCGTCTCAGGCGCAGATGCAAAATGTGCCGCAGAGTTTGGTGCTGGCTGGAAGTTCGCAGAAATGGGGAAGCTGGTATCCGGCGTTCCTGTATCCGGAGGCACGGGGAATTATGTCTGGATCGCAAATGCGACAACTGGTGCCTCCTGTAGCAACTGGACCGCTAGCAGTGGAAATGGCCCCGTGCTAATCGCTAGCGGATCGTCCCTTCCAGTTTGGTCGGCAAGTACCACTGTCACATGCGGAAACACATACAGACTCGCGTGCGTAAATTTTTGATGGATAAACCATTGGCAATTTAGATCCCCTCGCCAATCCGGTCGTAACGCCGCCGCGCACGCCGCAGCGGTGCTGGCCACCGCCCTGGCGCTGCCGGCGGCCGCCGCGCCGGTCGACTGGGCGCACCAGGCCGGGGCAGTCCAGGCTAACGGCGCTGTGACGGTCAAAAGCCTTTCTGGCGGCTCCTACGTCGCCTCGCGCAACCCGGCGGGTGCTGTGTCACGTGCGAACCAAAACGCCGCTACGCAGCCCCCTACGGTAATCATCCAAGCAACAGCAGGTTCGTATAGCGAAACAGTTCCTAAGATCATAGTCGGTACAACGACAGCACCTACTTGCCCAGCAGGTTACACGCGAGTATTTGCGGCAACTGGTTCAGATTGTCCTGACAGTAGCAATCAGGTTTTCAATGCAGCTGGGACGAGATGGAACCTAGTCACCAACCAACCCAATTGGGCGGGGCGAATTGGATGGATCATGGATGGCTCAGGTTATTACTACGCTTCCAGTGGTGGCAACTATTCCGTGATAGGGCCGCAGGCATCGTGTACCGGACAGACGTGGGCAGCGTCAATCTGTTCAAAATAGGCATGTCGATGCCGTCGCGGCCTAGCCGGCTCGATCCCGGCCGTCTGCGATGCACAGGCGCTGTCCTGGGCGCACCAGACGACTCGCTCCAATTAATTGCCTCGCCAATCCGGTCGCAGCGCGTCGGCATCCGCTGCGGCCCTCTGGACCGCCTTGGCGCTGCCGGCAACAGCCGGCCAGATCGACTGGGCGCATCAGGCAGGCCAGGTCCAGACGAACGGCGCTGTTATCGTCAAGAGCCTGTCCGGAGGCTCATATACCGCCACCAGCAACCCCGGCGGCGCGGTGGCGCGCGGCAATCAGAACGCTGCTACGCAACCTCCTACGGTCATCATTCAAGCTACAAGTGGCGGGTTCTTCAATTTTGGAACGGATTGTTTTATTTTTAATGCCCCGTCTGGCGGGCGATATATCGGCGTAGGCAAGGTAACAGGAAGCACATTTACAGGTATTGCTGCAATACATACTGGAACAGGTGGAGCGAATATCTTGGGACTTGCTCTTGGAGTGATTCCATTCGCTACTGATACACATACTGTCTCCTTTCGGGGGTTGACGTTTTTAGCTAATATTGGATCGACGGACTACGGAGTCATCCAGAACGAGACAGTAGTCGGCCCCATAAAATGCTATCCGTAATCCCTTCGCCAATCCGGTCGCAGCGCGTCGACGTGCGCCGCGGCCATCCTCGCCGCGCTGTCGGTGCCGGCGGCCGCTGGCCAAGTGGACTGGGCACACCAGTCCGGCCAGGTCCAGGCAAACGGTGCCGTTGCCGTTAGGAGCCTGTCTGGCGGCTCCTACGCCGCGACCAGCAATCCCGCAGGCGCGGTGGCACGTGCGAACCAGAATGCAGCGACGCAACCGCCCACGGTAGTTATACAAGCAACGGGAGGTTCAAGTCCGCAAATGGTTCCCATTACAGTTGCTGGTACGCTTCTATCTCCCAGCTGTCCAACTGGATATACCTCCGTCTTCAATGCTGCGGGAACCGGATATGGATCAATCATTCCAACCTATAACATCGCAGGTTCTCGCTTCAACTTCGCCTCCTACTACATCTATGCTGGTACCTCTCAATACTGGGTTGGGTTCGGAGCTGATACGGTACCTACAGCAGGCATGTCGAATGGAGTTGTGGCCAGCGCAATCATGGCCCCCGCAGTCGCTCAGGTGACGAGCGCTACTCAGTGGGCGGCAACCTTGTGCTCGAAATGATCCTGACACGATGCATCCGCTCGTTCGCAGTTTTGATGGCCTCGCCAATCCGGTCGCAGCGCGCCGGCACGCGCCGCGGTTATACTTGCCGCGCTCGCGATCCCGGCGGCCGCCGCGCCGATCGACTGGGCGCACCAGGCGGGCGCGGTTCAGGCAAACGGCGCTGTGACGGTTAAGAGCCTTTCTGGCGGCTCCTACGTGGGCATCAACAACCCGACCGGTGCCGTAGCACGCGTCAACCAGAATGCCGCCACGCAGCCGCCTACCGTCATCATTCAAGCAACCGCAACGGCTGGCAACGCAGAGACGATTCCGATGGTGTCGGGCAGCGCGACGCCGCCATCGTGCCCCGCCGGATACATCGCTGCTGTCACTCGATCCGGAGCAGGCTGTCCAGCATCGGTTTGGAACGTAGGCGGCACACGCTTCTCGTTGATTTACAACGGTGGGTCGATGGTGTCGTTTGGTACTGAGACCTTTCCTATTAGTTCTAGCTCTGGATCCTGGCCAGCAGTAACCCCAGCAGCTGTGTGCACCGGAAACTGGAGCGCAGTTCTTTGTACGAGATAACCTATAATCCAAGCGTTACCTGGGCGAGCCTTGACGGCCTCGCCAATCCGGTCGTAATCGATCGGCATACGCGTCGGCCGTCATGAGCGCCGCCATGGCGCTGCCGGCGGCCGCCGCGCCGATCGACTGGGCGCACCAGGCCGGGGCAGTCCAGGCTAACGGCGCTGTGACGGTCAAAAGCCTTTCTGGCGCCTCCTACGCTGCCACAAACAATCCTACAGGCGCGGTGGCGCGCGCTAACCAGAACGCGACCACGCAGCCTCCGACAGTTATTATTCAGGCGACCGGCAGCCCCAACGTCCAAATGGTCCCGCTCGTTGTGAGCGGGACGACTGCTATACCCACATGCCCTGTCGGCTACACCTCGGTCTTCTCTAAAGCGGGGGCAGGCAATGCGACGCCTATGGAAACGACGTTCAATATCGCAGGATCTAGATTCACGTTTGGTTATCTATACTACTCTGGCACCTACTATGTCGGATTCGCGACGGACTCTATTCCAATCATGGGCTATTCAGGGGGAACTACACAGATTTACTACGCCCCTATTTATGTGAGTGGCGGCGTCCTGTGGGCTGCAAATCTGTGTAGCAAATAGCGTTTATACCTACAGCCCCCAACGTGCGTGGGGTATCGCCGGATCGGTTGGAACTTCAGCGTTATATATCGTTTATACTGTTTATATCAAATTTATATTTAGCCCTGCAAATTCCGTGCACACCGAAATTTCAAAGGCGTATTCCTGGCTGTAAGCACCTTTGTTCCATCGGCCATATTTATGGAGTACGCATGAGTTGCGCCGTAAGGTGAGAACTGAACAGGACTATTCGGATTGTCCGTAGAGGTCCAGTATTTCGCAGTCGAATCGAGGCTTAACTTGTCGCGCATGGCGAATAGAAGTTGCATCTGTTCGTAAGTGGGCAGGTACCATGTCCCGACATAGGAAATTTTATAGCAGTAGTTGCCCGCTGAGAGAAGAACGCTGGGATCGCTCTGTCCACGGACAGTACAGTTTGTTGGTACCACGAACATCTGATGTAACGCTTCTGTATACGTTGCTCCGTCATATGATGGTTGTGACAGCGCCGACGTGGTTACGAAGTAGCATCCCCAGCCCACTAATCCGTGAGTATCGTCCTTCAAAGCTACTACCACGTCTTCATTTGTGCCTGGCATCCTGCCCAGATATATGCCAGCGGGAGCGGAGGAGAATAAGCTGCCCTGCACTGGCTTTCCGACCTCGCAATGCGTCGGAACTTGATTTTTGTCTATTCCGATATAGCAAGGGATCGCGGCTCCGTTTATGAGAATAGTCGGTGGTTGGACCGCCGCATTCTGGTTGGTTTTAGCAATTCCACCTGCTGGGTTGCTAGTCGCGGCGTACGTGCCTCCTGAGAGGCTCCTGACGATTACAGAACCATTGGCCTGAACCGCGCCTGCCTGATGTGCCCAGTCGATCTGTCCAGCGGTCGCAGGCAGCGCCAGGGCGGTCCAGAGGGCCGCAGCCAGCGCGACGTCGTTACGACCGGATTGGCGAGGGGATCAGAAGTTCGCGCAGGTCACCGGTTGAGCCTGATTACAGTTCTGAGCGAAAAGAGCGTTGCCACCGCCATTTGCCAGAGGATTGGTAGTTGAGCCGGTATCAGCATTACTGCCTGACGTCCAACTTTGGCACGATTGGTTTCCGGCCGTCGACTGCACCCAAGAACTCACAATAGCCGCACCTGATGGCATCACGGAACGCATTCCCGCCCAAGCGAAGCGCCAACCTGTTCCGTACTCCGCTACACACTTAGCGTCGCCACCTACCGCCCCCCCTAGGTTTCCTGAATATTGACGGAGTGTCGTGACCAACACTGGCGGCATAGAGCCGCTTGTGGCCTGAATAATTACCGTAGGGGGCTGCGTGGCTGCGTTTTGGTTCGCACGTGCTACCGCCCCCGCCGGGTTGCTCGTGGCGACGTAGGAGCCGCCCGACAGGGTCTTAACCGTCACAGCACCGTTCGCCTG
>NZ_JBXANP010000044.1:0-5695 GCF_058801745.1 Rugamonas sp. GW822-FHT03B10 | reverse complement strand
CCGCAGGCGCTGCCGGCCATGGTGCGGCGGCTGCGCATGCCGCCGGCGGCCGGCGTGCGCGTGCGGCGGCGCCCGCCCGCGCCGCCGGTGTTGCATTGATCGCCGTCGCGCGCCGACGAGCGCTGGCTAGTGGCTGGCGCCGCGCGGCCGGCCCAGCAAACGCCCCAGCAGCGTCGCCTCGCCATTGCGTTCCAGCTTCTTTTCGACCACGGCGGCCCATTGCTCGGCCAACTGCTGGCATGTGGCGCTGAGCACGGGCGCCAGGCCGGGCAGGTTGGACAAGGCGTGCAGATGGCGTTCGATCACGGCGGCCAGTTTGACGCACGCGCCATCGTCGGCCGCGCTGGCCGTGTAGTGCGACATCAGGTGCAACACGGACGACAACATCAGATCGGGCGCCTGCGCGCCCGGCGCCGGGGCCTGGAAGATGGGATTGCTGTGCTCTGGAGTCATGGTGGTTCCTGCCGCGATAGAGTTTATTGAATGAGAATTATTCTCATTTAAATTATTGGGCAGGATGGATGGAAATGCAAGGGTTTTTCTCGATGTTGACTGGCCTGCTTTGCCCCTGGAGCGGGACATGCGACGGGATGAAAGAGGTGATTCACGTCTTCGACGCCGGCCTCCTTGTTAAGCGTCAGATGATGGCTTGCAGGCCTTTGTCGGCGATGATGTTCAGCAGTTTGAGTGCAGGCCCGGTCGGACGGGTGTCGCCTTGCTCCCATTTGCGCACGGTCGAGGCCGACGTGTGCAAATGCAAAGCGAACACGGGCTGGCTGAACTTTAAGGCTTCGCGCAGGCGTTTGATGTCGGCAGCGCTGAAATCCCGCACCGGCGGCGGGCAGATCGCGTCGAACTCGCGCATTGTCACTTTGCTGACTGCTCCTGCTTCGTGGAGTGCGGCCAGGTCGCCACGCAGGGACTCAATGATCTTGCTCACAATAGACCTCCAATAACACGCCCGACCGCAGCGCCTTGGATAAAGCGTCGGCAGACAGTTCCAGAAACACCTTACCGGCGAATTGCAGCGCCTTCTTTTCGTCCTGTGTGATGTTTGCCTGGTCGCTCTTTGGGAAGCCATGCAGGAACACGTAACGGCTACCAATCCGCGCTGACAGCAGCGTGCGGTAACCACCGCTCTTACCGCTGCCGGGGCGCGCAACCCGTTTCTTGTAGAGGAGGCCACCCAGGTCGGCGTCAATCAGACCGTTTTCCATCTCTTGAACCGCTTTGCACAAGACGGCATCGGGCAGCCGTTCACCGACCTGCCACCGCGCAAAATTTGCCCGCTTAAGGATGTGTGTCATCCTGACCTTGAAAGTATACCCGCGACGGGTATGTTTTTCCAGCGCTTGGCGCGGTTTATGGGGCAGGCGAGCGCGGGGCCGGCGTCGTGGCAAAACAAAAAAAGGCCCGGCGCGGGCCGGGCCAAGCTGGGTGCAGCAAGGGTAGGTCGTTACGCGGAGGCCAGCAGCTGCGCGGCGGAGGGCTCGGCGCCGGCCTTGCTCTTGGCCGTGGCCTGCTGGCGCGCCCGCGCGCGCGAGGGCGGCAGGCGGCGCAGCGTCTTCAGCGCTTCCGCGTCCTTGATGCCGATGGTGCGCTGGTCCACGCTGATCAGGCCGATCTCGTTGAAGGCCGACAGCGTGCGGCTGACCGTCTCCAGCGTCAGGCCCAGGTAGCTGCCGATCTCGTGGCGCGTCATGCGCAGGTTGAACAATTTGCTCGAATAGCCCATCTGGGCGAAGCGCTCGGCCAGCGAGACGAGGAAGCGGGCCACGCGCGCCTCGGCCGACAGCGCGCCCAGCATGCCGATCATCGCCTGCTCGCGCACCAGCTCGCGGCTCATCACGCCGTACATCATGTTCTCCAGTTCCAGGTGGACGCGGCCCAGCGCTGTCAGCTTCTTGAACGGCAGCAGGATCAGGTCGCAGTCGGACAGCGCCACCGCCTCCGACGAATAGTGGCGCGTGTGGATGCCGTCCACGCCCAGCATGTCGCCCTTCATGGGGAAGCTCAGCACCTGCTCGTTGCCGAACTCGTCGATCAGCACGGTTTTCAGGAAGCCGGAATTGACGATGTAGAGCGTGTCGAACGGCTGGCCGATGGTGTGGATGCGCTGGCCCGTCTTGAACTGCACGTGCTGGAACAGCAATTCCTCGGTGGCGATGGTGCAGGCGGCCGGAATGTGGAGCAGGTCGCACACTTCTTTCAGGTTCGACCAGAGCCGCCCCTGGCGTTGGCGCCCCGCTTCCATCGAGGAGGAGGGGACGGTCGCGGGGGACCCCGGACGGGTGGCGGGCGCTTGCGTGGACAGCATGTTCATCTCCTGGTGTCTGATAAGGCGGTTCAGTGGCGTTGGAAGAACGGCCCGCATGGCGTGGCCGCCGTGCCGTCTGCCACGCGCGCAGGGAGGAGGCGCGCCCGAAGCCGGCTGGTCGTGTTCTGGCTTGCCTTGCTTGACGCCGTGATCGCCGCGCTGCAGGAAACGCTGAAACGGGGAACACTGAAATGGCCGCGAAGCAAAACAATCGTATGGTTTCAGTATGCCAACGGGGCGCGGCGGTGAATATCGGTAAGTGCTGAATATGCGCGTAGGAGGCGGCGCGAGGATGTAGGAGTCGTCCTAATGGTCCCGGCCGCCGGGGCGGCGCCGGGGGCGCGCGTTCAGGTTTTGAACGGCGATAACAGGCGGTGCGCCACGGCATATTGCACCATTTCCGACAGCGAATTCATGCCCATCTTCTGCATGATGCGGGTCTTGTGGGTGCTGACCGTCTTCACGCTCAGGTGCAGGCCGTTGGCGATCTCCGTGATGGACTTGCCGGCCACCAGCAGCGAGAACACCTCGAATTCCCGGTCCGACAGCTGTTTGTGCAGCAGCGTCTCGCTCGGCATCATGATGTTGAGCGCCAGTTGCTCGGCCACTTCCGTGCTGATGTAGGGCCGGCCCGAGGCCACCTTGCGGATCGCGCCCACCAGCTGGGTGCCGGCGCTTTCCTTGGTCAGGTAGCCCTGGGCGCCGGCGCGGATGGCGCGCACCGCGTACTGTTCCTCCTCGTGCATGGTGAGGATCAGGATCGCCACCTTGGGCGCCTCGCTGCGGATCTGGCGGATCAGGTCCACGCCGCTGCGGCCGGGCATGGACAGGTCCAGCAGCAGCAGGTCGAAGCCGCCCTGGCGCACATGGTTGAGCACTTCGAAGCCGTCGATCGCCTCGCCCACGATGTCGATGTCCGGCGCACCGTCGAGGATGCGCTTGAGGCCCTCGCGCATGATGGTGTGGTCGTCGGCGATGACAATTCGTATCATAGGTCGGTCTGAATGATGCCTGGTGGCATGGGTTTATTGTTTTTAAAGGGAAAAAGGCGGCCCTGGCGCCTGCGGGGCGCCGGTCATACTACCCCAAATCGGGGCGGGCATGCTTTTTACTTAATGTTGTCGACCCGGTTGCCGGCCCGGTTGCCGGCCCGCCTCAGGCCGCGCTGGGCGCCGGTTCCTTGATCAGGCGGTGCACCAGCACCGGGATGCGCGAATGCGACAGCACCTTGTTGGTGACGCTGCCCAGCAACAGCTGGCCCCAGCCGCTGCGTCCGTGCGAGCCCATGAAGATCAGGTCGCAGCCTTCGCGGGCGGCCACCTCGACGATCTTCAGCGCCGGGCTTTCCGCGAACACGGTCATGCCCTGGCAGCGCAGGCCGCGCCGCGCGGCCGCGTCCACGATGGGCTGCACGTGCTGCTGGCCGGCGCGCTGCATGGCCGCCATGTATTCCTCCTCGCTCGGGTAGCTGGGGGGGATGATCTCCACGTAGATCGGGTACTGGTATTCCGGCGCCACGAACAAGGCCAGGATGTCGGCGCCCATCTGTTCGGCGAAGTCGACCCCGGCGCACGCCGTCTTGCTCGACACGGTGGAGCCATCGGTCGTGATCAGGATTTTGCGGTACATGGCGGTTCTCCTCAGGTGCGCGAAAGGCGACGCGGCTGGCGATATGCAATTGCCCGGCGCGCCAGTTTAATTGTAGTCCCGATTCACATTATTGTTAGCATGGAAAGTCTTGATCTGTGTCAATAAGAGCACGCGTGCTTGCTGTTAATGCAAGATCGCGCCGGCATTTTTGCATTTGGGCACTTGTTTTGTGGTTGCCGCCATACCTAGTCGATCTTTCCAATGTTAGTATCTGCAAATACAACAGTAAACGTGGCTTGTCACCCTGAGCAGCGGGTGAGCCGACCGGCTTTCCGGCCCTGGAGATTGAACAATCCGCCGCCGCCCTGCTAAACTCGCGTAAGCGCGTTATATTGCCGGGCGTCATCACTCTTGAGCCCGCCTGCGGATGGGGCGGTACGCGGGGTGAACAAAGCAAGTTGAGGGCAGCAATTTTACAAATTATGGAGAAGCAGGGATTATGACCAACGCCGCTGATGATTTCGACGCACTATTTGATGAAGTGTCTGCCCAAAGCAAGAGCGCGGCACCGGCCCCGGCACCCGCTCCAGCACCGGCCGCGGCGGAAGATGACCTGGAAAGCCTGTTCGACCAGGTAGCGGCGGCCCGGCCCGCCGACGTGGTGGCGACCGCGGCCGCGCAGGCGCCGGCCGCCGATGGCGCCGACGCCGACGCGGCCGGTGGCGACAAGCCGGCCATGTTCGAGCGCCTGGGCGGCATCGTGCGCCTGCTGCACGATTCGCTGCGCGAACTCGGTTACGACAAGGCCCTGACGGAAGCGTCGTCGCAGATCGTCGACGCCCAGGACCGGCTCGAATACGTGGCCACCCTGACCGAGCAGGCCGCCAACAAGGTGCTCAACACGCTCGACGACGGCATGCCGGCCCAGGACGTGCTGTCCAAGCAGTCGAAGGAGATGGAGACCCGCTGGAACGACCTGTTCGCGGGCAAGCTCAGCCTGGACCAGTTCAAGGTGCTGGCCGGCGACTCCAAGGCCTTCGCCCAGGCCGTGTCGGTGGCCACCGAGGCCGAGAAGGCCCGCCTGCTGGAGATCATGATGGCCCAGGACTTCCAGGACATCACGGGCCAGCTGATCAAGAAGGTGGTGACCATCACCAAGACGGTGGAGAACGAGTTGGCGCAGCTGCTGCGCGACAACGCGCCGGCCGACGTGCGCGAGAAGCTGGCGCAAAAAGAAGTGTCTCTGATGCAAGGCCCATCGACTCCGACGGTGGCGCTGAACCAGGACAATGTCGACGACCTGCTTGCTGATCTGGGATTCTAATGGACGATATGCTCAAGGATTTCGTCGTCGAGGCGATGGATCTGGCTGTCAATGTAGAAGAACATCTGTTGCGCCTCGAACGCGACCCGGAAAACAAGGAAACCCTGAACGCCGTGTTCCGCTCGTTCCACACCATCAAGGGTGGCGCGGGCTTCATGAACCTGCCGGCGCTGGTGGCGGCCTGCCACCTGACGGAGAACCTGTTTGACGCGCTGCGCACGGGCGCCGCGCCGGTCACGCCGCTGGCCATCGAGGCCGCGCTGCAGGCGTCCGGCTTCGTGGCCGACCAGCTGGCCGAACTGTCGAACGGCGCCGAGCCCGACACCCTGCCGGCCATGCCGGGCGACCTGGAGGCGATCCTGAAGGACGCCATCGACGGCAAGGCCGACGCGCCCAAGGCCGCCGCCAAGCCGGCCGCCGCGCCGGCCGCGGCGCCGGCCGCCGCCGCGCCCGCCGCAGCGGCC
>NZ_JBXANP010000043.1:0-6251 GCF_058801745.1 Rugamonas sp. GW822-FHT03B10 | reverse complement strand
GCTGCCGTGCCACGCGATTTCGGCGTTACACGGCATGTCGCCTGACGTCAAATTCCACACGAAACGGCATAGAGCCTCAACAACGTCAGCTCGCGAGACGAGCTGACCTTTTATTACAGGAAAATCAGTAAGACGACTGATGAAGTAATGTCTTCCAGAATCACTCAGAGAGAAGCTTCCATCATTGTGCTTCTGTAATCGTCCACTCTCTAAGTGGGTTCGGTAATTACTCATGAAACGTGAGATATCAAAACGTTCACCCGCCATTAAGCCTGTCACTTCAAGTATCGCCTGCATGTAAGCGCGCATTACTCGCGAATTTGCCGGAGGAGCGACTATCATCTTATTAAAAACTCTCATTGATTTTCTCCTCACAAATCTATTATCTAAGTGCCAGTTGGCGCATGATTAGAGTCCGTGTTGGCCGTTACCTGTCGGTATCTGGGGCCGCATCATCGTTTGGCAAGTATTCCACCTGTGTACGGAAAGTATCGCTTGTTTCAACTTTCTTTGTTCGCGCCAATTTTTGGTACCGTCCTTGAGTATTGAGCTGCTGGGCATTTGGGTCAAATCGGTAAATGTGTCGCAATATTCCTTCAAGTTCGCGAATTTCCTCCTCCCGGATATTTGGCCAAACAACAAATATGGAGCAGGTGTCCCATAAGTTACCTTTTTGCCTTCTATGTGCTCTCAGCCTTCCCTTCATACCACTCGCAGACATGCCAACATACACAACATTTCGAGTTGGCTTTTTTGGATTTTCCGACACCTGCGTACAATAGAGAACATAAATTCCGCGCATGCCTTTCGGGAGCGCATCAATGTCATCCTTGCTAATAAGTTCTAGCTGCTGCTCGATAAGTCTTAAAGGTTCCACCCGCTTAGAATTTTTCGTAGTTGACATGATCATTAGTATGGTATTGCAATTAGCTTAATGAAGCTCGACGTCTGCTCCTGGCCGAACCCGGCCGACGCAGTCGAGAGTAGCATCTTGCTTGCTTGAAAGGTTCACAAATTGTCACGCAAGGTCAAAAAGGAAGTTGCGCTCGCGTGAGATGCATGTTCCTTATGGAAGTGCGCTGCGACCTTTTGTGGAAATCATTTAGCCAAGCACGGTGGCTCCTCGGTCTCACTTGAGGCGAGTAATACATTGCGCGGACCACCGTTTGGCGGGGCCAAAATAAAACGTGGCACCCAGAGTGCAAGGCCGGTATTGGGCAAGAGAAAGCGCTGAATTCCGCCTGATTGCGTGCGCCGAGCCGATTGTCCAGTCCCGACCAGACTGGCGAAACCGAAATCCTGCATCACGTTTGCGAACAGCACCGTCGACGAATAGGACATCGCCCCAATGGCGACGAAAACCTTGCCTTTGAAAAGCAGGGGATTGTCTACCTGGGGAGGGCGCCAGGTCTCGATGTCACCGGCTACTACTTGGCCAACAGTTTCCCCGCGCACAGAGCCTGCGTTCAACACGCGCTTCAGATAGGATGAGCCGGTTCTATAGGGCCGCGTGGCGAGGTAGGGCATCAAGCCGTCCAACCATAGGTCGTCGTCGCCGCCACCGTTATCTGCAACGTCGATGAGCAGCGTATCGACTTGCTCCTCGCGCATGCGTGCGAACGCGGAATGCGTGAGAGCGAGGAAGCGATCTTTGAAGACCGGGTCGAAGGAGCCGACGTTGAGGATCGCAGCGCAGCCAGGTTTGATTGTGAAGCTGAACTGGCGGGTGAAGTCGTTATCGTCGCGCAATACTGCGGGCAACTGACGGCTCGCCGGAACATCAATGTTCCAGCGGCGCCCAGCAAGTGCTAGGTCTAGCTTGTAGTGCGCGGCCGCGCCAGCCATCTTCCACCGATATAGCCACCAGCGCCGCGACAGGAGGGCGGCTCGAAAGCGCAGTGTGTCACCATGTACGCGCTTCAGCAGTTCAGCTGCCACCGACTCGGCCGGAACACCATCGATGGCAAAGACTCGTGCGCCGGTCAGCTCACTGGCATCGCCGCCCAGGGCCGCGCGGATGAAGACCTTACCATCTTCGTTGACTTCGACTTCGAACGGAAAAAAACCACCACCCGCAGCCAAATGGGCGGCGCCCTCGGCGCGCCAGTCCGCATACCCTACGAACAAATGGCCGTCGGCTAGTATTGGATTCAATAGCGCTAGGCGACGCCAGGCTTCGTCTTGTGTCATCTCGGCCGGCGAATTGGCCGCGATCGAGTCGAGCGCGTGAGCTAGCTTATACGGATCAACCGAAAAGTCTGGCTCTGGGTGTACGCGTGCGATTGTTGCGCGGATAAATGCGACGTCGGCACGTAAGGCGTCGTCGCTCACGTGCCCCAGGGACTCAGCCCGCGTTGCGCAAGACAAGGAAAGGCATGTCAGCAACGCCAGTGTACGGAAAAGTTTGATCTGGATCATTAGGGCTTGCCTCAAAATTTCTGTTGAAATAATATGGTCTTTTTTCAAGCTAAATGAATGTGATGAGCAAGTCAACCATTAATCACCAAGCGATCGATGATCCTGCCCTGATAACGTTGATGGCATCGCCGGTCCGGCAGGAAATTGTGGACACGCTGGCTTCGCTGGGGGGCGCCGCTAGCGCCGCCGACCTTGCGTTGCAGCTCGGGCGACATGCCGACGGCTTGTACTATCATCTGAGGGTGTTGTGCAAGGCAAAGCTAATCGTTGAACTGGATACTAAAAGCGACGACGAGCGTCGCTACCGGCTTGCCGGCGAGGCGTCGCTACCACTTCGTCTCGCCTATCGCGTGACCGATGAAAACCAAGTCGCAGCACTGCGAAAGTTTGCACACGGCCTATTGCAAGTCGCTGAAAAAGACTTTCACGAAGCGCTAGTGATGCCCGGCGTGACGCTGGACGGCAAAATGCGCCAGCTCTGGGCCGCACGAAACAAGGGATGGGTGAGCCGAAACGACTTGGAAGAAGTAAACGTTTTGCTGGAGCGACTGTGCGAGCTCATGTCTCAAACGCGTACAGGCGAGCGGAATCAATTACTCAGCTGTACCTTCGCGCTGGCTCCGCACGCGGTATTGCCAAAGCGTAGAGGCGAGCAAGAGGTGTAGAATTTTATGATCGTGTAACGCCATCTTCCAGATGTTTCCTGATGAGTACGTCATTGAACAGTGTCCGTGTACGGACTCCTCGGCGGATTTAGCCGGCGGTAACGCCCCGTAGCAGCCGGTGGAACCCCGCCGTGCGAGCTAATGAATATTATTGTTTTCCCAAAACAGATTCCAATGATTTTAAATCAGAATCAAGATTGGTGAAATCACCTAACATCCGACTCATTATTTCATTAAATTCATTTCTTCGAGAATCTGGAGGCATAGAGCCTGGCGGCAGTCCCATTTCTAGCATTGCAGCATCCAACTCCTTCTTGAACCTGTATGACCTTTCTCTCTTCGTACGGTAATGAGCGGCCACTGCTAATGCGTGGTTAAATGCTGCATCCAAAAATAACCTAACCCCATAGCCACTCAGCGCGTCAGCAGCGAATTGTTTCAAAATTGCCCAATCTATCGAAACATCCAAATCCAATCCGGTTCGCGGGTTGATGGCGTAAGTGAACTCAATATCGTCTCCAACGTAATCGTTGGATAGATTCACAATCATTCTTAAGAACCCGAAATACTCGATGTAGGCAAAGAGCGCCCTATTTTTGCTGTTGCCGCTTATGCTAATGACATGAAAAAGTTCATCATGTGGTCTATTGATGACCACATCATGGAGATAAAATAATGCATAAGCCGAATTATCGATATTGGAGCAGAGTGTCGCTCTTGCCACTTCGCATTTGACTGCAGGAATCTCTTTCGAAACCGCAAGAGCGAGAGCAGTTTTGACAATCGACCGACTCATTTCTGGCCCACCTAATTCCAAGCGATGTTGTAGTGCACCAGCTATTGTGAACGGGCCTGTTTCGAATCCAGCTAACTCCTTTTCCACATCAAGATTCGGGGCGTGTTTTTCTTTGACACCACGTAGAATTTTTCTCGCTTCTGATTCATTACGCGCGAACAGCTTCAGACGCATTTTTCCGTCTGATGCAGTTCTCTCAAAAATCGGAGACTGGTTAGTCAGCGTGCCATTAGGATTTAGGTAAAGCGTGGTTCCCTCAGTTGTTGTCACAACCTGTCCCGGCGGACGGCCTCTGGAACGTTTAATGCTGAGCGCCAAACAGAAGTAATTCAACTGCTTGGCTAAAGCGGCCTCCCAATTACGACCGCGCTCATTGTTGCATTTCTCACACAAAAAACCCTTTAGCTCAGTTCGACCGCCAATTGCGTTGGGGATAAGATGTTCGCGAGAATCATTATTCTCATCGATTGCACAATCGCATAAAGCGCAAGAAGAAAATTTAGTCATCGGAGCACCACCTCAAAGAACTTCGTTACCAACAAATCCGGCGCTGTTTCATTAACGTGAACCGAGCCGATTAGTTCTTTTGCGTCTATACCGCGAGCGGCCGCTGTTGGCCGAACGCGGCCGACGGCGTTCAGGATAGCAGCTTGCTCATCTACAATACTAACGAATTCTCACGCCGAGCCGAGAACGCTCTGAAACGGCCGTTCAAAGAGCGCCGTGCAGATCAACATGCCCTGCTTGTAGAGTTAGCCAGCAATTCTAATGCCACGACAAGCGGCACACCTATGTCCGCAAGAAAAGCGGCGGCAAATCCGGTACCGAAAATTTGCTGGAGTGAGATTGCCGCTCCCAGCAACATATATCTGTTACTACTTAGTTTTGCGTTCATCATGGTCTCCTCTCCGCGATTAGCTTATTCTAGAACCACAGGTGTACTATTGTGATAGATCAAGCGGTAGCCCACGCTCGTCGTAGATGTGAAGCTTGCAAGGAGGCATTTGATGAAGAATAGTTCAACTAGTGGCCTATCTGCTGCTCTGCTATCGAAGCGAGCAGTAGCCTACGTTCGGATGTCGACTGACCTTCAAATTTACTCAACCGCGAATCAGCTAGATAAAATTCGTGATTACGCGGCGTCACACAATTTTGAAATTGTTCACATCTATGAGGATCCCGGCAGGAGTGGTCTGACGATTGCGGGCCGACCAGCATTGACCAAGCTAATACACGACGTTGAATCGGCACATGACTTTGCTGCGGTACTCGTTTACGACATTAGTAGGTGGGGCCGGTTCCAAGATATTGATGAGAGCGCATATTATGAGCGCCACTGCTTCATAAATGGTGTCAAAGTTAGATATTGCGCCGAGGAGTATCTAAATGATGACTCTCTCCTCGCTGCTATTGGAAAGATGGTCAAACGCGCATCGGCTGCAGACTTTAGTCGGGACCTTTCCACAAAGGTTTTCGCAGGCCAGTGCAGGATGATTCGTATGGGATACAAGACTGGTGGGGCTGCAATCTATGGCCTTAGTCGTCTACTTCTAGATCGCGATGGAACACCCATTTGCGTACTTAACCCTGGCGAGTGGAAAGCTATACAAAACCAGCGGGTAATATATGCACCGGGGCCACCAGAGGAAATAGAGATTGTTAACCTCATCTTCAAGTGGTACGCACAAGACGGGTTCGGACACCGATGTATAGCAGCGTTGCTAAATGCGCAGCTAATACCCAACAAATACGGTGGCCGCTGGACTGGAAACATCATTCGCTGCATGTTAAAAAATGAAAAATATATTGGAAATTTAATTTACAATAAGTCTTCTTTCAAACTAAAAATAAAAGCAGTGCATAATCCGCCCGAAACATGGGTCCGTTGTGACGGCGCCTTCCCTGCAATTGTTCCGTTTGAATTGTTTCAGGCGGCGCAACGCGAATGCGCAAGACGAAATTACCGATACACGACAGAAGAGCTGATCACAATTCTTCAGAATGTATATCAGAGGTATGGCCGTATTTCGAGCGGGCTACTTAATCGCGATGGCGATCGCCTAGCTCCGTCCTCCCACTCTTTTTGGAAACGCTTCGGCTCGATGTACGCCGCTTATGAAAAAGCTGCCCTTCCTCATTCGGGAGATCATGCCGGACTTGCTGTTCGCAAGCGCAACTACGCGCTTAAAGAGTCTATGCAAGTCGAGATCGAAAATCTGGTACGTCGCGCTGGCGGCACCAGCAAGAGAAAGAGCAGTAAGACAGAGGCCAACACTTGTCGTATGCGGTTAAATGAGGCTCTATGCCGTTTCCAGTGGAAATTGACATCGGGTACCATGTCGGGTAACGCCATTTCATAGGTTCCAGAATCC
>NZ_JBXANP010000042.1:0-6630 GCF_058801745.1 Rugamonas sp. GW822-FHT03B10 | reverse complement strand
AGCCCGCCGCCGCGCAGGCGGCCGCCCAGGCGGCCGGCGCCACGCCGGCCCTGGCCGGCGCCGCCGGCGTGCCGGGCCTGCCTGGCGCTGCCGCCGTGGCCGGCGCCCTGCCCGGCGTCGAGGGGGCCGGGCCCGGCATGCCGGTGGTGCCGCTGCTGGAAAATTACGACTTGCCGCCGGCCGGTTCGCCGGTGGACGTGATGGTCGATCACTTGAAGGTGCTGGCGGAGAAGGAACCCGAACGCGTCGCCGAAGTCGTCAAACAATGGATGCAGAAAAATGGCCGAACTCAATAGCATACAAGAGTCCCAGGAACCGCAGCCGGTCTACCTGACCCCGGTCGAGCAGGCCGCCATCGTGCTGCTGAGCATAGGCGAGGAGCCGGCCGCGGCCGTGCTGCGCTGCCTGTCGCGCGAGGAGTTGCTGGAGGTGACCCAGGTCATGTCGCGCATGAGCGGCATCAAGGTCGAGTCCGTCAAGCACGCGATGCAGACCTTCTTTGACGACTACCGCCAGCAATCGGGCGTGCACGGCGCCTCGCGCAGCTACCTGAAGCGCTCGCTGGACCTGGCGCTGGGCGGCGACATCGCCAACACCGTGCTCAACAGCATCTACGGCGACGAGCTGCGGCCCAAGATGGCGCGCCTGCAATGGGCCTCGCCCAAGTGGCTGGCCGAGTACATCTCCAACGAGCACGTGCGCATGCAGGCCGTGTTCCTGGCCTTCCTGCCGCCCACGCTGGCCGGCCAGATCATCGACGCCCTGCCCGTCGAGGGCCGCGACCTGGTGCTGCTGAACCTGGCGCGCCTGGACGAGATCGACCGCGACCTGCTGCTCGAGCTCGACCAGCTCGTCATGCGCTGCCTGGGCACGTTCGACATGCAGAGCACCAGCGTGGAGGGGATACGCCAGGCCGCCGAGATCCTCAACCGCCTGCCCAGCAACCGGGCCCAGATGGTCGAACTGCTGCGCGCCCACGACCCCGAGGTGGTGGCCCAGATCGAACTGTCGATGTACGACTTCTTCATCCTGTCGACCCAGTCCGAGGTGGCCATCACCCGCATCATCGAGGAGGTGCCGCTGGAGCAGTGGGCCATCGCGCTCAAGGGCGCCGAGGTGTCGATCCGCGACGCCGTGCTCAAGACCATGCCCAAGCGCCAGGCGCAGGCGTTCGAGGACATGATGCGGCGCGCCGGCCCCATCCCCATGTCGCGCATCGAGCAGACGCGCCAGGAGATCATGGCCACCGTCAAGGCGCTGGCCGACGCCGGCGAGATCGAGATCCAGCTGTTCGCCGAGGCGGTGGTCGAATGAAGCAGTTCCGCCCCTACCGTTTCCCGCCGCTGTCGCAGGTGATGTCCGCCAGCGTGCGGCCGCACGGCAACGCGGGCGACGGCGCCGCCTGGCAGGCCTCGGTCAGCCAGGGCTTCGAGCAGGGCCAGCGCGACGGTTACGAGATCGGCTTGACGCGCGGCCAGGAGGATGGCTTCGAGGCCGGCCGCGCGCAGGGCCTGGAACAGGGCCGCACCGAGGGCCGGCACGAGACGCTGGTGGCCTACGACCAGCTGGCCCGTCCGGTGGACGCGATGCTGAAAAGCCTGAAGAAGCTGCGCGCCGACTACCGCGCGGCCCAGCGCAAGGAGGTGGTGGACCTGGTGGCCAAGGTGGCACGCCAGGTGATCCGGGCCGAACTGGCCCTGCAGCCGGTGCAGATCATGGCGCTGGTGGACGAGACGCTGGCCTCGATGCCGCCCACGCGCGAGGAGATCGACGTCTACCTGAACCCCGAGGAATTGAAGCGCATCAGCGAGCTCGACCCCAAGCGCGCCAAGCGCTGGAACCTGATCGGCGACGCCCGCCTCGACGCCGGCGAATGCCGGATCAAGGCCGGCGACAACGAGGTCGACGCCGGCTGTCATCAACGGCTTGCCGCCGTCATGGAACAGGTCGATAATCAATTGCAGGCTGCCGACGGCGGCGACGACGACACCGAGAGCGAAGAATGATCGCTGACGCGCTGCGCAATCTGGAACTGGACGCCGTGCCCGTGGCCACCCCGACCGGGCGGCTGGTGGGCGCCTCCGGCCTGCTGCTCGAGGCCGCCGGTTGCCGCCTGCACACGGGCCAGCGCTGCCAGATCGAGACCGTGGGCGGCCCCTGGCTGGACGCCCAGGTGGTCGGCTTCCGCGACAAGCTGTCGTTCCTGATGCCGTTCAAGAAGGCCACCGGCCTGACCACGGGCGCGCGCGTGCTGCCCTCGCCCGACAAGGTCAGCCTGCAGATCGGCCCCGGCTGGCTGGGCCGCATGGTCAACGGACTGGGCGAGCCGATCGACGGGCTGGGCAAGCTGGGCGGCGAATTCCCGCTCGACGCCCAGCCGCCGCGCATCCATCCGCTCAGGAAGCAACCGGTGACCGAGGCGCTCGACGTGGGCGTGCGCGCCATCAACGGCATGCTCACGCTGGGCAAGGGCCAGCGCGTGGGCCTGATGGCCGGCTCGGGGGTCGGCAAGTCCGTGCTGCTGGGCCTGATCACGCGCCAGACCGTGGCCGACGTGGTGGTGGTGGGCCTGATCGGCGAGCGCTCGCGCGAGGTGCGCGAATTCGTCGACATGTCGCTCGGCAAGGAAGGCCTGTCCAAGGCGGTGCTGGTGATCGCGCCGGCCGACGAGAGCCCGCTGATGCGCATCATGGCCACCGAACTGTGCCATTCGATCGCGGCCCACTACCGCGACCAGGGCAAGAACGTGCTGCTGCTGGTCGATTCGCTGACGCGCTACGCGATGGCGCTGCGCGAGGTGGCGCTGGCGCTGGGCGAGCCGCCGGCCACCAAGGGCTATCCGCCGTCGGTGTTCTCCAGCCTGCCGCAACTGGTGGAGTCGGCCGGCAACGGCGAGAACCCGGCCGGCAGCATGAGCGCCATTTACACCGTGCTGGCCGAGGGCGACGACCAGCAGGACCCGGTGGTCGACACCGCGCGCGCCATCCTCGACGGCCACATCGTCATGACGCGCGAACTGGCCGAGCGCGGCCACTACCCGGCCATCGACATCGGCGCCTCGATCAGCCGTTGCATGAACCAGATCATCAGCAAGGAACACGTGCAGGCCGCGCGCGCCATGAAGGCCGCCATGGCCCGCCACGACCGGGTGCGCGACCTGATCCCGCTGGGCGCCTATGTGCCGGGCGCCGATCCCGTCACCGACCATGCCGTCAAGCTGCATCCCCATATCGAGGAATACCTGTGCCAGGGCACCAAGGAAGCGGCGCCCTTCCCCGCCTGCGTCGAGCAACTTGAGAGGTTGATGACATGAACCAGCACATGATACGCAATCTGAGCACCCTGGTCGCGCTGCGCAACACGGAGGTGGAGCGGCTGCAGACGGAGATGGCGGAAAAGACCAGCTTGCGCGAACGCTATCAGAAGAACCTCGACCGCCTGACGGGCCTGTACACCAACAGCGGCGCCAGCGGCAACCTGCCACTGGCGCTGGCCGGCAACTGCGGCGACTACAAGCAGGCCGTGATGCAGATGGCCGACAACCACCGGCTCGACCTGCACATGCACGAGGCCGACATGGCGGTGTCGCAGCAGGCGCTGAACGCGGCCTGGGTCAAGCGCGAAGTGCTGGACAAGGTGCTCGACAAGCAACAGAAGGCCGTGCGCCAGCAGCACGCGGCCAAGGAACGCAAGCAGCATGACGAACTGGCAACGCAACTGTGGTTCCGTGGCCAGAAATAGGGCCGGCGCCGGGCATGACACGATTTTTTTCGGATTATTTTCATATGGAAACGATTTGGGTCGCCTTATAACAAGGTACACTTCCTAATACTTTCCCTGGAGCACGATCATGTCCGTCATCAACAGCCCCACCTACGATCCGGTCACCACCGCCACCAACCTGGCCACCTCGTACATCGCCGGCAGCAAGGCGATCCTCGATGACCAGACCAGCACGGCCAACGCCACCGCCAACGCGCTCAGTTCGCTGAACGCGGCCATGGGCGCGTTCCAGACGGCCATCAGCGGCCTGGCCTCGGTGACCACCTCCGTGATGGCCAACAGCGCCACCTTCAGCAGCGCCGTGGGCACGGCCAGCGCCAACGCCAGCGCCGTGGCCGGCACCTATTCGTTCTATGTGGAACAGCTGGCCACGGCCGGCCAGGTGGCCTACGGCAACGTGGCCGACAGCACGGCCGCCGGCGCCGGCACCCTGAACGTCACGCTGGCCAACGGCAGTTCGTTCCAGATCGACCTGGCCAACGCCGACACCAACCACGACAACGTGCTGTCGGCCAAGGAGGTGGCGGCCGCCATCAACATCGCGGCCGGCAATAATTCGAGCGTGACGGCCTCCACCCTGAACGTGAACGGCCAGACCACGCTGGTGCTGAGCGCCAACCAGACCGGCGCGGCCAACGCCGTCTCGCTCGACGTGTCGGGCGTGACCGACCCCGGCCTGCAGGCGGCGCTGGGCGCCGGCAACCAGAAGACCATCGCGACGGCCCAGGACGCCATCGTGTGGATCGGCGCCCAGGGCACGGGCACCAAGGTGCAGCAGGCCTCGAACACCTACAACCTGATCGACAACGTGTCGATGACGTTCACCAAGGCCCAGGCGGTGGGCGAGGCGCCGGCCACGCTGACCGTCGGCAACGACCTGAGCGGCACCAAGGCCAATGTGCAAAGCTTCATCGACGCCTACAACAAGCTCAACGCCGTGCTCAACACGCTGACCCAGACCGCCGACAGCAGCAAGAACGTGGCCTCGGGCCCGTTCGCGTCCGACGCCGGCGTGGCCGCGCTGCGCAGCCGCATGGTGGCGGCCGTGCGCACGCTGGACGCCAACGGCCAGTCGCTGGTGGCCTACGGCATCACGGCCCAGCGCGACGGCAGCCTGGCCCTCGACAGCAGCCGCCTGACCAAGGCCATCGCCGCCAATCCGACCGGACTCGACGGCTTGTTCGGCCGCGCCAGCGGCACCAGCGGCGGCACCGGCGCGCTCGGCGCGCTCAACAAACTGATGGACCAATGGACCAATTCGGCCACCGGCCAGATCGGCACCCGCAAGACCTCCGTCGGCAAGCTGCAGACGGCGCTCACGGACCGCCAGGCCACGCTGCAGACCCAGTACGACAGCGCCTACAAGCGCTACCTCGGCCAATTCACGGCGCTGCAGCAGTTGCAGTCGCAAATGAACAGCAATTCCAACCTGTTTACCGCCCTGTTCTCATCGAACAGCAGTAACAGTTGACGGGGCCGGGGGCCCGCCCCCGCGCCGCGTCTTTCTCTCTATGGTGAACATCATGATGAATCAAGAAGCCTACGGTTCCTACCACGCCGTCAACCTGGAAGCCCAGACCGCCCGCGCCACGCCGGTCGAACTGGTGCTGGTGCTGACCGACGGCCTGCTGGAGGAGCTGGCGCGCGCGCGCGGCCACATCGTCGGCAAGCGCTACGAGCTCAAGGCCAACAGCCTGAACAAGTGCACGGAGATCATCAACGGGCTGTCGAGCTCGCTGGACTTCGAGCATGGCGGCGAGGTGGTGGCCAACCTGGGCCAGCTCTACGACTACTGCGCGGCGCGCCTGTACAAGGCCGGCGTCAGCATGGACCCCGAGATCATCGACGAAGTGACGCGGCTGCTGACCACCATCAAGCAGGGCTGGCTGGGCGTACAGGCCAAGAATGGATAGGCAACGGGCCTTGCTACGCCTGGCCAACAAGCTGCGCGCCGCCCTCGCCGCCGACGACTGGCAGGCGCTGGCGGCGATTAACGTTTCCATGGCCGCAGCCCTGCCCGCCATGGCCGGCCAGGCCCCGTGGAGCCCGGCCGAGCAGGCGGCCCTGGCCACGTTGCAGCAGCTGCACCACCAGGCCACCGCGCGCTGCGACGCGGCGGTGGCCGACATGAGCAAACGATTACAAGCAATGCAAACCAATAAAGAAGGCTGGATCGCCTACGCCTTGAGCAACGACAGCCCCGACCCGGATACCCCAGCATGACCTTCATGACCAGCACCGCCGCACCCGCCCCCTCCGCCGCGTCCACGGCGTCCGCCCCACCGGCGGCCGTCGCGGGCGCCCCTGCCGCCGCGCCCGACAGCGCCGCCGCGCTGCCCTTGTTCGCCCAGCTGCTGAACCTGACCCCGGACGATGCCGCGCCGGCCGCCCAGGACGACGCCGGCCCCGCCCCGGCCGCCGATGACGGCGCCCCGGCCGCGCCCGTCGCCGACGGCAGCGCCGCCATGGCGTCCATGGCCGCCACCATGCTGGCCGTGACGCTCCCGCCGCCGGCCGGCCAGCCGACGGCCGGCGCCGACGCGCCGCCCGGCGCGCGCGTCGACGCCCTCGCCACCAGCGCCGCGCTGAACGGCGCCAGCGCCCGGCTGGACCTGAGCACGGCCGGCGTGGCCGTGCTGGCCAGCGGCGCCGCGCCAGCCGCCACTGCGCCGGCGCCGGCCGCCGCCAACAACGCGCCCGCCACCAACGGCGCCACGGCCGCCGCCCGCACCGCCGCCGAGACCGCGCAGACCGTCGCGGCCAGCGCCGAAGCGCCGGCCGCCGGCATCGCCGGCATCGCCGGCACCGCCAGCATCGCCAGCCGCGCCGCTGTCTCTTCTCCACATC
>NZ_JBXANP010000041.1:0-8091 GCF_058801745.1 Rugamonas sp. GW822-FHT03B10 | reverse complement strand
CGCCGTCGACGCTGCCGGTCATGGCGCGACCGTTGTATGTGAAGCCGAGCGGCGACACCCAGCGCACGCGCCCGGCCTGATTGACCAGCGCAACATAGGAGTTTTCGCCCAGCGTGACCATGCCGGAAACCCGCCACTCGTCGGAGAAAACCTTGGGCCGCGCGACCGGCACCACTGTTTGGCCGGCGCCACCAGGTGAAGCGACAGAGGCAGACGACGCGCCGTCCTTCTTGAACCGGTCAGGGTCGAAGAAGTGCTTCACGCCCCAAAAGCCGAGGACGCCGACCACCGCGATCCCGGCGACCATGCCCCACAGGGCCGGATTGCGCAGAATGTTCTGCCGGTCGTCAACGCGCACCTCGTTGCCCTCGCCGCCGACGTACGACGAGTACAGGGGGAAGATGTCCTTGTCGTACTTCTTGCTCTGCACCGCCACGCGGGCCTTGGCGGTCTGCTTGTAGCCCTCCCACATCTCGACGCGGTAGACCTTGTTAAGGCCGAGGCTCTTGATCTTCGTGGTCCTGAACGAGAGCTCAACAACGACCTTGAGCACGCGGTTCAGGTCGCCGATGTCCTGCACCATCAACACGAGGTCGCAAGAGACTTTCGACACCGGATCGACGTAGTGTCGATGCTCGCGGAAGAACACCGCGTGCTCCTTGAGGATCTTGTTACCGGTCCCCCAGAAGCGCCAAGCCTCGTCGATGCAGACGATGTCGCCGGGCTGCACGAAGGTTACCACCGCGGCCTCACCGTGCGGCAGGAAGTCGGCCTTGAAAACGTCGTCGTTGGAGCAGTGGACCACCTGCCCCAGCTTGTCCAAGGCGATGCCCTGCTTCTCGTGGACATACGCCCTGATGGCCTCCCCGTCGATGCCGTCAACGTTGGTGACGACGCGACGGCCCTTGGCGATGGCCGGAACGATCACGCTGGTGACGCACTCGAACGACTTGCCGCTGCCCATAAGGCCGGTGTACGCATTGATCGGCATGATCAGCCGATCACCGGCAAGCGCCGGATGATGAAGCGCGTGACGACGGCGCTAAGGACGATCGGGAAGCCCTGCCCGAAGGCGAACAGGTCGAGGTAGTACCAGACGCCAGCGCCGATCCCGGTGAAAGCGCTGGTGATGTCGCCGCCGGTCGGCAAGCGGCTAACGAGCAGCTGGATAAACTCGGTCGTGATGAAGTACAGCGCCGAGAACACGACGAACTTGAGCAGGACGCTACGGACGAGGAAGCCCAGCGCGACGTTGAGGGCGGATAGGACGATGCCAAACATGGATGACTCCTTATGCGGACAGGATGATGAACAGGGCGACCAGTATCCAAGCGACCATCATCGCCGCGTACAGCTGCGACCTAACGCCGTCGAACAACGTGCAATGGCCGTCCATGACGATCTGCTTGTTGAAGACGGCAAACGTCGGCTTCGGGCACTCCGAGGCGTGCTGCGGCATGACGAACGTCTTCAGCGACGGCATCATGTTGAACACTGGATCGAGGATCGACGCGGCGGTCGGGGTCGCCTCCAAGGTCGGCGACCCGATCTTCGGATCGACACCCAGATCGACTGCCGGACGCTCTGCAGTAGGCGTGGTGGTCGTTGGCTGTGGCGCGACGACGCCACCGGGGCCGGGAGCCGTGGAGCCGCCCGGCGCGGTAGATACCGGGCTCGACGGGTTGGACGTGACCGTGGGCTTGGCGACCGGGTCCGTCGCCTGAATGCCGCGCGGCACGATGCCCGGGTTCTGACCATAGATGCCGGTCACGTCGTCGCTGGTGATGTTCGGCACCGGCAAAATCTTGTCCTTAGTCGCCGGGTCGGCCTGCAACGACTTGATCGCGGCCTTGATCGCCTCGGCGAGCGCGGCGGGGTCCATCGGCTTGCCCTTGTCGGCGTCCGGCATGTTCTTGCCCAGCGTGTCGGCGTCCTTGGGTGTAGCCCCAGCGGGAGGCGGCGCGGTGTAGGCGGGCGTGCCGCTAGGCCCGACCGTATTGCCGTAGACCGTAGCGCCGCGCGGCCACGTCTGCTGCGACCCGGACATCGACCAATAGCCGCTGAACGTGTAGATCGTCGGATTCGTGCCGGTGTGCGTGGTCGGGTTCTGGTTCCACACCAGCGTTGGATAACTACAGGTGTACGCGCCGCAGTCGCCGTACATGGCGATGGCCTTGCCGACGCCGTCGATGTCGGAACCCTGAACGAGCAGGCCGTTGTACGTGTTGCCCCAGAACTTGGTGTCGCCGTTCGACGCTGGCGTGGACGGATCGCCGCCGCCGCTGGCCGGAACGGCCTTGCCCGTCGCGGGATCGAGAAGGTACTTGATACCGTCAACGACGAAGCCGACCGCCTGACTGGCGAGGTAGCCAGCAGCGCCGACCAGCGCGCCCATGCCCAGCGCCGCCCAGGTGACGGGACCGCCAGCAACGGCAGCGGCGGCGAGAACGGCGGCACCGCCACCCACGGCGGAAGTCGCGGTTCCCCCGGCGATGCCAAGAACCTTTTCCTGCACCATCTCGATGGTGAGCCCGACACGCGGATCGCTCGGACTGTACCCGGCGCGCTGCAACTTGTCAGCCACGACCAGACTCGCGGTCATGCCCTGCGCATTCTGGTACAAGGGCGTCGAACTGGAGATGCCGATGGGCGCGTCCGTCACGTCGATCACCCTGTACGTGGTGGTCGGCATATACATGATCGTCTCGCCGACGCTGTTACGACCGGCCACGGTGACTGCGGTGGCCGTGGGAGGCACAGCCGCCAAAACTTGGGTCTGGCCGAACGCCAAGACCAGCAGCAGGAAAAGACTCTTGCGCTTCATGCTCTACCCTTTCAGACCGGTTACGACAGCCCAGCCGCAGACGATGCCGAACGCGAACATGAACAAGTACCAGAGGTCGTTAATCGTCATAAAATTCTCCACAAAAAAAATGGGGGAACAGCCTGCGCCGCTCCCCCGTTCAGCAGACAACGCCGGGATTAGCCGCCGCGAATCATGCCCAGCACGGTCTTGGCCGCCTTGATCGTGACGTACACGACCGCCAGCACAGCGCCGACCGACAGAACGCCAGCGGCAACGTCGGTCGCGGTGAAAGCGCCGGTGATGGTGCTCAGGTCAATCGCGGCATGCGCGGTGCCAGCGGACAGGGCGACAGCGCCGACGGAGGCCAGAGCGCCGATTTTTTTGAACGATTGCTTCATTTTTTATTGCCTTTCAGGTGATGCCGGGAAACCGCCCGGCCGGTCCAGCGAAACTAATTTTTGATGCGTTTGAGGACGACGCCGACACCGTGCGCGGTCATATAGCACATGATCACGAAGGTGAAGGCGAACGACCAGATGCCGACGGCAGCGCCATAGTCGAACGGCGCGACGGAGGCCTCGAAGCTCGACTGCTGCGATGCGTCGATGACATAGCCCTGCACAGTGGAAACCGCCGTGCCGGAAGGGCATGGCGATTGCGTGGAGCCCGAAGGCACGCACACAAGGATCGTTTGCACGGAGCCGGTCGCCATGATCAAGCGGCCTTGGCGGGCGTCTTGGCGGCGGCGGGGGCGACCGAGTCGAACAGCGCCGGGGTGGACACGAAGCGGAAGCCGACCACGGTCAGCGCGGCGGCGTTGGCCTTGCCCGGACGCGAGCGCACGTCGAGGTCGAACAGCGAAGGGAGCTCGACCGCGCGCAGTTGTTGGAAAATCTCCGGGGTGGTCAGAATCTTGATAGGCTTGCAGCCCATCTCCGTCTCGGACGCCTCGCGGTAGTCGTTGCAGTACCACACTTGGTAAAGCTCATTGACAACGCCGGTTTTTTCGTCGGTGATGGTGTAGTGATCTGCGGAAAGAATTAATGCACGGTCTGCCATGATATTGCCCTTAAAATGCGCGTGAGATCGAGTGAGGCCGGAAGTCACGCAGTACCTACCGGCTGGCGCAAATATAGTGCAACATGGAAAGAACTGTCAATCCCTTTTAACATTTTATGATGAAAACAACGAAGAACTACCTTGACGAGGTGATGCAAGTTTTCCCGGAAGTCAAGAATGACAACCAGCTATCGCGTCACATAGGCATCACGCGGCAGGCCGTGAGCCAGTACCGGGGCGGCGCGAACATGAGCGTGTTCGTCGCGGTCAAGATATCGAAGCTGCTGCACCTGCACCCGATGGAGACGATCAGCGCGACGATGGCCGAGCAGGCCACGACCGAGCACGAAAAGCTGTTTTGGCGCGAGTGCTACAACGAGTACAGAAGGGACTAAACGATATAAACGATTTATACCGTTCAGAACGGACACTCGTCGCGCGTTAGCCGGTCGAGGTACAGGCGGACGGCGTCGAAACCGCCGTTCTCTGCGAGGTCGAGGATCAGCGCGCGAACGTCGTGCGGCTGCTTGAGGATCGTCCGCCACTCGAAGGCGTCCATCAGAATCACAGCCTGGGCATCCTCGGCCTGTTCGTTGGCGATCTCCTCGTCGGTCTTCTCGCCGACCCCGAAAATCTTCTTCAAGCCGTCCGACCAGATCAACTGGCTCTTGCCGAAAAAGGCCTCGGCGAACTGGATGAACAACGGGCCGAAACGCTTCTCGCCGGACTCGTAGGCGCGCAGGAGATCAAACGGCGACATCGACCCGGCCTTACCGGTCTTGACGTGCTGCTTGGTGAGCTCCGAAGCCACGCCCCACTTGGCCTCACGCCCGAATTTCGCCATGTACTCGTCGGCGCTTTCCATCTCCTTGACATCGACACCGCGCTTGCGGTTGGGGGCGGCGAGGCCGCAGACGAAACAGGCTTTCGCCCACAACGAGAACAGCACCGAGGCGAGCTTGCGCTGCTGCTTGCGAGTGAGCGGATCGGCGACGAGCCACAGGTCGTGCTCGTGGGGGTGGAACCCGTTGGCGTCGCCATAGGTCACCTCGCGGGCGCGGATGTCGCCGACGTAGCCCATCTCAAGCTTGAGGTTCTTGTAGCCGCGCTGGGCGCGCATGTACTGGAAGGCCTTGGAGAACGCCTTGAGCATCGGCGACAGCACGTCGGTGCGCTGGTGCGAAAAGGTGTGCGTGATCATGTACAGCGCGCCCCCGGCCTGACGGTGAAGGTCGGTCGCCTTCTTGATCTCCAGCTTGCGCCGCTCGCTGATCTTGGCAGCGCAGGGCGGGCAGGTCCAGACCGAGCCGCAGATCATCAAGCCGCCGAAGTGCGCCTTCTTGATGCTGGGCGCGTACAGCACGGCGACGTTGTCGGAGATTTTGCGGCGGGAGCAGCCGGTGACGCGCCACTGCGTGTCTCGCGGAGTTAGATGATTAAATAACAACTTTGAAGCGCTCGTTTGCGCCGAGAACCGGGCGCTCCGTGCCGTGGAGATCGCCGCCGACTGGTCCTTTTCCTGCACGTATTCGCGCCGCACAGGATCGAGCGTAAACCCTTGATATTCCCCGGTATTTTCATCAATTTCGGCCCTAAAAGCGGCCCGTGATTTCGTGTTGTTACCAAGGCGCTGCGCTGGCCCCGGCGCGGTGCGCTCCGTCCTCGCTCCGCTGCGGGCGGTGCGCCCGCTGGCCGGGGCCGAGCTTGCGCTCAGCTTGACTTCCTTCGAAATTTCGTGCACGATTTGCGGACTCCTGCTTTGACTGAGCGGTTGAAAAAGGATGCTTTACCGGGGCCGACTCTCACATCGGCCCTTTTTCTTGCCCGCGACTTTTATCGCTTTGCGGCTCAAAAGGGATATTTCCCCCGGAAAAACTCCAACAATGTAAATGCGCGCTGACATTACGTCAATGGATGATCGAGCGTCGCGTCGTGGATCGGATCGTCGCTGGCCGGGACGACCGGCCAAAACGCTCCTACATCCGCCCATGATGCAAGGGGGTTCCGCTTCGCTCCAGCCCTAGCGGGCCTCAAATCGCCCCCTTTTCCGCTGACCGACCGTTCGAAAATCGTCTGCAAAGAAACGAAACTCATTCCCGCGCCGGGCTTGCCGGTGTAGCAGATGATCGCCATCAGAAAAAAAACGACCAGGCGAAGCTACCAAAGACAACAACCATCACCAGCATGATCGTGAAGCCCACGATAGCGCCCTCGCCCTGCTCGCCCAGCCACAAAAGAAATTTCATAACACCTCCAAGGATTAAGAGCCAAAAAGCCCGTACTGCACCGTCGCGGACTGCGACACATAGGAAAACTCGCGGACGCCGGACGACTTGCGCAACGCATCGAGCCTGATCGCAAGACGCACGTCGGCGATCTGCTGCAAGCGCCACCCCTCGCGGGCGAAGGCGTTCATCTCGAACTCGTTCATGCCGTAGAAGCGCCTGCCGTCGGCCAATGTGTACCAACCGACCGGCAGCGCGTCGTCGCCGCTCAATGCATGCATAGGCCCTCCACCTTGAAGCCGATCTTTTCGATGGCGACGATGGCAGCGTCGAGCGTCTTGAAGTTGCGCGGAGCGCCGCCCCGAGCATCGACCAGCGGGCCACGGTTGGTCCCAGCCTTGAGGATCACGTTCCAGCCCTCGCCCATCGCCGCGCGCACGATAGCGAAGTACGTCATGTAGCCGATTGAAAAATCGCGCTTGGCCTGCGCCATGGTGAATTGCTCGAAACCGTCAGCTTTCATTTCAAACTCCTTGTTTGCACATTAGAAGGTTCTAGTATAAACAAAAACCTGTTTTTGTGCAAGCAATATCATAATTTTGTTACCTGCAAGATCAAAAGAATCTCCGACTGGCTGTTGTCCTTCGACGTGCTGCGCATCGAGGCTGGAAGGAACGAAAACCCGGTGCGGGCCGTCGAGTCCTTGGACTGGGTCAGACCGCCGATGACGACGATCTCGCCGTCCTGCAACGACAGCGCAGTCTTGACCTCGCGCTTGGTCAGGGTCGGCGAGCCGTTCACGCCCGTCGTGGTCTGCACGAAGTCGGAAAGCTGCTGCGAAACGTCGAGATCGATCACGCCGCCGCGCACCTTGGGCGACAGATCGAAAATCACACCGCTGGAACGGTATTCGACAGACTGCACGGCCTGCCCCGCGCCGTTCGGATACGACAGCGCGCCGAGAACCGGCACCTCCTGACCAGCGGTAAACCGAGCCTGCCGCCCGGACTTCACGCGGATCGACGGAGAGCTAACGACCTTGAAACGCCCGTCAGAGGCCAGCAGGGACAGCACAGCGTCGATGCTGGCCGTCTTGACCCTCACGAACGAGTCAAGGGCCGTGGACGCCGTGGAGAGCCCCGCAGACACCTTGCCGCCCAAGACGCTGGCCGCGATCTGGAACGCGCTCGCCTCCTTGTCGGAGCTGGTGACCTCGTAGACCACGCCGCGCACCATCACCTCGCCGAGTGCCACGTCCACCTGGGCGAGCAACTTCTGCAAGCGCGCGATCTCCACGGTCGGCCCCTGCCACACGAGCGTGTCCGAGTCCCGGTCGATGAGAGACGCCGGGGAGCCCGGCTGCACTGGCTTGTCCGACTTGGTCAGGTCGGGGCCGGAAATCTGCCGGTTGACGGTGAACTGCCCCGACGTGAGGGGACGCAGGATGTCCGCGAGGTACGACACGTCGCGGAAAAGCGGGTGATAGATGAACACGTCCTTCTCCTTCTCAGACACCGCCTCGAGCTTCTTGAGCGCCACGAAATCGATCCCGCCGCGACGGTCAACCTCATAGCCGAGCGAGTCGAGGAAACGGATCACCGAGGGGCGCGCGTCCTTGGGGTCGCCGAAGCGGAAAGACACAAGGCGCTGGTCGTTCAGCACGTCCGGCGACAGCACGAACGGCGACTTGAGCGCCTCGCCGAAGATGATGGCGACGACCTCCGACACCTTGACCGAATGCAGGTTGAAGCTGAACCCGCGATAGTCGTCGGCGCGGGACGACGACAGGGAAAGGAAAAGCAGCGCTGCGACGAGAAAACGGATCATTTCGGGGAACCTGCGGTGTTGGGCGCTGCCTGCTGGGGCGGCGGCGGTGGAAGGAATGCCCCGGTCGAACCGCCACCGGAGAAGTACGAGACGGTCTCGCCGTCGACGCTGCCGGTCATGGCGCGACCGTTGTATGTGAAGCCGAGCGGCGACACCCAGCGCACGCGCCCGGCC
>NZ_JBXANP010000040.1:0-10410 GCF_058801745.1 Rugamonas sp. GW822-FHT03B10 | reverse complement strand
TGTCATTTTCAGAAGACGACTGCACCAATTATCAGGAGTCGATAACACTACATCGGCGAGAGCGAAAACTTCCCGGCTCAGTGCGAGCTAAGTCTGCCTGCGTACCTTCTCCACTGTGCAAATCCCTGCACTCTTCTGGAGAAGCATCATGTACCGCTACACCAAACTTTCCCTTCTGGCCGTCGCCATCGCTGCAACCGGCGCGGTCGCCTACGCCGCCAATGGCGGTATGGAAAACGACGCCCTGGCAATCAGCAAGGCCAAGATTCCCCTCACACAAGCAGTCACCGTCGCCGAGCAGCACGCCAATGGCAAGGCGTCACGCGCCGAGTACGAGAACTCGAAGCAAGGTTGGGTCTATGACGTGGAGGTCGTCAGTGGGGCCAAGGTCTTCGATGTCCGGGTCGATGCCGACAAGGGCACGGTCATCTCGTCTGCCGAGGACAAGGCGGATCACGATGACGACCACGACAAGCGGGACTGACTCCCGACAGTATGGCCGGATCGTTTCCCTCGGAGGCGATCCGGCACGGAGACCTCATGGAATCACTCAACCGTACATTATTTCTCTGGCTCAACGCGCCGGAGCATCCCAGTGCTTTAGCTCTGACGTTGGTCATTTTCTTGGCCGAACAGCTCATCTGGGCTGTTCCACTCCTGATCGGCATCGGCTGGCTTCGCGGCGGCGAGCCTACCCGCAAGACGATGCTCGTTGCTAGCGCATCGGGATTGCTGGGCCTGCTCATCAACCAGATCATCGGCCTGGCTTGGATTCATCCCCGGCCTTTCATGATCGGCCTGGGTCACACCCTCATCGCTCATGTTGCCGATTCGTCTTTCCCAAGCGATCACTTGACGCTGTGGTGGGCGGTCGCCTTCAGCCTCGCGCTGCAACGAGGCCCACGAATTGCAGGCGTGGCTTTGGCTTTGTTGGGCGTCCCCATTGCCTGGGCGCGCATCTACCTTGGAGTGCACTTCCCATTCGACATGCTCGGAGCCGGCGCGGTCGCTGCGATCTGTGCCTGGCTGACGTTGCGTGAAGCACGCTGGTATCTGGTGCCAAGTTACCAACTTGCCACCGGAATCCATCGCCGGCTTTTCGGCGGTTTGATCGCGCTTGGATGGGTGCGCGAGTGAGCCTATGGGCGGGCTAAGTCAGCCTGTTCAAACTGCTGGCAAACCATTTCACCCCGGTAGGAGAACTCTATGAACAAATTGCCCACGAGCAGCGCCACAGGCTGGCTCAATAAAGTCCCGGAAGTCGCGCTGTCGTTCTGGATCATCAAGATCATGTCCACCACGGTGGGCGAGACGGGAGCCGATTTCCTGGCGGTCAACGCAGGTTTGGGCCAAGGCGTGACTCGAACCGTCATGGCGACTCTACTGGCAGCCGCGTTGTTCATGCAGTTGCGTACCCGCCGCTATACCCCTTGGATTTACTGGCTGACGGTGGTACTGGTCAGCGTGGTCGGCACCCAGATCACCGATCTGCTGACTGATGGCCTTGGCGTCAGCCTGTACATCAGCACCTCGGCGTTCGCCGTGGCGCTCGCCGCGATCTTTTTTGTCTGGTATCGGGTCGAGCGCACCTTGTCCATCCACGACATCGTGACGCGAAACCGGGAGCTGTTCTATTGGGCCGCCATCCTCTGCACGTTTGCGCTGGGCACTGCTGCGGGCGATCTGGCGACCGAGGCATTGGGCCTGGGCTTTACCTGGGGTGCAGTGGCATTCGGTGCGCTGATCGGCGCCACCTACGCGGCCTGGCGCATGGGCGGCAACGCCGTTCTGACCTTCTGGATTGCCTACATCCTGACCCGCCCCTTCGGGGCCGCACTCGGCGACTTGCTGACACAGGCTAAGACTTATGGTGGTCTTGGCATGGGTGCCATGTGGACAAGCGCCTTGTTCCTCACGGTGATCGTCATGCTGGTGGCCGTCGCGCAGATCGCCATGAATGGACGCCGCTCGGCCCAGCTCGTCGAATAACTCTTTTCGCTCTACACAAGGAGAAAAACATGTTCATGCAGCACTCAATCGCTCGCCCGGTTGCCGCCATTTCGGCCGCCGTGCTCTTGGCACTCGCAGCTGGTTGTTCCAAATCTGCCGATCAGAACAACGCAAGCACAACATCAACGACACCGGCCCAGACTGTCTCGGCCTCGCAAGGCAAAACTGCCTCCAAGCTGGGCGACCTGTCGGCCTTCCGCAACATCGCCGCCGACGTGGTCACCATCGTGGATAAGGGCGACCTGCCCGCTGCCAAGGCCCGCATCAAGGACCTGGAAGTCGCATGGGACTCGGCCGAGGCTGGCCTGAAACCACGGGCAGCCGATGACTGGCATGTGCTCGACAAAGCCATCGACAAGTCGCTTGCGGCGCTCCGTGCCGACACGCCGAGCCAAGCTGACTGCAAGGCAGCAATGGCCGCCCTGCTGAAAGCCTTCGACACGCTCGAAGGCAAAGCCTGACCTGTGAGCGTGCCCCATGAAAACATCCACTGAACAGGCGCTGGCCAAAGTGCCCGAAGTCACGCTGGGCTTCTGGCTCATCAAGATTGCTGCCACGACGCTCGGCGAAACCGGCGGCGATGCCGTCTCGATGTCCATGAATCTGGGCTACCTGGTCGGCACGGCCATCTTCGCGGCGATCTTCCTGGCTGCCGTAGTCGCGCAGGTCAAAGCCAAAGGATTTCATCCCTTCCTGTACTGGACGACCATCATCGCCACAACCACGGTCGGCACGACGTTGGCCGATTTTGCGGATCGATCACTGGGAATCGGGTACGCTGGCGGTTCGAGCTTGCTGCTGGCCTTGCTGCTCGGCTCGCTCTTCATCTGGCATCGCACCCTCGGCTCCGTGTCGGTCAGCACGGTCAGCTCGCCCAAGGCAGAAGCCTTCTACTGGCTGACGATCATGTTCTCCCAGACGCTGGGCACCGCGTGGGGCGACTGGACGGCTGATACGGCGGGTCTGGGATACACGGGTGCGGCCGTCGTGTTCGGCGGGCTGCTCGCGCTGGTCGTGGCAGCCTACTACTGGACGAGCGTGTCCCGCACGCTGCTGTTCTGGGCGGCGTTCATCCTGACGCGCCCGCTGGGTGCCGTGGTCGGGGATTTTCTGGACAAGCCACTGAGCGCGGGTGGTCTGGCGTTGAGCCGCTATTCAGCATCGGCCGCACTGTTGGCCTTCATGCTGACTGCGATCCTGCTGTTCAGGCAGAGAGCAGCCAGGACGGCATATTGAACAACGATTGAACGGAGGGGGAATGCGGGTATTGCTGGTTGAAGACGATCCCATGATCGGTGACGCGATCCAGGGCGCATTGAAGGATGCGTCCTACGCCGCCGACTGGGTGAAGGACGGGCAGACGGCGCTCACCACGCTGGGCTGCCAGCATTACGACCTAGTGCTACTCGACCTCGGTCTGCCCGGCAAGGATGGGCTGGAGGTGCTGGCCAGCATCCGAGCCAAGGACAACCCGATTCCCCTGCTCATCATCACGGCTCGCGATGGTCTGGATGATCGCCTGCGCGGCCTGGATGGCGGGGCCGACGACTATGTGTCCAAGCCCTTTCAGATGGCGGAACTACTGGCCCGGATGCGCGCCGTCCTGAGGCGCAAAGGTGGCACGGCAGCTCCCGTGCTCAGCAACGGCGTGGTGACGCTCGACCCGGCCACCAAAGAGGCTTGTGCCAATGATGGCCCCCAAGTGCAACTGTCCAACCGCGAGTTCTCGCTACTGCAAGCCCTGCTGGTTCGGCCTGGTGCCATCCTTTCGCGCAGCGAACTGGAGGATCGCATCTATGGTTGGGGGGAAGAGGTCGAAAGCAATGCCGTCGAATATCTGATCCACGCACTGCGGCGCAAGCTGGGTGGCGAGGTCATCAAGAACGTCAGGGGGGTCGGATGGATGGTCTCAAAAGGCGCTTGAACGAATCGGTTCAGCTCAAGCTGTCCTTCACCTTGTCGCTGGCCATCCTCGTGGTGGCCGTTGTGGCGGGCGTATTCTCGTTCCTGTCCGCCTTCGATGAAGCCCACGAACTACAGGACGATGTGCTGCGCCAGGTGGCGCAGCTCATGGATCGCCAGCGCTTGTTGCCTGCCGTGCCAACCACCGATATCCGTCTCAAGGATGTCGATGAAGAGTCGCGCGTGATCGTCCAGCGCTTGGGTGAGGTCAGTCCCTCTACGGTAGGCGTGGACGCAGGAGGCGTGCTCCCGCTCCCGGCGACCTTGGCGGATGGATTGCACACGCTGGAAGTTGGTGGCGAGACGTTTCGCGTGCTGGTCAAGACCACGGCGAGCGGCGAACGCATTGCTGTGGCTCAGGAGTCCGGCTTCCGCAATGAAATTGCCCGCGACGGGGCACTGCGCACGGTGATGCCTTTCTTGATTCTCGTGCCGGTGCTGCTGTTGATCGTTGCTGACCTGGTGCGCAAGATGTTCCAGCCCATCGCGGCGCTGTCCAAGGAAATAGACCAGCGGGCAGAGCAGGAACTGCATCCCGTCGAAGACCGCCACCTTCCGGTCGAGGTACGTCCGTTTGCCGTGGCGATCAATCGCCTGCTCGCTCGTGTCGGCCAGTCGATGGAATCTCAGCGCCGCTTTGTGGCGGATGCCGCGCACGAGCTACGTTCGCCGCTGACAGCCATGTCGCTGCAAGCAGAACGGCTCGCGGAAGCGGAAATGTCCAGCGTGGCGCGCGAACGGCTGACGGTTTTGCGCCAAGGGATCGAGCGCAGCCGCAGCCTGCTCGATCAACTCTTGACCTTGGCCAAGGCGCAGTCAGCCACCGACCTGCCGAAGTCGCCTGTATCTGTCCAGAGCATCTACCGCCGCGTGCTGGAAGACCTCATGCCGCTGGCCGAGGCCAAGTACATCGACATCGGTGTCGAAGGCACGCTGGACGCCGAAGTGTGGGCAAGCGAGCTGGACATGATCGCTGTGGTCAAGAACCTGGTCGATAACGCCATCCGCTACACGCCAGAGGGAGGGCGTGTTGATCTTTCTGTGGGTGTTTCGGAAGGGAAGGTCGTACTACGTATTCAGGACAGTGGGCCTGGCATTCCGTTGGCTGAACGGGATCGAGTGTTTGATCCCTTCTACCGCACGCTGGGGAGCGAGCAGATCGGCTCGGGTCTGGGACTATCCATTGTCCAGACGATTGCCAATCGCATCGGTGCTGAAATCCGCCTCGACTTCTCAGATCAAGAGAAGCAAACTGGCTTAAATGTTGCCGTTATCGTTCCCATGCGGTAGCGGTTTGAGAAACGTGGAGGCAGGCTAAATGGTCAATTCGGCGGGGCGGTTTTATTGGGCTTTGCTGTCCGCCATCTTTGCGGCACTGACGGCTATTTTTGCCAAGGTTGGCATTCAGGGAGTTGATTCCGATCTGGCCACCTTGATCCGCACGGCCATCATCATCGTCGTCCTGTCGGCGTTTGTTGCCTACACGGGGAAATGGGCCAACCCCTTGGAGTTATCACCCAAGACATGGCTTTTCCTCGGGCTGTCCGGCTTGGCAACAGGGGCATCGTGGGTCTGCTACTTCCGCGCACTCAAGATTGGCGATGCATCCAAGGTTGCGCCAGTGGATAAACTCAGTCTTGTCCTGGTGGCGGTATTTGCTTTCGCCTTTTTGGGCGAACGCCCGTCACTGAGGGAGTGGTCCGGCATTTCGATGGTCGCCGGAGGCGTTCTGTTATTGGCGTTCAAGTGATAACAGGTAGGACATACTGACTCAACCAGTCGTCACGATTCGTCTACAGTAACCGCTGTCCTGCCATCAAACTTGACTGAGCAGTTTCTCGCCATCAAGGCGCAACTCGCCCTTCGGCGAAATGTGCCGATACAAGGTCTGCCGTGTGATGCCCAGTTCCTGACATAGATCGCCGACCTTGGTTTCGGGCTGCCCCATAGCGGCCATCGCCAGCCGCAACTTGGCGGCAGTCATCTTGAAGGGCCGGCCGCCCTTCCTACCGCGCGCCCTCGCCGAAGCCAATCCTGCAATCGTGCGCTCGGCAATCAGTTCGCGCTCGAACTCGGCCAGCGCGGCGAAGATGCCAAAGACCAACTTGCCGGCGGCCGTCGTGGTGTCAATGGCTGCACCGTGCCCAGTCAACACTTTCAGACCGATGCCACGGCCGGTCATGTCGTGCACGGTGTTGATCAGGTGGCGCAGGTCGCGCCCGAGGCGATCCAGTTTCCACACCACCAGCGTGTCGCCGGGCCGCAGCGCTTTCAGGCAAGACACCAGGCCGGGTCGGTCCTCGCGCTTGCCGGACGCCTGATCCTCATAGAGATGGGCCGGATCGACGCCGTTAGCAATCAGCGCGTCGCGCTGCAAGTCGGTAGCTTGGGAACCATCCGCCTTCGATACCCGCATGTAGCCAATCAGCATGTTTCACCTGTCACATATACGTTCGATTATGTGACAGTGTGAACCGGAAAATTCTGGCCGTCAAAATTTGTCACTTAACCCGTCATTCTGTCTAAGACATGCAAAGGGTCCAGCAGGCTTGTAATGTGACAGAAATTCCGGGGGGATGCCTTCCTTTGCAAAGGTGGCGCGCAACTGTTCCAGGGAAGCGGGATCGCGCCGACCATAGGAAGCCAACGCGAACAGCGAGCGCGCCGTCTCGGGGTCGTGCCGCGCTTCAATGATCGCCTCACTGATAGCTTGGACCGCCCGTTGCCAGTGATTGACGGGTTCGGGCTTCGGCGCTTTCGCCGGCAGACCACTGGTGAACCCGGTTTGGGGCTCGGACCAGAACAGCTTTGCATGCTCGCCTGGCGGGCTTATATCCCTCACCTCGATCAAGCTGATTGCCGTTGCCGCCGCCTCCAGCATCTGCAACCGTACTGCCGGGTTCAGGGTTTCATACGGTCGCCACAGACTTTGCCCAGCACGCAGCGGATGCCCGCAGCCTTGCCAGACTTGGCGGAGATACCCCGCGTAGGTTCCGCACGCCGAAAGCGGGGTGTTCAGCTCATCGAGCAGCGTGCGTAGCAGTCGAAACCACAATCCAGCATGGATGCGTCGGCGCGGCAGTTCCACATAGCCGGTCGTCAGTGCCTGCCAGGTACGCCGGTCCATGACTGCAATCGCGTCGCTGGCGGTGCACGACGCAGTGTCGGCGTTCTCCCAGCCGAGAAACCGTCCAGGCACGCCCCAATAGGATTCCAGGCAGCAGCCATGCAGCGGGCAGCTCAGCATCAGGGGCAGCTTCCATGCAAGCAGTACGGCTTGGTTTGCCGGGTCATTCAGACAGAGCGGACAGGCGCGATGTAGCGGCTGGCTGGGCAGCCAGGCACGCCAGCTCGTGATGGATCGCGTCCTACGGCAGAGTTTCGGCAGCAGCACCGAGAGCTGGAACGCATAGGTTTCCAATGCGTCTGGAATCTGATCATCAAGGCTGTCCAGTAGCCAAGGCACCCAGCCGGCGAAACTCATGCAACGCAGCCGGTCCGGCTCGATGCCGCTCCGCTGGGAGAGCATCGCCAACAGCGCCAGTGGTGGCGCGGTATCCAGGTCATCAACCTGAGCGTGACCAAGATCGTGCTCCAGCAGCTCGGACACCTCCATGTGATAGCAAAGGGCCACGCGGTTGAGCCACGAAGACAAGGCTTCGCCTTCTCTGGGGGCCGGATGCAGTGGCCAGCGTGGCGCTGGCTTCACATCAGTTCCCGCTCGAATTGCCGCCGCCGCTCGCTGGGACCGGTGTAATCGGCCATGCTCAGCGTGCGATGGTTGATCGCTTCCTCGCCGCTCTCCACGGCGACGATGGCCGCCGCCATCAGCAAGTGCGCCAGTTCGCCGATGGTGCCCTCGCTGCGTGTGAGCAGGTAGCGGGCCATGTCCAGCGTGGCAATCGACGAGGGTCGCCGCAGCGGGAGCGAAGCCGCGAAGCTGGCCAGCAGTGAGCAGCAATCGTCGTTGGCCTCCCACACCGGCAGCATCATCGGCTCGAAGCGGTTTTCCAACTGGTCGTCCGAGCGGATCGCCAAGTAGGCATCGCGTGTGCCGACGCCGACCAGCGGGATGCGCAGTTCGTTGCCGAGGAAACGCAACAGATTGAGGAATTCTCGGCGGTTGATGCTGTTGCCGGCCAGGACGTTGTGCAGTTCGTCGATCACCAACATGTGCACACCGACCTTGCGCAGCAAGGCCAGCGCCAATTGCTCCATTTCCGGCAGCCGTGGGCGCGGCCGCAATGGCGCACCCATCGCCGCGAGCAGCGCGACGTAGAAGCGGATCACCGACGGCTCGGACGGCATCTGCACGACCAGCACCGGGATGTGCTCCTGGTCGGCATCGGAACTGGGCGGATGCGTGCGCCGGAACTTCTCGACGATCATCGACTTGCCGTTGTTGGTCGGGCCGACCAGCAGCAGGTTGGGCATGCGCTGCTTGTTCGGCCACGCATACAAGGTTTCCAGCCGGTTCAGCGCCTCGACTGCACGCGGATAGCCGATCCAGCGGTCGGCGCGAAGGCGATGGATGCGTTCGTCCGCCGGAAGACGGGCCAAGCCCTGCGCCGCCGGCAGCAGGTGTGACAAGTCGATGATGGGATATTCGTCCACTGCTACCACTCCTCAATCTGGTCGAACGGTTTGGCCGGTGGCAGCTTGTCTGCCTGCGGATCAGCAACGTCCGTTTTCGGCGGAATCGGCTTGTCCGGCGGAGGAGATGCCTTGAGGTGCTGGCGTCGATCCGCGTCGCGCCGCGCCTTGCGCGTGGCCTTCTGTGCGGTGGTCACGATCTCGCGCATCTGTCCGATCATGCGGAACAGCGCCGACTCATCCACCTGTTCGCGTCCCTGCTGCCGCAATTTCGTCAGCGCCTGCCGTTGTTCCCAGAGGGTGACAGCCGGGTGCGACAAGGTACGGTAGGGGATTTCCAAGTAATGCTGCCCCTCCGGTTCCAGCACCCAGATACGGCTGATGTCGCGCGGATCGCGCCGGATCAGGAACGTAGACAAGCGGTCGCGCCGAGCTATCCACGGCTTGAGCGCATCGGCGTAGTAGTGAATGTGGTCGATGACGAAGCCGGTGCGGGTCAGCGTGCGGCGGATGATTGGCAGAAAATCGACCAGAAAAGCCGTGGCGCGGGTGACGACGGCCGGTACACCGACACGCGCCACGGCCTCAGCCCAACGCGTGGCCGGCGGTTGGAGCAGGCCGTTGTGCACGGAGCCGTGATAGGTGCCGACCGCCAATGTGAGCCAGCGCTCCAGCTCGCGCAATGTCAGAGCTGCCTTGTTTTCAGAATCGTAGTCCCCGCGCTGGCCGGGATTCGAGAAGGTTGTCCCCGGCAGTTCGTCGTGGATCATCTGCATCGCCGTGCCGATGATCCGTTCCACGATGCCGCCGTAGTGCGGCTGCCCAGGCGGACGATAGTCCAACTGGATGCCATGCTGCTCACAGCCACGGCGCAGGGCCTCGCTCTTGAACTCGGCCGCGTTGTCCAGGTAGAGCAGCCTGGGCTTGCCACTCATCGGCCAGTCCATTTCCACATTCAGTCCTTCCAGCCAGGGACGCTTGTCGCAAGCAACATGCGCGAGGCACAGACCAACCGAAACGGATGACGGCGCTTCCAGCGTGACGACCATGCCGAGAACGCAGCGGGTAAACACGTCGATGGCGATGGTCAGATATGGTCGGCCAATCGGTTGCCGGTCGCGCTCGTCCACCACGATCAGGTCGATGACTGTGTGGTCGATCTGCACCTGCTCCAGCGGTGCGGAGACAGGCGGCGGAACACCACCAACACCTTGCAGGGCGCGGGACGCATCCTGACCTTCTCGAAGGCGAGTGGTCTTGAGTGGATCAAGGCTGGCGATCCGCAACGCCACCGTGTTGCGCGTCGGCACCCGCAGCTTTTGCAGCTTGCACTCCCGCGCAATTTCGCGGTGGAACGCCGCCAAGCTACGCTTCTGCTTGGTCAGGAAGCGCTTTTGCATTAGCTCGCGGATGATTCGTTCGACCGACTCCGGCAAGCGGCTTTTACCTTTGCCTCCGCTCGACTGCCCAAGCGCAAAGTCAGTGACCAGTCCCGAACCTTGCCGGGCGCGGCGGATCAGGACGTAGACCTGCCGCCGGGACAGACCCAATGCTTGGGCTGCCACGTCGGCCGCTTCATGCCCGACCGTCTCCGACTGCGCCAACGGCCCAATGATCTCCGCGCGACGACGCGCACGCTCCCATGCCTGTTCTGGCAGGGTAGCCACGCCGTGCTCGGTAATCGGTGCGGTATCGGTCCCCATGCTCACCTCGCTTTGGTGCACACGAGTATTGAGCATAGACGAGTTTCGTGCAGAGGAGTTCTGATATCTGGCTGTCAAAAGCCATATGCACAACAAGCTTCATACCCAGTTGAATGGTGCAGTCGTCTTCTGAAAATGACAG
>NZ_JBXANP010000039.1:0-16399 GCF_058801745.1 Rugamonas sp. GW822-FHT03B10 | reverse complement strand
GCTGCCGTGCCACGCGATTTCGGCGTTACACGGCATGTCGCCTGACGTCAAATTCCACACGAAACGGCATAGAGCCCGTACATCGGCCTCAGCCACGGCCTCAGCGCGATCCGCAAGCAGGCCGCGCCCGGCAACCCGCTGCTGCCGGAACTGGACAACCTGCAGGCGATGACCACCCAGGTGATCAGCGACCTGCGCCGCTACGCCAGCAGCTTCCGGGCCGGCCGCCAGGGCCTGAGCGAGCCCGAGCTGCTGCTGGCGCTGCGGCGCCACGCCAGCCAGGTCAAGCAGTTCTACGGCGTCGACATCGCCATCCACAGCCAGGGCCAGCTGCGCGGCAACGACCGGCTGGCGGCCGAGGTGTTCCAGATCGTCAGCGAAGGCATCAGCAACATCTGCAAGCACACGGACGCGCCCAGCGGCGCCGTCACGCTGGCCTGCGGCGAGCGCGAACTCGACATCCGCATCGAGAACCAGTGCGCGCGCGACGCCGCCGCCAAGTTCCGGCCCCATTCCATCACCGAGCGGGCGCTGGCCCTGGGCGGCCAGGCCCGGGTGCTGCCCGGCCCCGGGCCCAGCACCGTGGTGCAGGTCACCATCCCCATTTGAAACGAGAGAAAGGCAACAACGTGTCCACCGATCCCCCCATCCGCGTCCTGCTCGTGGACGACCATCAAACCATGATCTGGGGCTTGCGCAAGCTGATCGAAAGCGAGGGCGACACCATGCAGGTGGTGGGCTGCGCCGCCGACTGCGACGCCGCGCTGGCCCAGACCCGGGCCCTGTCCCCGGACGTGATCGTGCTGGACCTGGACCTGGACGGCACCAGTTCGCTGAGCATCCTGTCCGACCTGGTCAAGGGCAGCGGCGCGCGCGTGCTGGTGCTGAGCGGCACGCGCGACGCGTCCCAGCTCGACGCGGCCGTGCTGCATGGCGCCCGCGGCGTGGTCGGCAAGGACGCGGCGGCCGACGTGGTGCTGCAGGCGATCCGCAAACTGCACCAGGGCGAACTGTGGCTGGACCAAGGTCTGCTGGGCCGCATCTTCGACGAGATGCGCAACCCGCCCAAGCGCCGCAAGGCCGACGCCTGCGCCGACAAGATCGCCGCGCTGACCACCAAGGAGCGCCAGATTTGCGACCTGATCGCGGCCGGCGGCGGCGGCAACAAGGCGCTGGCCCAGACCCTGTTCATCTCCGACCACACGCTGCGCAACCACCTGACGTCGATCTACCATAAGCTGGGCGTGACCAACCGCCTCGACCTGTACGTGTTCATGACCAGCCACCGCGCCGAACCGCAAGAACGCTAAGCGCGCCGCCATCCTCCGGGCCCAAAACCTGCCCGCGCCCCCCCCTGCTCCGCCCTCCCCCGCCGCCGTGCCCGCAGCCCGCTGACGTCCGTGCATCCAGTTATATTTTGACAACATTCCTTACCTGTGACAAATGTCCCGAAATTGCCCCCGCAAAAAGGGTGTTTTGTCCCGGCAAAAAAAGGACAGTTGTCTGATGTGCCGCAACACTCCTTTCTTTATAGTGAACTCATCAGTACGGTTCCCATGCCGGCTGACATGAGCAAGGCTGAACCACAACCTATCCATCGGGAGCGCTGTATGCGTGAAATCGACCCTTCGCCCACGCCCTGGCAGCGATTCGTCCGGGGTGAGAGCGGAGCGACATTTTACGAGGCAGTGCTGGTGGCCTCGCTGATCGCCGTCGTGTGCGTCATCGTGCTGCTGGCGCTAGGCAAAAATTTCTGAGGCGATGCACCAGCGCCTTGGAAACCGGGATTTTTGGTGCGATTGTCCTATCCATCTAAAGGGAGCAACTATCATGAAAGCGATTCAGAAATTCCTGCGCGAAGAAGACGGTGTGACGGCCATTGAATATGGTCTGATCGCCGCCCTGATCGCCGTCGTCATCATCGCCGCCGTCACCATCATCGGCACTCAGCTGAACAAGACCTTCACCTCGATCGGCACCAGCCTGTCGACCGCCAACGGCTGATGCGACCAACGCGCTCGCGCCCGGGCGGCCCCGCGCCGCCCGGGACGGCGCCACGGTCATCCACATTCGACAGGAAGGTTCATCGTGAAGCACTGGCTGTTGAGGTTTCATCGTGACCACTCCGCCGTCAGCGCGATCGAATACGCGCTGCTGGGCGCGCTGATCGCCGTCGTCATCCTCGGCGCCGTCGCCGGCGTCGGCACGCAACTGCAACAACTGTTTGAACACGTCAAGGACCAGGTGGTCCACGCCACGCAATGAACACCTTGCCCCTTCCCCCCATGAGCCCGCGAGTCGAGCTGCGCGCCGTCTGGCACGCCCACCGCTGGCTGCTGGCCATCGTCCTGCTGCACGCGCTGGCCGCCGCGGCGCTGTACCTGCGCTTCCCGGAGCGCAACGAAGTGCTGCCGATGGTGGAAGGCTTCATCACGTCGCTGTTCCTGGGTCCGCTGTTCGCGCTGTGCGCCTACACGATCTACGTGATGGTCTGCCGGCGCCCGCGCCAGCTGGTGCGCTATCTGCGCGAACACATCAAAGCTTATCTGACCCGGCAGCGGCTGCTCAACGCCGTGCCGGCGCTGCTGCTGCTGCCGCTGTTCGGCTCCAGCTTCACCATCGCCAAGGCCGCCGTGCCGCTGCTGCACCCGTACGACTGGGATACGCGCCTGGCCGACATCGACCGCCTGCTGCACGGCGGCGTGCAGCCGTGGGTGTGGCTGCAGGCGCTGGCCGGCCATCCGGTCGTGACGGCCGTCCTCAACCTGGCCTACCACCTGTGGTTCTTCATCATGTTCGCCACCATGTACTGGCTGGTGTTCAGCACCGAGCGGCCGCGGCTGCGCATGCAGTTCCTGCTCAGCTTCGTGCTGTCCTGGATCGTGCTGGGCAACGTGATGGCCACCTTCCTGTCGTCGGCAGGTCCGTGCTACTACCATCTGGTGGCGGCCGGCCCCGACCCGTACGGGCCGCTGATGCAATACCTGCACCGGGCCGACCACCACATCCCCGTGCTGTCGCTGCAGGTGCAGGACATGCTGTGGCAAGGCTACCGCCAGCACGTGGGCGTGTCGGGTCTGACCATCTCGGCCATGCCCAGCATGCACGTGGCCAGCGCCACGTTGCTGGCCCTGCTGGGCTGGCGGCTGCGTCCGGCCGCCGGCGTCGCGCTCACCGTGTTCGCCGTGCTGATCCTGGCCGGCTCCATCCACCTGGGCTGGCACTACGCGGTGGACGGCTACGCCGGCGCGGCCGGGGCCGTGCTGATCTGGAAACTGGTGGGCTGGCTGCAACAGCGCGAACCAGCCCCCGCCCACCACGCGGCGCCGCTGGCGGCGCCGGCCGGGAGCGCGCCATGACGATCGAACTCCGCATGCTGCCGCCGTTGGCCGTGCTGGCTGGCCTGCTGACGGCCGCCGTCTGGCACGACGTGCGCACGCGCCGCATCCCGAACCGGCTGGTGCTGGGCGGTGCCGTGGCCGGCCTCGCCTTCCAGACCCTGCTGCCGGCCGGCGCGGGGCTGTTCGGCTCGCCCTTCGGCGCGCTCGGCCTGCTCGACGGGCTGGCCGGCCTGGGCCTGGGCCTGGCGCTGCTGCTGCCCATGTACATGCTGGGCGCGATGGGCGCCGGCGACGTCAAGCTGATGGCCATGAGCGGCGCCTTCCTCGGCCCGCGCGACGTGCTGGGCGCGGCCCTGCTCACGCTGATGGCCGGCGGCGTGCTGGCGCTGGCGGTGGCGCTCGGCAGTGGCCGGCTGGGCCAGGTGCTGTCCAATCTGCGCCAGCTTCTGCTGCATGCGCTGGTGCGGGCCGGCACCGGCGGCACGGCGCGGCTCGACGCGCCACCCGTGCCCACCGGAAAACTGGCTTATGCCATCGCCATCGCCGCCGGCACCGCGCTGCAACTGGTACTGGCACGCGTGCCCGCCTGGAGCAATCTGCTATGACACCGACCTCAATCCCGACCTCGACCGCGCTGCTGCGCTCGCGCCCGCTCAACCTGGCGCTGGGCATGCTGCTGGCCTGGGCCTGGGGCATGTTCTGCTACGCCCACCTGCAAGGCTTCCGGCGCAGCGGCGACTGGAGCTATCTGCTGTTTTGCGCCTCCGAATCGCTGGTCGCCGTGCTGTTCCTGATCCGCTCCGAGCCGGTGCGCGTGTCGCACAGTGTGCTCGACTGGGCGCTGGCGATCGCGGCCACCTTCGTGCCGTTCCTGTTCGCGCCCGCCGGCGACGCCGTGCTGCCGGCCGCACGCGTGGTGATCGTGGCCGGCGTGCTGATCCAGATCGCCGGCCTGCTGTCGCTGAACCGCAGCTTCGGCCTGGTGGCGGCCCACCGCACGCTCAAGACCGGCGGCCTGTATGGCGTGGTGCGCCATCCGCTGTACGCCAGCTATTTGCTGTCGTACAGCGGCTACATCCTCAGCAACACCAGCGCGCTCAACGTGACCGTCAGCGTGATGGCCTGCGCCCTGATGCTGGCGCGCCTGCTGCGCGAGGAACGCTTCCTGGCACGCGACCCGCGCTACCTGGCTTACATGGGCCAGGTGAAGTACCGCGTGATTCCATACCTGTTCTGACCCCGACCGAGGAAAGCATGATGTTGGCCACCACCCTGCCCGCCACCAGCGATAACGTCGCCGACCCCTTGCGCGCGCCCGCCCCGCGCACGGTGGAGGAGACCGGATTGCCCCAGCTGTTCCTGGTCGATTTGCTGTGCAAGATCCTGGCCCAGCATGGCCAGATGCACCTTAGCGAACTGGCCGCCAGCACCAAGCTGCCCGTCAGCGTGCTCGACGCCGTGCTGGCGCCGATGCGCACGGAGAAACTGTGCGAGGTGGCGCGCCGCGGCGGCAGCGGCACCGACGCCGACCTGTGCTTCAACCTGACCGAGCTGGGCCGCCTGCGGGCCCAGGAGGCGGCCCTGCGCGACGCCTACGCCGGCCCGGCGCCGGTCGCCTACGCCGACTACGTGGCCCAGGTGCGGCGCAACAGCGTGGGCCACCAGCCGCTGTCGCGCGCCCACATGCAGCACGTGTACGACGGCGTGGTGGTGCGCCCGGCCGTGCTCGACCAGCTGGGCGCGGCCATCAACTCGGGGCGCGCCATCTTCATGCACGGCCCGGCCGGCAGCGGCAAGAGCTACCTGGCCGAACGGCTGCACGGCCTGCTCGAAGGCGTGGTGCCGGTCCCGTACGCGATCCTGATCGACGGCGCCGTGGTGCCGATCTACGACCCGGTGGTGCACCCGGCCGTGGCCGACGACGCGCCGGCCGGCAGCCAGTTCGACCGCCGCTACACGCGCGACCAGCGCTGGGTGCGCTGCCAGCGCCCGGCCGTGCTGACCGGCGGCGAGCTGACCATCGAGATGCTCGATCTGCGCTTCGACCATGGCGCGCGGCTGTACCAGGCCCCGCCCCACCTGAAGGCCAACGGCGGCATCCTCGTGATCGACGACCTGGGGCGCCAGCGCTGCTCGGCGGTGGAGCTGATGAACCGCTGGATCGTGCCGCTGGACCGCCACGTCGACTTCCTGGCGCTGCAGAACGGCTACAAGTTCGCCGTGCCGTTCGACATGATCGTGGTGTTCTCGTCCAACCTGCAGCCCGAGGAACTGGCCGACGGCGCCTTCCTGCGCCGGCTCGGCTACAAGATCCACATCGGCCCGCTGCCCGAACCGCTGTACCAGCAGGTGTTCCGCCAGGTGTGCGAACGGCTCGGCCTGGCCTTCGACGACGCCATGTACGCCTATCTGCTGAGCGCGCACCACAAACGCGAAGGGCGGCCTTTGATGGCTTGCTATCCGAACGACTTGCTGGGCCAGCTGTGCGACCTGGCCCGCTACGAGGGCCGCGTGGCGCGGCTCGATCAGGCCGGGCTGGACTGGGCCTGGCAGAACTATTTCGGCACGTCCAACGGCGATGCCGGCGACAGCACTAACCTGGGGGATCCAAAATGAGAAACACACGCGCCATGATCATGATGCTGGTTGCCATCGTCCTCGCCTTCGGCGCGGTGCTGGTGGCGGCCCAGTGGATCAACAAGCAGTCGTCCACCAACACCCAGAAGGTGGCCGTGGCCCTGGTCGACATACCGCTCGGTTCGCGCATCAACGCGGAGATGGTGCGGCTGGTCGACTTCCCGGCCACGGCCATGCCGCCGGGCGCCTTCAACGATCCCAAGCTGCTCGACACGCGCGTCACGCGCACCAGCATCCAGCGCGGCGAACCGCTGATGGAGTCCAAGCTGGCCCCGCCCGGGACCCAGGGCGGCCTGTCGGCCGTGGTGGGCGAGGGCATGCGCGCCATGACCGTGCGCGTCAACGACGTGGTGGGCGTGGCCGGCTTCGCGCGGCCCGGCAACTACGTCGACGTGCTGGTCAACACCCAGGAGGAAGGGGCGCGCAACAGCACCAGGGACGCCAGCATCTCCAAGATCGTGCTCGAACACATCCTGGTGCTGGCCATCGCCCAGGAGGCCGACCGCGACGACACCAAACCCAAGGTGGTCAACGCCGTCACGCTGGAGGTGACGCCGGAGCAGGCCGAGAAACTGGACCTGGCCCGCAGCGTGGGCACGCTGTCGCTGGTGCTGCGCAACCAGGTCGATCCCAAGCCCGTGCGGACGGCCGGCGCCACCAAGAGCACGGTGCTGGGCGTGGTCGCGCCCGCGCCGGCCGAGCCCAAGGCGGCGCCCAAGGCCGCGCCGCGCGAACCGGCGCCCCGGCGCGTGGCCGCCGTGCGCCCGCCCGCCAAGGACGAGGTTGAAATCATCCGGGGGCTGGATCGCAGCACCCAGCAATTTTAAGCCGACACCAGGAGCTTAAGCATGAACACTATCCGCTGCATCAAGACCAGCACCGCGCTGCGCCTGAGCCTCGTGCTGGCCGGCCTGTTGACCACCTGGAGCCACGCCGCCACCGAGCCGGCCAGGGCGGCCAAGGCGACCAAGGCCGCCAAGGTGGCCAAGGGCGCCCCGGCGCCGGCCCACGTGCCCACGATCGAACTGGCGCCCCAGGTCCAGCTGGCCGAAGGCAAGTCGTCGCTGATGCGCCTGCCCTTCCCGGCCACGCTGCTGTCGGTGGGCGACCCCAGAATCGCCGACGTGCGCCTGATCAGGCCGGACGAAGTCTACATGCTGGGCAAGAGCGCCGGCACCACCAACCTGATGGTGCGCAACAAGCAGGGTGACACCACCATCGTCGACCTGGCAGTGAGCGTGGACACCGGCGCGCTGCAGGCGCGCTATGGCCAGCTGCTGCCGGGCGAGAAGGATCTGCACGTCACGGCCGCGGCCGACACCCTGATCCTGTCGGGCACCGTGTCGGACGTGGTCAAGGCCGACCAGGCCATGGCGCTGGCCACGGCCTACGTGCAGCGCAGCGCGCGCGCCGGCGCCCAGGGCGCCGCTAGCGGTGGCGGCGGCGCCAGCGCCAGCGCCAGCGCGACCGGCGGCGGCGCCAGCGGCGTCGGCGGCGCCACCGCGCCCAGAGTGGTCAACCTGCTCAAGATCGCCGCGCCCCAGCAGGTGATGCTGGAGGTGAAGGTGGCCGAGGTATCGAAAACGCTGGTGGACCAGCTCGGCGCCAGCCTCGGGATCAGCCGCACCGTGGGCGGCTGGACCTACACGATGCTGTCGAACCTGCTCAGCAGCAATCCCAGCAAGCTCGACGCGTTCAACAACCGCAACGGCAACTTCGCCAGCCTGGACGCGCAAAAACGCGACGGCCTGATCAAGGTGCTGGCCGAGCCGACCATCATGGCCATCAGCGGCCAGGAGGCCAGCTTCCTGGCCGGCGGCAAGATCTTCATCCCCGTGGCCCAGAACAACAACGGCGGCACCCAGACCATCACACTCGAGGAGAAGGAATTCGGGGTGGCCGTCAAGTTCACCCCCACCGTGCTCGATGGCGGACGCATCAACCTCAAGGTGGCGCCCGAGGTGTCGGACCTGAACAAGGAAGGCGTGGGCATCACGGCCACCGGCGTCAACACGACTGCCATCCTGCCCTCGTTCACCACCCGCCGCGCCACCACCACGGTGCAGCTGTTCGACGGCCAGAGCTTCGCCATCGGCGGCCTGATCAAGAACAACGTCACCACCAGCATCAAGGCCTTCCCCGGCCTGGGCGAGATCCCCGTGCTGGGCGCGCTGTTCCGCTCAAGCGACTTCCAGACCGACCGCACCGAGCTGGTGTTCATCATCACGCCGCGCCTGGTGCAGCCGCTGCCGGCCGACTACAAGCTGCCCACGGACGGCTACATCCCGCCCAGCCGCGGCGAGTTCTTCCTGCAAGGCAAACTCGAAGGCCAGCCGCCCAGCCAGCCCGCCCCGGCCCCCCAGCCGGCCGCGCCCGCCGCCGGCGGCTTTGACGTGAAATAGGAGAACCACCATGAAAACCATACTGTGCGCCACCGCCGCCGCCCTGCTGCTGGGCGGCTGCGCCTCCAACACGCCCTACCTGGACAGCCAGTTCGGCCAGGCCAACCGCATGATGCAGGCCATGCAGACCATGGCGCCCCAGGGCCAGGCCGGCAACCCCAGCGCCGGGGTCGACGGCAAGGCGGCCAAGAGCGGCTACGACCAGTACCAGAAATCGTTCACCGCGCCCGAACCGCAGACCCAGGCCTTCACCATCGGCCTGGGCTCGGGCAAGTAGACGGAACGGGAGCGGCCATCATGCGCATTCCATCCAAGGTCGGCCAGCGCGGCACGGTGGCCATCATCGCCGCCATCGCGCTGCCCATCCTGATCGGCTTCGCCGGCCTGGCGCTGGATGGCGGCCGCCTGTACCTGCACAAGACCGAGCTGCAGAACGCGGCCGACGCCTGCGCGCTGGCCGCCTCGCGCGAGCTGACCTGCGACCCGGCGGCCGGCACCTGCGACAATTCCTACCTGACCAACGCCGTCAACAGCGGGCTGACGGTGGCCGGGCGCAACTTCATCGACTTCCAGGGCAAGGCCGTGGGCAGCGCCCAGTTGACGGCGGCCGACATCACGTTCAGCAAGACCTACGGCCCTGCCTCGTCCTATCTGTCGCTGGCGGCCGGGGCCGATCCGGCCTCGAAGTATGTGATGTGCAAGCCGCACCAGAGCGGCATCCTGCCGTGGTTCATGCAAGTGCTCGGTTTCGGCGGCCAGACCGTCGCCGCCTCGGCCATCGCCACCCTGATGCACGCCGAAATCAACTGCGCCATCCCGATCGGCCTGTGCAAGATCCCCGGCCCGTCGAGCGACCCGTTCGCCGGCCTGACAGCCGGCCAGTGGGTGACGAGCAAGCTGAGTTCGTCGGCCACGGGCAGCTTCGACTGGATCGACTTCACGCCGCCCGGCGGCGGCGCCAGCGAGCTGGCCGACCTGTTGAAGGGCACGGGCGCGTGCAGCGTGCCGGTGCCGCCCGCCAAGGTGGGGGAACAGGGCAACATCACCAGCCTGGACACGGCCTGGAACACCCGCTTCGGCCTGTACAAGGGCAGCGACTCCGTCGCCACCGCCCCGCCCGACTACACCGGCTACGCCTACACGACGAAGAACTGGCCCACCAAGTTCAACGCCTATGCCGGCAGCAGCGGCACCGAGCCCAATTTCAAGAGCGCGCGCGCCTCACACACACCGTGGCAGGGCAACGCCGCGACGAACGGCACCGTCAACATGGGCGGCGTCACCGTGGCCCAGTCGCCCGCGCTGACCACCTCCGGCGCCGACCGCCGCCTGGTCACGGCGCCGGTGGTGGACTGCGCGGCCTGGGCCGGCGGCAGCAGTTCGCAGCAGGTGCCCATCCTCGGCTACGCCTGCGTGCTGATGCTGGCGCCGATGGGCAAGAGCGACCCCGAGACCTACCTGGAGTACCTCGGCAAATCGACCGACCCGGCCAGTCCCTGCGCCACCTCCGGCGCGGTGGGCGGCAGCGGCAGCATCGGCCCCCTGGTGCCGGCGCTGGTGCAGTGAAGGAGAACGCGACATGACATGGTTCCGCAAACAACGAGGCGTGGCCAGCGTGGAGCTGGCGTTCCTGATCATCCCGCTGCTGTTGCTGACCTTCGGCACCACCGAGTACGGCCGCGCCGTCTACCAGTACAACACGCTGGCCAAGGCCAGCCGCGACGCGGCCCGCTACCTGTCCGAGCAGGGGCCGGGCGACGCCACCGACCTCGCCACCGCCAAGTGCCTGGCCGTGTACGGCAACGCCGACTGCACCGGCGCCGTGCTGGCGCCGGGCCTGACGACGGCCATGGTCAGCGTGTGCGACAGCGTCAGCTGCCCCACGACCCATCAGAACCAGGCCACCGGCAGCGGCGTCATCAACCTGGTCACGGTGACCATCAGCGGCTATCCGTTCACCTCGCTGGTGCCCTTCATCGCCCCCAGCGTGACCTTCAACGACATCAGCACCACGATGCGCCAGATCCTATGAAAACCATGCCCGCGCCCCCCGTCCTCATGCGCCGCGCCCGGCACAGTGGCGCCACGGCGGTCGAGTTCGCCATCGTGGCGGCCGTGTTCCTGATGCTGTTGGTGGGCATGATGGAGATGGGCCGCATGCTGTTCTACTGGAACACGGCCGTCGAGGCCACCCGGCTCGGGGCCCGCATCGCCGCCGTGTGCGACGTCAACGCCGCCGCCATCAAGACCAAGATGCACGCCATGCTCAACGTGCTGCCCACCAGCGCCATCACCGTCACCTACACGCCCGGCGGCTGCACGGTCGACAACTGCCGCTACGTGACCGTCTCGATCAACAGCGGCGTGTCGATCGCCACCTACATCCCCGGCGTGCCGCTGGCGCTGTCGCTGCCGGCCATGTCGACCACGCTGCCGCGCGAGAGCATGCTCAGCACCGTGGACGGCAGCCCCAACCCCATGTGCAACTGAGCGCCCCGGCGCCCACCCATTAACAGGAGTCATCGTGAAAATCACCGTCGTGTCCAGAACCGAGAAGCAACTGCTGGAACTGTCGCGCCTGCTGCGCGAGCGCAACGGCGCCGACGAGATCGACGCCATCATGGGCAAACTGCAGCGCCTGCAGGAGCCGGTCGACAGCAACCTGTTGCTGCTGGACCAGCCCACGCTCGACGAGGCCGACCTCGACCAGCTTGAGCGCCTCAGCACCGGCTACCCGGCCATGGCCGTGATCGTCATCTGCCAGCAGCAGGAACCGGAATTCCTGATGAAGGCCATGCGCAGCGGCGTGCGCGAGGTGCTGGCCAGCCCGGCCGACCCCGAGCAGCTGCTGCCGGCCGTGCGCCGCATCGAGGAGAAGCTGCAGAACCGCGTGCGTCCGCTGGGCAAGGTGCTGGCCTTCATCTCGTGCAAGGGCGGCAGCGGCGCCACCTTCCTGGCCACCAACCTCGGCTACGCGCTGGCCACCCAGGAGAACAAGAAGGTGGCGCTGTTCGACCTCAACCTGCAGTTCGGCGACGCCTCGCTGTTCGTGTCCGACCACAAGCCGCCGGCCACGCTGTCCCAGGTGGCCCAGCAGATCCACCGGCTCGACCCCTCGTTCCTGGCCGCCAGCATGGTGCAGGTGGCGCCCAACTACAGCGTGCTGGCCGCGCCCGAGGACCCGGCCCACGCCAACGACGTCAAGCCCGAGCACATCAGCCAGCTGCTGCAGCTGGCGCGCCAGCACTACGACTTCGTGCTGCTCGACATCGGCCGCAGCCTCGACGCCGTGTCCGTGCGCGCGCTCGACCAGGCCGACATGATCTTCCCGATCCTGCAGCTGACGCTGCCCTACATCCGCGACGGCAAGCGGCTGCTGGGCGTGTTCCGCTCGCTCGACTACCGCAAGGACAAGATCCACCTGATCGTCAACCGCTACGCGCCCGGCGGCGAGATCCGCCTGTCGGACTGCGAGGACGCGTTCGGCACGCGCATGTTCAAGACCGTGCCCAACCACTACGAGGCGGCCGCCGCCTCCGTCAACCAGGGCGTGCCCATCCTGCAGCTGGCCCGCACCAGCCCCGTGTCCAAGGCCCTGCAGGAGCTGGCCCGCACGCTGGCCGGCGAGCCGGGCGAGGAGACCCGCGGCTGGCTGTCGAAGATTTTGAAACGCGCCTAAGCGCGCCAGACCCGTCATACCACCAGGAGCTTCATCATGTCTTCCCAGCCCCCCTCGATACGGGACCGCCTCAACAACGGCGGCACGGCCCTCGGCCCGGCCCCGTACGTCCTGCCCAGCGCCGGCTCGATCGACACCCGCAGCTACCAGGACCTCAAGCACCGCATCCACCAGGCCCTGCTCGACCGGGTCGACCTGGAGGGCATGCAGCGCCTGTCGCAGAGCGAGATCCGCGACGAGCTGCGCATCCTCGTCGAGCGCTTGCTCGACGAGGGCACCATGGTCATCAACGACGCCGAGCGCAAGAGCCTCACGCGCGACATCCAGTACGAGGTGCTCGGCTTCGGCCCGCTCGAGCCGCTGCTGGCCGACCCCAGCATCTCCGACATCCTGGTCAACACCCACAAGCAGGTCTACGTGGAGCGCCACGGCCGGCTCGAGCTGACCGACGTCACCTTCACCGACGACGCCCACCTGATGAAGATCATCGACAAGATCGTGGCCCGGGTCGGGCGGCGCATCGACGAGTCGAGCCCCATGGTCGACGCGCGCCTGCCCGACGGCTCGCGCGTGAACGCCATCATCCCGCCGCTGGCCATCGACGGCCCCATCATGTCGATCCGGCGCTTCTCGGCCACCCCGCTGCGGCTGGCCGACCTGGTCGAGTACAAGAGCCTGACGGGCAGCATGGGCAGCCTGCTGCAGGGCCTGGGCAAGGCCAAGGTCAACATCCTGATCTCGGGCGGCACCGGCTCGGGCAAGACCACCCTGCTGAACGTGATCTCGGGCTTCATCGCGCACAGCGAGCGGATCGTCACGGTCGAGGACGCGGCCGAGCTGCAGCTGCAGCAGCCGCACATCGTGCGGCTCGAGACGCGCCCGCCCAACATCGAGGGCAAGGGCGAGGTCACGCAGCGCGCGCTGGTGCGCAACGCGCTGCGCATGCGGCCCGACCGCATCATCCTGGGCGAGGTGCGCGGCGGCGAGGCGCTCGACATGCTGCAGGCCATGAACACCGGCCACGAGGGCTCGATGGCCACCATCCACGCCAACACCCCGCGCGACGCCCTGACCCGGCTCGAGAACATGATCAACATGGCCGCCTCCAACCTGCCGTCCAAGGCCATGCGCCAGCAGATCAGCTCGGCCATCGGGGTGGTGGTGCAGGTGGCGCGCCTGACGGACGGCAAGCGCAAGATCACCTCGATCTCGGAGGTGACGGGGATGGAGGGCGACATGATCACCATGCAGGAGATCTTCGCGTTCCGCCAGACCGGGCTCGACCCCATCGGCACCGTGCTGGGCAGCTTCCGCGCCAGCGGCGTGCGGCCGCGCTTCTGCGAGCGGCTGCGCCACTTCGGCGTGGCGCTCGACGAGACCATGTTCGACCCCAACCGCGACCTGACCTGAGCCCGCCGCCATGGACACCCTCTACTACATTTTCGGCATCCTGATCTTCGTGGCCGTGGTGCTCGGCATCGAGGCCCTGTACCTGGCCTGGAACGCCACCAAGGGGCCGGAGGCGGAACGGGTGGCGCGCCGGCTGCGCACCATGTCGGCCGGCGCCCACCTGGGCCAGCAAAGCAATTCCATGATCAAGCAGCGCCTGCTGAGCGAATCGCCCGGCCTGCAGCGGCTGCTGCTGGAACTGCCGCGCATCCACCAGGTCGACCGGCTGCTCGAGCAAAGCGGCCTGTCGTGGAGCGTGGCGGAACTGATCGGGGTGCAGGCGCTGTGCTTCTTCGCGGCCCTGCTCGCGGCGTTGTGGTTCGGCCTGCCCTGGCCGCTGATGCTGCTGCTGGCCGTCGGCGCCGCCAGCCTGCCGCTGCTGTGGGCGCTGCGCGCCAAGGAGCAGCGGCTGGCACGCATCGACGAGCAACTGCCCGACGCGCTGGACCTGATCGGGCGCGCGGTGCGGGCCGGCCACGCCTTCCCGACGGCGCTGGCCATGGTGGGCGAGGAGATGCGCGAACCGCTGGCCAGCGAATTCTCGGCCGCGTTCGACGAGGTCAACTTCGGCATCTCGATGCAGGACGCGCTGCTCAACCTGGCCACCCGCGTGCCGAGCACGGATTTGCGCTACTTCGTGATCGCCGTCACCATCCAGCGCGAGACGGGCGGCAACCTGGCCGAGCTGCTCGACAACCTCAGCGCCATCATCCGGGCCCGCATGAAGCTGATGGGCCAGGTGCGCGTGCTGTCGGCCGAGGGCAAGATGTCGGCCTGGGTGCTGGGTCTGCTGCCATTCGCGGCGGCGGCCGTGATCCACCTGACCAGCCCGCAATTTCTGGCCGTGCTGTACACCGACCCGGGCGGGCGCAAGATGCTGGTCGGCGCCGCCCTGATGATGGCCTTCGGCGTGTACGTCATGCGCCGCATCATCCGCATCCGCGTCTGACCATGAGGAGCGTACCATGAGCATCGCCCAAATCGCCCTGCTGCTGTTGTTGTTCATCGTCGTGTTCGGCGCCATCATGCTGCTGCTGAACCGTTTCGCCAGCGACCCGGTCCAGCAGCGCCTGGAACAGCTGGGCAGCATCGGGGAGACGGCCGGCGCGGGGCGGGCCGCCCGCAGGCAGGGGCCGTGGCTGACCCGCTTCCTCAAGCTGACCGGTCCGCTGGCCAAGCTGTCGGTGCCCGAGGGCGACTGGGAGAAGTCGGCCCTGCGCACGCGCTTCATGACGGCCGGCCTGCGCAACCCGAACGCGCCCACGCTGTTCTTCGGCGCCAAGACGGGGCTGGCCATCGGCCTGCCGCTGCTCGCCTATTTCGCGCTGAGCGCCTCGCGCACCCACTACAGCGCCAACATCCTGCTGATGTGGCTGCTCGTGGCGGCCGCCCTCGGCTACTACCTGCCCAACCTGCTGCTGGCCCAGCGCATCCAGACGCGCCAGCGCGACATCTTCAACAGCTTCCCCGACGCGCTCGACCTGATGACCGTGTGCGTGGAGGCGGGCCTGGGCATGGACGCGGCGCTGGGCCGGGTGGCCAACGAGATCGGCCTGCGCAGTCCGCTGCTGGCCGACGAGCTCAACCTCGTCACGCTCGAGCTACGGGCCGGCAACACCAAGGAGCGGGCGCTGCGCAACCTGGCGCTGCGCACCGGCGTGGAGGACGTGGACGCGCTGGTGGCCATGCTGATCCAGGCCGAGCGCTTCGGCACCAGCGTGGCCGACTCGCTGCGCATCCAGTCCGAACAGCTGCGCACCAAGCGCCGCCAGCGGGCCGAGGAGATGGCGGCCAAGATCGCCCTGAAACTGCTGTTCCCCCTGATCTTCTTCATCTTCCCCTCGCTGCTGGTGGTACTGATGGGGCCCGCTTTCATCCAGATTTACCGCGTGCTGTTGCCCTCCATGGGCGGCACAAACTAATCGAAGGAGCACGTCATGTCCAACTTGAAACCGATCGTCATCGCCGTGGCCGGCGCCGCCATGCTGAGCGCCTGCGGCGGTCCCGCCGTGCGCCAGTCCCTGCAGGTGCAGGGCGTGCAGCGGGTCAGCCAGAGCACCGAGCAGAGCGCGGCCAGCTGGTACCGTCTCGGCAAATACCACCAGGAGCGGGGCCAGCTCAGCCTGGCGCTGGGCGCCTACGCGCAATCGCTGGCGCTGGACGCGGGCCAGCTCGACGCCCGCAACGCCGTGGCCGCCATCGACGCCCAGCAGGGCCGGCTGGCCGACGCGCGCGACGCCCTGCGGCGCCTGGTGGACGACTACCCGGGCGAGGCGCAGCCGCTCAACAACCTCGGCTACGTGTACTACCTGATGGGCGACTACCCGGCCGCCATCGCCACCTTGCAGCGGGCCGTGGCGCTGGACCCGAACGGACGCGCCTACTACAACCTGGTGCAGGCCCAGGCGGCGGCCCGCGACGGCGCGCCGGCCCCTGCGCTGACGGCGGCCGCACCGGCTGCGGCCCCGGCCCCGGTCGCCGCCACGCCGGCCATGCCGGTGGCGGAAATGAACCCGGCCGTCGCTCCGTCGCGCATGGAGGTGGTGCAGGTGGCGCCCCAGGTGCTGGAACTGAGGCTGCGCGCCAGCCAGTCGATCGCCGCCGTGCCCGCGCTGCCGGCCGCCGCGCCCGTGAGCGTGCCGCCGGTGCACATCGCCGCCCCTGTCGTTGCGGCCCCTGTCGTTGCGGCCCCAGTCGTCGCGGCCCATGTCATGGCCGCCCCGGTCGTCGCAGCCCCTGTCATGGCCGCCGCGGTCAACGCCGCGCCTGCGGTGGCGGCGACGCCGGCGCGGCCGGCCGCCATCGCGGCAGCGCCGGCGCCGGCCGTGGCGGCCAAACCCTGTCTCTTCTCCACACCTCCGAGCCCACGAGACAACACCGTTAATCTGGGG
>NZ_JBXANP010000038.1:0-18297 GCF_058801745.1 Rugamonas sp. GW822-FHT03B10 | reverse complement strand
GCTCGTCAACCCCTCGTTTTCGCCCCGCTCAACTCGCACTACACGCGCCGTTTTGCGGGGAGGCGAACTATAGCAAAGGGCAGCGGACTTTGTCCAGCCCCACCCTCCAATCAGTTGGCACCATGTTTGCTTACCATAGCTTAAGCAACAGTGTCCGCACGGGACGGACAACTGATTTTGCTCAAAATTTGCGCAGGTGTTACATTATGGAACACCTGATGCAAGAGAGAGCCGTCAATAACGGCCTAACGGAGATATTGAGAACGCCATGCACCCACAGACTGCTCCAGATCTGCACAGTGCCCCTTCGTCTGCATTAGGGGCAACCTCCGCAAATGGATGGGCGGACAAGATGCCGCTTATCATCGAATCATCACATCAGCGCTCCCTGTCCTACGGCCTCAATCGCGAGGGTAAGCCGGATTTCAATCCGCTGGCCCGGGGCGACCTGAACGCGCTGATTGAACAGAACCGCCTGCTGCACGCCCACGCCCTGCCGGCCATGGAGACGCTCTACCAGCAGATCGTCAACACGCACAACATGGTGATCCTGACCGATGCCAACGGCGTGATCGTCCATTCGCTCGGCGACGACGACTTCCTGGAGAAGGCCAACCGCGTCGCGCTGCAACCGGGCGTGGCCTGGTCCGAGCAAAGCCGCGGCACCAACGCGATCGGCACCGCCATCGCGGAATGCGCGCCGGCGCTGGTGCACGCCGACCAGCACTACCTGTCGGCCAACCATTTCCTGACCTGCTCCGCCGCCCCCATCACCGACCACCTGGGCAATGTGATCGGCGTGCTCGATGTGTCGGGCGACCAGCGCAGCTTCCACAAGCACACCATGGCCCTGGTGCGCATGTCGGCGCTAATGATCGAAAACCAGCTGTTCTCCGCCACGTTCGAAGATGCGATCACGCTGCACTTCCACGTGCGCCCGGAGTTCATCGGCACGCTGATGGAAGGTATCGCGTCGTTCAGCCCCGGCGGCCGCTTCCTGTCGGCCAACCGCAACGGCCTGTTCCAGCTTGGCCTGTCCTACGCGGCGCTGCAATCGCACACCTTCAGCTCCCTGTTTGGCTTGCCGGTATCGGCGCTGTATGAGCACTACCGCACCGCGTCGCCAGGCCTGCTGAACCTGTGCATGCACAACGGCGTGCGCGTGTTCGGCCGCGCCCAGCTGCGCCTGTCCAACAGCGTATTCCAGCAAGCGCTGTCGGAACCGCATGGCGCGTCGGCGGCGTCCCAACCCAGCCGCGCCGCCGGCAACGCGCGCCGCCTGTCCGGCCTGCGCTACCTGCGCACCGGCGATCCGCAGCTGGAACTGGTGATCGAAAAGGTGAGCAAGGTACTGGGGCGCGACATCCCCATCATGATCATGGGCGAGACGGGCACCGGCAAGGAATTGCTGGCCCAGGCCATCCACAACGATTCGCCGCGCGCCATGAGCCCATTCGTGGCCGTGAACTGCGCGTCGATCCCGGAAACGCTGATCGAATCCGAACTGTTCGGCTATGAGGACGGCGCGTTCACCGGCGCGCGCAAGAAGGGCGCGGCCGGCAAAATCCTGCAGGCGAACGGCGGCACGCTGTTCCTCGACGAGATCGGCGACATGCCCTTCAGCCTGCAGGCCCGCCTGCTGCGCGTGCTGCAGGAACGGATGGTGACGCCGCTCGGCAGCGACAAATCCATCCCCGTCAACGTGGAGCTGATCTGCGCCACCAACCACAACCTGCGCGAACGCATGGCGCAAGGCTTGTTCCGCGAGGATCTGTATTACCGCCTCAACGGCCTGGTGGTCAAACTGCCGCCGCTGCGCGAACGCACGGACCTGGAGACGGTGGTCAAGAAGATCCTGGCGGCGGAATCGGAAAATGGCGGCTATGAGGTCTCGCCTGAGATCCTGCAACTGTTCCGGCGCCACAAATGGCCCGGCAACTTCCGCCAGCTCACCAACCTGCTGCGCACCGCCATCGTGATGGCCGGCGACGAACAGGAAATCGGCCTGCGCCACATGCCGGACGACTTCCTCGACGATATCGAGCAGACCCAGGCCATGGACACCCAGGCGACGACGGCGCAGATGATCGCCACCGGCGCCAACCTGGAGGAGATGGAGCAATCGGTGATTCTGCGCTCGCTGGAGGCGAACGGCGGCAATGTGTCCGCCACGGCGCGCGCGTTGGGCGTGTCGCGCAACACCATCTACCGCAAGGTGCCCAACCTGAAGTAGCGGCGCCGTTACGCCGGCGGCGGGAAGTTGGGCGTCTGCCAGCCGCGGCCCTGCTTGTCGATGGTCATCAGATCCACGCCGGGCAACTGTGCGGCCAGCGCGGCAGCCCTCGCCCGCCCCATCACCATGAACGCGGTGGACAGACCGTCCGCCAGCATGGCGTTGGGCGCGAGCACGCTGACGCTGGCCAGTTCCGCCGGCGAATCGCCGAGCGCCGGATCGAAGATGTGATGGTGGACGAAGTCCGGCGTGAATGTGGTCTCGTAATCGCCGGACGTGGCCACGCCGCAGCCTTCGATGTACAGCGTAGTGGCCAGCGCATCGGCATCGCGCGGCGCGCGGATGCCGAGCGTCCACGGTTGCTGGTGCTGCTTGCGCCCGCGCGCGACGAATTCCCCCGTGTCCAGCAACGCGTGCTGGATGCCCCGCGCCTGCAGCGCCGCCAGCGCGCAGTCGGCCGCGTAGCCCTGGGCGACGCCATTGAGCGTGATCGCCATGCCAGGCCGCGCCAGCCGCACGGCGTCGCGATCGAATTCCAGCTCCCGCCAGCCGACCAGCGCGCGCGCCTCCCGCCGGGCCGCCTCGGTGGGCAACGCGCCGCGCGCGGCCGCCTCGCTGAAGGCGCGCCACAACGGCTGGACGGTGATATCGAACGCCCCGTCACTGAGCCTGGACAGTTCGCGCGCCTGCGTGAGCACGGCCAGCAGCTGCGCATCGGGTTGCGCCAGCACCCCATCGCGATTGAGCTGGTACACCTGGCTGGCCGGATGGTAGATGCTCATCAGCCGGTCGACCCGCTGCGCCGCATGCAAGGCCTCATCGATGGCCTGCCGCGCCAGTCGCTCGTCCGCGTGCAGCACCGAGATGGAGATGGTGGTGCCAAACGCCAGCGCCGCGCCGCTATGCAGCGGCTGGTCAGAACACAGGGCCAGGCCGCTGGCGCCCGCCAGCACACCCATCGAGGCACATAAAAAGGTACGGCGTTTCATCACTGGCCTCCTGCCATCGGCATGATGGGAATGGTGCGGCGTCGTTTGACTTCCATGATCCGCGGCGCGCACTTCTCGTCGCTCTCGTAGATCACCACGCAGTCCATGCACTGGAAGCATTCCGCGTAGTCGATGTCACCGGCCGGTTTGATGGCCTGGTAATCGCAACTGTGGCGGCAGGTCTGGCATGGCTTGCCGCATTCGCTGCGCCGCGCGATCCACGACAACAGACGGAACCTGCCCAGCAGCGCCAGCCCGGCGCCGAATGGACACAGGTAACGGCAAAAGAATTTATACACGAACGCGCTCGCCGCCAGCAGCGCCACGGCATACACGACGAACGCCCACGAGCGGTCGAAGGCCAGCGTGATCGACGTCTTGAACGGCTCCAGCTCCACCAGCCGGTCGGTCCACGCGCCGGCGAACAGGGTGCTGGCGAGGATCAGCGCCAGCAGCCCATATTTGAGGAGCTTGAGGCGCGCATCCGTCGCGCTGCGCAGGCGGTACTGCGGGATGCCGAACTTCTGCGCGGCCTTGCCGACGAATTCCTGCATCGCGCCGAACGGACATAGCCAGCCGCAGAAGGTGCCGCGTCCCCACACCAGCAGCGACATGAACACGAAGCCCCACAACACCACCGTCATCGGATCGAACAGCATGAACTCAAGGCTGCGATGGGCCAGCAACGCCTGCAGCACCCCCGTGATGTTCACGATCGACAGCTGCCCTTGGGCGTAGTAGCCGATGAATGCGATGGTGAACACCAGGTAGCCGCGCCGGAACCAGGCGAAGCGCGCGCCCTCGGCGGTGAGCCGCTTCTGCCGGCTGAGTGCCAGCGCCAGCACCGCCAGCCCGGCCGCCAGCACCAGCAGGTCGACGGCGCGGCCGCGCCAGATGGCCCGCCACGATTTATCGTCCCCCTCGGGCGCGACATAGAACCGCTCCGGCAGCCGGTACTCGATGTCGAAGCTGCGGGTGATGCGCTCCGGGTACACGATGCCCTTGTTGCGGGTGATGGGCAGCGAAAAGTGGAACACGCCAGCCGGGTCCAGTCCGGCCTGCGCGATCACGCGGAACGCGGTCACCGTGTAGCCGGGCAGCTGCTCGCGCGCCACCGCCAGGTCCAGGTCCAGGTCGCGCATGTCGATCGGCAGCTGATCCTGCTTCAACAGCAGGCGCTCGGACAGGCTGCCGCGCACGAAGTCGTCGCCCGTCACGCTGTAGCGCCCGGTCGACATCACGAGGATGGCGTGGTCGCCCTCCTCCAGACGGCCCTTCAGTTTGCGCCAGCCACGCTCCGTCAGCAGGTTGCGTCCCACGGACGGCACCGATACGCAGGCCACGTACAGGTCGATGAACAGGTCGTCGGGCCGCGCCAGCGCTTCCGGGTCCAGTCCCGCGCCGTCGCCGCCGACGAACAGCCGTTCGACATCGCGGTTGCGCAGGCGCAGATGCTGCACCAGCCCATCGGACTGCATGCGCTGCAAATCCATCGATTCGAACAGATCCGGCTTCACCCGCGCGATCTGGTCCGGGTCGCGCCCCTGCGCGAAGCCCAGCTTCTTGCGCGACACTTTGAGCGCCGCCGCCAGCACGCTCTGGTTGATGATGCGCACCGAGGCCGTGGCCTTCGACACGCCGTCGATGTAGGCGTGCGCGGCGTCCGGATGGCGCTCGCGCTTGCTGTTGGTCTCGATGCTGATGTTCTGCTTGAGCGACAAGCCCTTGTACTGTTTGACGAACTGGATCAGCGGGCCCTCGCCCAACCCGTCCAGGAATACCGGCTCGTGCTGCGACAGCACGGCCACGTCGAGGAATCCGCCGCGCGGGTCGATCGCCACCAGCAGATTGGGCGGCACTCCCGCGAAGCCCGGCACCGGGGCCAGGTCGACCGATTCGAACACATAGGCGACCAGCTCCGTGGCCGTCGCGTTCTGCTTGAAGATGGGCCAGACGGGCAAGTCCGCGTCACGCTCGCCCACCATCAGCGGCGCCGGGAAGCGGCGCTCCAGCTCCGCCTTGTCCAGCACGCCGGCGCGCACCGGCGCCGCCGCCAGCAGCATGGCCGCGAACATGGCCATGAGAACGGGCAGCAGCAGCGCACGCGATATCGAATTCAAAACACGCATGGTGGTCGTCTCGTCCCCTGTCGCGGCGCGGCCAGCCGCACCGCGCCGCGATCAGTGAGGCGCTATCAGAAGAAGATGATGCCGCCCACGGAGACGCCATTCATCTTCGCCTCGCCGCCGTTAAAGCCCTTGGAGCGGGTCTGGCCCACTTCGCCCACCAGCGAGATCGCGCTGGTCAGCGAGTAGTACATGCCGGCGGTCAGGTTGGCGTTCGACTTCAGGCCACCGGTGCCGATGGTGTTGTCGTCGTTCTTGCTGATGCCGTAGCCCAGGCCCAGCTTGAGCTTCTCGGTTGGCTTGTAGGTGGCCTGCACGAAGTAGTTCTTCGCTTTGACGTCGCCCTGGTCGCCGTCCGACAGCACGCCCAGGCCTTTACCGCCCTGGAAGTTGGCCAGCAGGCCGGCGGCGCCAGCCTGGTACGACAGGCCAAGTTCCACGGCCGACATGGTGAAGTCGTTCACGCCCGGCGTGACGGACGAGAACTTCTGCGACTTGGCGCCCAGCCAGCCCTTGAAGCCGTCGGCCGCGTAGGTCACCTGCGCCTGCACCTGCGGGCTGTTCTTGGCCGAGTAGGTGGAGGCGGCGACGACAGGGGTGTCGGACACGGGGCTCACCAGCGCCGCGTCGAAGCCCAGGCCGGAGGTCGACTTCGGCGCGCTGTAGGCGATCTGGCCGTAGTAGCCCACGTAGCTGTAGCCGGCGCCGATGTGGCCCAGCGTGACGCGGCCGCGCTGGGTGGCCTGCACCGGCGCGCCCGAGCCGATCAGCGTCATGTCGCCGAAGATGGCGCCGGCGCCGAAGATGCCGTTGTCGCGGCCCAGCTTGACGGTGCCCATCTCGGCGTTGCCGAAGGTGAAGTAGGCCTGACGCACGTCCACGCCGCTGTTGGCGGCGATGGCGCTGTCGGTGGCCGTGGCGTTGTAGATGCCGATCAGCGCTTTGACGTCGTAATCGCCCTGGCGCGACGAAGCCGACGTCACCAGGCCGTTCGGCAGCAGGCCGTTGCCGATGGTGGTGCGATTGGACTCGCCGCCGCAACCGAGGCCTTTGCCGGCCAGCGCCAGCCCGCCCACGGCGTCACCGGAGCACGACACCTGCGTGTAATAGGCATTGACGATGCCGCCGACATTGACCGTCCAGTCGCCGGCCTTGATGTCCACCGCCTGTGCCGATTGAGTACCTGCAGCTGCCAGCGCGCCCAGCAAGAAAATCTTCTTCATCACTTTCTCCATATTGTTCTAGGTTTGGTCAGACACATCACGTTTGATGTAAGCGTGTAATGGCAATTTGCGTGCCTGTCGCATCACAGAGGGGGAAACGGCGCGATCGCCGTGCGCGCTGTGCTGTATCGGATCAGCGTGCGCGCCCACTGTCCTAAATTTGATCGCCACGCGGGCTGCGGATGGCGCCGCACAAAAAAAAACTGACGGCCGAAGCCGTCAGTAAAAAGAAGCGTTCAAGCGCCTAGGGGAGACTAACCGCGCATGTTAAGAACGCTGCCGACGTAAATCATTTGGCTGGCAGTTTGAACACCCACACCGAACCGCCCTGCTCCAGGAAGTTGACCTTCTTGGCCACTTCGCCGCCCCACAGCGGCACCGCGCCACCCCAGCCCGACACCACGGCCACGTACTGGACGCCGCCGTCCTGCCACGTCACAGGAGGCGCGACCACGCCGGAGCCGGTCTGGAACTTCCACAGTTCCTTGCCGTTCTTGGCGTCGACCGCCTTCAGGTAACCTTCAGGCGTGCCGTAGAACACCAGGCCGCCGGCGGTGGTCATCACACCGCCCCACAACGGCGCCGAGTTCTTGTCCTCCCAGACGATCTTGCCCGTCTTCGGATCGATCGCGCGCATCGCGCCGATGTAGTCCTCGTTCAGCGGACGGATGGTGAAGCCCGCGCCCAGGTAGGCGCCGCCCTTCTTGTAGCTGACCGGCTCATTCCAGATGTCCATGCCCCACTCGTTGGCCGGCACGTAGAACAGCTTGGTCTGCGGGTTGTACGCCATCGGCATCTGGTTCTTCGCGCCCAGGAAGGCCGGCGCTGAGAACACGGTGCTGCCCTTCTTGCCCGCCTCGCCCTGGGTCGGATCGCCGGGACGGTTCTCCTTCACGAAGTTCGGACGGCCCGTCTTGAGGTCGATGCCGGTGGCCCAGGTGATCTTCTTCACGAACGGGAAGGCGTTCTGCAGCTTGCCGTTGTTGGCGTCGATCACGTAGAAGAAGCCGTTGCGGTCGGCCTTGCCGCCGTAACGCTTGCCGTCCATGTCGAAGGTGACGAACTCGTTGGCGCCGTCGAAGTCCCACGAATCGTTAGGCGTGTTCTGGTAGGCCCACTTGATCTGGCCCGTCTTCGGATCGATCGCCACGGTGGACGACGAGTACAGGTTGTCGCCGGGACGCAGGTGGCTGTTCCATGGCGCCGGATTGCCGGTGCCGAAGTAGGCCAGCTTGGTCGACGGGTCGTAGGTGCCGCCCATCCAGGTCGAGGCGCCGCCCGTCTTCCACAGTTCGCCCGGCCAGGTCTTGTTGAGCGTGCCCGACACGCCGTTCGCGATCGCGTTGCCGTCCTTGTCGTACTTGTAGCCCATGTGGCCTTCGACCGTCGGACGGGTCCACAGCAGCTCGCCCGTCATCGGGTTGCGCGCCTCGACCCGGCCCACGATGCCGAACTCGCCGCCCGACACGCCCGTCAACAGTACGCCGTCGGCGATCAACGGCGCTGCCGTCATCGAGTAGCCGGCCGCGTAGTCGTCGACCTTCTCCTTCCACACCACCTTGCCCGTGTCCTGGTCCAGGGCCACCAGCTGCGCGTCCAGCGTGCCGAAGATGACCAGGTTGCCGTACAGGGCGGCGCCGCGGTTGACCACGTCGCAGCATGGCATGATGGCGTCCGGCAGGCGGTGCTCATATTTCCACAGCTTGGCGCCCGTCTTCAGGTCGATGGCGAAAATGCGCGAGTACGAGGCGGTGATGAACATCTTGCCCTTGTAGATCACGGGCTGCGATTCCTGGCCGCGCTGCTTCTCGCCGCCGAACGAGAACGACCATGCCGGCGTCAGCTTGTCGACGTTCTTGGTGTTGATTTGCGTGAGTGGGGAAAAACGCTGGCCTTCCGAACCCATGCCGAACGACAGCACGCTGTCGGTGGCCTTGCTGGCATCGTTGAGCATGGCCGTGGTGACGTTGGCGCCGTGCGCCATCGTCAGGATGCTCATGCCGACCAGCGATGCGATAATTTTTTTCTGCACAATCTTCTCCTCTGTTCCCGTTTTTCGAAATTAGCTACTGTGTTTTACTGCGTGCTGCTCCGCGCTGTTGAGCACCGCAAGCTCCTCGTCCGTGAACAGGCGCGAGCGGGTCAGGAAGCGCTTCCCGGTACCGTTATCGAGCGAGAACATGCCGCCGTTCCCGTCCACAACATCGATGATCAACTGCGTGTGCTGCCAGTACTCGAACTGCTCCAGTCCCATGTAAAACGGCGTGCCATCCAGGTTGCCGAGATAGACGTCCGTGTCGCTGAGATTGAAGTCCCCGGCGCCGTAGCACATCGGCGCGCTGCCGTCGCAACAACCGCCGGACTGGAAGAACATCAGCGGTCCGTGCTGGCGGCGCAATCCCGCCAAAAAATCCAGTGCCGCCGCGGTGGCGGTGACGCGGGCGATGGCATTGTTCATGGGCTTCCTTTCGCAATCCCGGCGCCGCGCGCGGCGCCGGGACTTCATCAAGCACTCAAAGGCTGGTTCAAAACGCCCGTGGCGAGGCGTGGCGACGAAGACAGTGCACCTGCACGGCGAGGCGCCACAACGAAGCCACGGGCTTTTTGAAACGGCCGATTAGAAGAAACCGAGCGCGTTCGGGCTGTAGCTGACCAGCAGGTTCTTGGTCTGCTGGTAGTGGTCCAGCATCATCTTGTGGTTTTCGCGGCCGATGCCCGACTGCTTGTAGCCACCGAACGCGGCGTGGGCCGGGTACAGGTGGTAGCAGTTGGTCCACACCCGGCCAGCCTGGATGGCGCGGCCGACGCGGAAGGCGCGCGAACCGTCGCGGGTCCACAGGCCGGCGCCCAGGCCGTACAGCGTGTCGTTGGCGATGGCCAGCGCGTCCGCCTCATCCTTGAAGGTGGTCACCGACACCACCGGGCCAAAGATCTCTTCCTGGAAGATGCGCATCTTGTTGTTGCCCTTGAAGACGGTCGGACGCACGTAGAAGCCGCCTTCCAGATCGCCCGCCTGGGCGCTGCGCGAACCGCCGGCCAGCAGCTCGGCGCCTTCCTGTTTGCCGATGTCCATGTACGACAGGATCTTCTCCAGCTGCTCCAGCGACGCCTGGGCGCCGATCATGGTCGAGGCGTCGAGCGGGTTGCCCTGCTTGATGGCGGCCACGCGGGCCAGCGCGCGCTCGATGAACTTCTCGTAGATCGATTCCTGGATCAGCACGCGCGATGGGCAGGTGCACACCTCGCCCTGGTTCAGCGCGAACATGGCGAAACCTTCCAGGCACTTGTCGAAGAACGCGTCGTCCGCGTCCATCACGTCCTCGAAGAAGATGTTGGGCGACTTGCCGCCCAGTTCCAGCGTGACGGGGATCAGGTTCTGCGCGGCGTATTGCATGATCAGGCGGCCGGTGCCGGTTTCGCCGGTGAAGGCGATCTTGGCGATGCGCTTGCTCGATGCCAGCGGCTTGCCGGCTTCCAGGCCGAAGCCGTTGACCACGTTCAGCACGCCCGGCGGCAGCAGGTCGCCGATCACTTCCAGCAGCACCATGATCGAGGCCGGGGTTTGCTCGGCCGGTTTCAGCACCACGCAGTTGCCGGCGGCCAGCGCTGGCGCCAGCTTCCACACGGCCATCAGGATCGGGAAGTTCCAGGGGATGATCTGGCCGACGACGCCCAGCGGCTCATGGAAGTGGTAGGCGTAGGTTTCGGAGTCGATCTGGGCGACCGAGCCTTCCTGGGCGCGGATGCAGCCGGCGAAGTAGCGGAAGTGGTCGATCGCCAGCGGGATGTCGGCGGCCATGGTTTCGCGGATCGGCTTGCCGTTGTCGATGGTCTCGGCGGTGGCGATCAGCTTCAGGTTCGCCTCCATGCGGTCGGCGATGCGGTTCAGGATGTTGGCGCGTTCGGCCGGCGAGGTCTTGCCCCATGCGGCCTTGGCGGCGTGGGCGGCGTCCAGCGCCAGCTCCACGTCCGCTTCGGTCGAGCGGGCGATTTCGCAGAACACCTGGCCCGTGATCGGCGTGATGTTGCCGAAGTATTGTCCGTTGACCGGCGCGACGAATTTGCCGCCGATGTAGTTGTCGTAGCGTGCTTTGAATGGGTTAGCGACGCCAAGTTTGCTGATATCCGCGAGATTCATGTCATCCTCTTTCTGCTGTGGTTATGGGACCGTTCCGTGACGGCGTTGGTAAGGCACATGCTCCTAGTCGCAAACAACGTGCCAGCACCCGCAAGCGCCCCCGCTCCGGGGCCGCGCCACAGTGGGCGCGGGGCATGACGGGGGCACTTGCGGCCCGATCCGGCGCCGGCGCCGCCCTGTCACACCTGTTCCGGTTTGGAACAGGTGTGACACAGCGCCTGTGCTGCCAGCGGACCGCTAGCGGATCACCACGCCCCATGGCAGCTGGCCGACGGCGATGTCGGCCCGCTTGGCGGCGCTGGCCGTGTCGATCACGGACACGCTGTTGGAGCGGCCATTGGCCACGTACAGCGTGGCGCCATCGGCCGTCAGCGCCATGTTCCACGGCCGCTTGCCCACGGCGATGGTGTGGCTCACGGTGTTGGTGGCCGTGTCGATCACCATCACGCTGCCATCGATGCCGTTGGAGACGTAGACGTGGGCCCCGTCCGGACTGACGGCGATGCCGTTCGAGTTCTTGCCGGCCGCGACCTGCGCCACCGCCTTGCGCTCGGCCATGTCGATCACATAGACCGTGTTGACCAGTTCGCAGGCCACGTAGGCCAGGCGGCCGTCGGGCGAGAAGCCCATGCCGCGCGGACGCCGGCCCACCGCCACCGTGCCCACCTCGCGCCGGGCCGCCACGTCGATCACGTCGACCTGTTCCGCCTCCTCCGCGCTCACCAGCAGCCAGCGGCCGTCCGGGCTGAACACGGCATGCTCGGGGTTCTTGCCTTGCACCTTGATATCGGCGAGCACCTTGCCATCGGCCGCGCCGATCAGCGTCACGCTGTTGCTCTCCTCGACGGCCACCGCCACCAGCGTGCCGTCGGCGGAGGCGTTCACCCCTTCGGGCGACTTGCCCAGCGCGATGGTGCGCACAGTGGCGCCGCTGGCCGTGTCGATCACCAGCAGAGCGTTGCTGACGGCGTCCGTCACGTACAGCTGGCGCCCGGCCGGATCGGCGGCGATGCCGCGCGGGCGCTTGCCGGCGGCGATCTCGCGCACCACCGTGCCGCTGGCGACGTCGATCACGCTGACGCTGGAGGACTTCTCGTTCGGCACGTAGGCAAACGGCGCCGCATGCACCTGCGCGCACAGCAGCGACAGGGCGAATAAAGTGGAGGTTTTCACGGTACGGCCTTTCATGGGATGTGGATCGGTCGCGCGCGATCGCGCGCGTGCGCGATCCATCATGCAATCGGCGTGCCACGGCGCGTGACGCGCCGTCGCGGCATGGCAGGCAAATTGCTTACATCAACGATCAGACTTGCTGGCGCAGCGCGCCTGGAGCAGGCGTGAACCGTCAACCCGACCCGAATGGAGACCACAACATGAAACACCCAGCCTTCCGACTCAACGCCGTCGCCGCGCTATTCGCGGCCGGCAGCGCCCTGGCGCCGCAGGCGTTCGCCGCCGCCGACGCGGCCCCCGAGGCGCCCGCCGGCGCCGCCCCCGACGTGGTGGTGATCAGCGGCAGCCGGGCCGGCCATACCAGCTACGAACTGCCGGCGGCGCTCGACGTGGTCGACACGGCGCGCCTGCACGACAGCCAGGCCCGCGTCAACGCGTCCGAGGCGCTGGTGGCCGTGCCCGGCCTGGTGGTGCAAAACCGTCAAAATTACGCGCAAGACCTGCAGATCTCGTCGCGCGGCTTCGGCGCCCGTTCCGCCTTCGGCGTGCGCGGCGTGCACCTGGTGACGGACGGCATCCCGGCCAGCATGCCGGACGGCCAGGGCCAGGCCGCCACCTTCAACCTCGACATGGCCGACCACATCGAAGTGCTGCGCGGCCCGTTCTCCGCCCTGTACGGCAACCACTCGGGCGGCGTGATCCAGCTTGTCACCCGCGACGGCGAAGGTGCGCCATCGGTCGAGATGAACCTGACCGGCGGCAGCTACGGCACGCGCAAGGCGGACCTGAACGCGCAAGGCAAATCGGGCGGCATCGGCTACGTGCTCGACGCCTCGCGTTTCGACACGGACGGCTACCGCGCCCACAGCGCCGCCCGGCGCGACCAGGCCTACGCCAAGCTGACGCTGGCCCCCATGGCCGGGGCCAAACTGAGCATCGTCGCCAACGGGCTGCGCCAGGACGACACCCAGGATCCGCTGGGCGTGACCTGGGCCACCTTCCAGCGCGACCCGCGCGCCGGCGAGATCGACAGCACCGATCCCCTGTCGCCCAAACGCACACTGGCCGACCGCTACAACACCCGCAAGAGCATCCACCACGAGCAGGTCGGCGCCGTGTGGGAACAGGCGTTCGGCGACGACCGCCTGCGCGCCTCCGTCTACGGCGGCAACCGCGACGTGATCCAGTACCAGGCGTTCTCCAAAGCCTTCCAGGCGCCGGCCAGCCATTCCGGCGGCGTGGTGGACTTCGAGCGCAATTTCCATGGCACGGACCTCAACTGGCTGCACGTGAACCAGCTGGCCGGCGGCAAACTCAGCACCACCTTCGGCCTCGAGTACGGCCACTCCAGCGACGCCCGCCAGGGCTTCGAGAACTTCATCGGCACCCAGTTCGGCGTGCAAGGCAAACTGCGGCGCGACGAGGACGACATCGTCTCCAACCTCGATCCCTATCTGCAGGCCGAATGGCAGTCCGGCCCGTGGCTGGCGACGGCGGGCCTGCGCCACAGCCGCGTGAAGATCGAGGTGGACGACCACTTCCTCAGCAACGGCAACGACAGCGGCAACCTGACCTTCAGCCACACCACGCCGGTACTGGGTCTGCTGTACCAGGTGACGCCACGGCTGAACGTGTACGGCAGCGCCGCGCGCGGCTTCGAGACACCGACCCTCAATGAGCTGTTCTACTCTGGCACGGGGGCCGGCTTCAACTTCAATCTGAAGGCGGCCAACAGCACCCACCTGGAGGCCGGCATCAAGGCCCAGCCGCTGGCAGACACCCGCGTCAACGCCGCCGTGTTCCAGGTCCGCACCAGCGACGAGCTGGTGGTCGACAGCTCGGTCGGCGGCCGCACCAGCTACCGCAACGGCGGCAGCACTCTGCGCCAGGGCGCCGAACTGTCGCTCGATTCCAGCTGGCGCTACGGCCTGAGCACGCGTCTGGCGCTGACCACGCTGCGCGCCGTCTACGACCAGGCCTTCGGCACCGTCCAGCAGGGCAGCCGCCTGCCGGGCGTACCGAACGCGAACATGTACATGGAACTGGCGTGGGCCGACCGCAGCGGCCATCTGGGCGCCGCGCTGGAAGGCGTGGCCAGTGGCCGCATCTACGCGGAAGACGCGAACGCCGAAAAACCGGCACCCGGCTATGGCATCCTGAATGCGCGCATCACGGCCAAGCAGGAATGGAAGGGCTGGACCTTCAAGCAGTTCCTGCGCGTGAACAACCTGCTCGACAGAGACTACGTGGGATCGGTGATCGTGGGTGACACCAACAAGCGCTATTACGAAGCCGCACCGGGGCGCAACTGGCTGATGGGCGCCAGCGCGCGGTACGGGTTCTGACAGCGCTCAGAAGTGATAGCGCAACCCGGCCACCACAGAACGTGGTGCGCCGGGCGCGACGAAACTGACCGGCGCCGCCTGCACCGCGCCATCCAGCGGCTGCAGCAGGCGGCCATTCGGGAACATGTCCTGCGCCACGGCGCCAAAGGTTTCATAGCGGCGGTTGGTCGCGTTGTTGATGCGCGCGTACAACTCCCAGCGCTGGGTGGGGTGATAGTTCATGTGCAGGCCGAACAGGGCATAGCCATGCACGCGCAAGTCGGCGGCCTGCGGCGCCTGTCCGGCCTGGGTATCGGCGATCAAGCCATCCTCATTTCCCTGCGCGATCAGGTCCGACGTGGCCGCCAGTTCAGCGCCCAGCGTCAGCGCTGGCGTGGCGCGCCAATCCACACCCAGCTTGAGCGTATGCCGGGGCAATCCAGCGATGCGCGTGCCGGCCGCCACCCGCACATTGCGCGCGCCCGTGAACAGCGTGCCGTCGGCGTCGTACACGGCGTGCAGATAGCTGTAGCTCAGGCGCCCCGTCAGGTCGCCCCATGCTCCGCTTGCGCTCAGGTCCGCGCCCTGGTGGAGCGTGCGCTTGAAGTTGGAGAAGTAGCCCTGCTGGGTGGTGCCGGCGCTGCGGAACAGGATGTCGTCCTGGTTGACCGTGCGGTAGAGGGACAACGTGGCACTGGCGTGATGGCCGGCCTGCCAGCGCGCGCCCGCTTCGATGGTGCGCGATACCACCTGCTTCAGGTAGGGATCCGATTGCAGGCCGACCGGCAGCCGGCACGGCAGCGCGGGATCGGCGCACCCCAGTTCGATCACGGTCGGCACGCGCGTGCTCTGCGACCAGTTGGCCAGCAACGACAGGCCGCCGCCCACGTCATGCGCGACGCCGATGGCTGGATTGAGCTTCTGGTAATTGAACGCTTCCGGCGCTTGCGCGCTGCCGGCGTTGACCAGGGTGTTGGCCACGCGCGCGCGGTTGTAGCGGGCGGAGAGCGTCACGTGCGTGTCGTTCGTCACGCTCCATGTGTCCGAACCGTACAGGCCCACGGTGCGCGCGCTGCCGGACACGGACGACGTGGGCTCGCGCTCGGCGGCCGGATCGGCCTGCACGCCCCGATCCGGGGTGAAGAAGGCATCCTGCGCGAACTGGGCGAAGCTGACGCTGCTGCGGTCGAAGGTCACGCCGGCCAGCAGCTTGTGCGCCGCAATGTCGCGGCTCAGGTTAAGGCTCGCACCCTGGCTGTTCTGGCGCGTGCTGGTGGTGTTGAATGAAGCCGGATGCAGCGACGCGGCGGCGCTGCGGTCGTAGCCGCAGGTGTCCGGATTGGCGGCGCCGCCATCGGCCAGAAAGCCGGCGCCGCAATCGGCAACATAGTCGCCATAAGCCTCGCCGATGTCGCCGTTGACGGTGTCGCGCCGGCTGTTGCGCACATAGGCATTGCCCGCCAGCTCCCCCGCCTCGCCCAGATCGTGGATCACGCTGAACACGGCCTGGTGCAGGCGGTTGCGCGTCTCGTCGGCGTAGGTGTAGATGGCGCGGCGGTTGGTTTCGTACAAGCCCTGGCCGGTGTCGTCGCCGCGGTAGCTGGGCAGCAGGCCATTGCCAACCAGGCTGCTGCTGCCCCCCAACAAGGCGAGGTTCCACTCGTTGGCGCCGCTGGTGCCGCCCAGTTTGAGGTAAAGATTACCGAGCCGGCCATTCGAATGCTCGCGCCAGCCACGGTCGTTGAACAGCGTGGTGGCCAGGAAGGCATGCCACGGCTGATCGCCGCTATAGCCGTAGGCGAGATCGGTGCGCCGTTGGCCATTGCTGCCGTCCGAAACGCTGACGTCCAGTCCGGGATGGGTCTTGCCCGATTTGCTGTTGAGCGCAAGCGCGCCACCCAGCGAATTAAGGCCGTACAAGGGGTTGGAGCCGGGCGCCAGCAGCACGCTGCCGATGGCCGCTTCCGGCACCATGTCCCAATTGACGACGTCACCGAACGGCTCGTTCACCCGCACCCCGTCCAGGTAGACGGAAATGCCCTGCGAACTGCCCAGCACCGGCGAGGCGCGGAAGCCGCGAAACGTCACATCGTTCTGAAACGGACTGCCGGAGATTTCATTGACTCCCACGCCGGTCAGCGTGCGGGCCATGAACTCGCTCAGATTCTCGCCGGCCGACGGCCGCATGTCGCGCGAGGACGCCGTCTGCACGGCATAGGGCAGCAGGTTGCGGTCTATCCCAAGGCCGGGCACCGGCGCGACGCCGACCACATCGATCGACCGCAGCGCCAGCACCGGCCCCGTCGCCAGCTCCGGCAAGGCCTGCTGTTCCAACGGCGTGCTCTGCTCCGCGCTGGCGGCGGTCGCCAGCAGTGCCAGCGCAACGGCTGTCGCCAGCCGTGTGCGCTGCGGCGCCGGGTTCACGGCTGCACCAGATGCACGCCGTATTTGGCAAAGATGGCCTGCAACTCGCCGCTGCTGCGCAAGTCGTTCATGGCCGACTGCAGCAGCTTGGCCACTTCCACATCATCCTTGCGCACGGCCATGCCGACCGCCCAGCCGGCGCGCGGCAGGCGCTGGAAACTGGCTTCCTCGAGCGGGAACGCGGGATCGCCCTTGAGCGACGCCTCGATCTCCGAGCGATTGGCCAGCACGGCGTCGATCTTGCCCGCCTTGAGCTGTTCCAGCGCCTGTGCCGCTGTGTCGAAAATGCGCACGTTGTCACGGAAACGACCATTGCCCTCACCAAGCATCACCATGCCCGCGATCGACACCTTCTCAACGCCGATGGTTTTACCATTCAACGAATCGAGGCCGTTGTAGGCGGGGATGCTCTTGGCATTACGGACCAGACGCACCGATTCCACGTGATAGGGCGCGAAGATGCGGACCTTGTCGTTCTCGTTCATCAGCTTGGGCTCCACCGGCACGTGCAACATCACGTCGGCGGGACCGTAGCCCATGTAGTGCCCCTTCCAGACCATGTTGCGCAGGTCGTCGCTCAGCTCCTCGCCGGCGGGGAACGGCAGCAGGCTGAGTTTGAGGCCCAGCTTCTGCGCCAGCGCCTGTGCCAGGTCGACATCGATGCCGGCGCTATGGTCGGAATAAGGCGCGAAGTCGTTGTACACCGCCACCTTGAGCGAACCCGATTGCTGGATCTTGCTCCAGTCGGCACGCGCAGGAGAAGTGGCGCACATCAGCACACCGGCCAGGGCAATCGTCGCGCTTGCGGCGCGCATGGAGAACTTGAACATGAAAGCACCTCGGAATCAAAGACGACCTGTGGAAAAGAGGAACGAACGGGACTTATTTCACTTCCCGGCGGTCTTCCAGATAGGTCTTGATGGCCCACATGGCTTCCTGGTTGAACACGCCCTCGAACGGTGGCATGTAGACGGCGCCATTGCGCACCTTGCCGTGGCGGATCGAGGTCAGGAAGTAGTTGTCCGTCTCCTTGTAGCAGGCCTGTTTCTTCTTGTCGTTCTTGATGTCGAAGCAGTCCCGGTCAAGCTTGCGCAGGTCGGGCGCGATGCCGCCGGTGATGGCTTCCAGACCGTGGCAACGGGCGCAGTTCTGATTGTAGGCCGAGCTGCCGATTTTCAGGGCCAGCTTGTTGCCGCGGAATGGATTCTGATCCAGCCACTTGTCGCCCACAGATGGCAGGCCGGTGGTATCGACAGCCTGCGGCGTCACGTTGCCGTGGGCGTAAGCGATCATGGAGGTGAGAGCGGCCGTAGCGAAAGCGGCGCCAGCGAAGATAGTGCGAATTGGATGTTGCATGGTGGTCTCCTACCGTTTTGAAATGACTAATATCAAGGTAGTGAGCAATTGCCGTGCCATGCGCTTGACTGGCTGTTTCCCGGGCTGTTGCCGTGGCAAGAAGGGATGTGTTGTCCCATATTGGGACAGGTGTTACATGCAAGACGACAGGCGTAGCCTGCCAGGGACGAAAAAAAACCCCCGACTGCACTGAGCGCGATCTTGAGCGCGTTCAGGCTGACGGGGGTTTTTCTGTATAACTAGCTTGACGATAACCTACTTTCACACTGGTTGCAGCACTATCATCGGCGCAGAGTTGTTTCACGGTCCTG
>NZ_JBXANP010000037.1:0-18570 GCF_058801745.1 Rugamonas sp. GW822-FHT03B10 | reverse complement strand
CGCTGCCGTGCCACGCGATTTCGGCGTTACACGGCATGTCGCCTGACGTCAAATTCCACACGAAACGGCATAGAGCCGAACCACTTCGGCAGACGCGTCACGAGAGCAGCATGTCGACCATGAAGAGCGCAATAAATCCGAGAAAGAACATTCCGGTCTGCCATGGTGTGTCCTTTCCCTCGTGGGCCTCGACCAGCAATTCCTCTGTGACGAGGTAAAGTAGTGCCGCTACACCAAAAGCCAGGATCGCGTCGACGTACGAAGGGCTGACATTGCTGAGCACTACAGCGCCGACGGCCGCGCTCGAGACCAAAATCAGAGCAAGAGTCAGATTGACGAGCACGATACTTTTCCTGTTTTTCCCCAGCCCCGTGAGCGATGTGGCGCACGACACACCCAGGAAAAAGAGCTCAAGAACCAATGCAATCGTCAGCAAGAGTCCTTGGCGCTCTCCGGCGGCCAGCGAAAGTCCAATAAGCACGCCATCAAGCGCAACGTCCACACCCAGCGCCGTGAGCAGCCCGGTTGGATTTTTTGAGGCGACCTCGACCTCAGATTGTCCGGCCCACTTCAATAGCAACATCAGCGCCACGCCAACGGTAAAGCCACCCAAGGTCATCCAGGGCATGCGGCGGTGGAGTAGATCGGGCAGGAGCTCCGTCGCCAGGACGCAAAAAATAACGCCAGCGGCAAAATGCTGCACGGCGCTACGCATGCCTGCGCCAGGTTCTCGAACGAACGTGACGCAGGCGCCAACGATTACCGCGATCGCCGGAAACAGCGCGAACGACACGACCGAGGATAGCGTACTCACGCGGTGTGTCCTTCCTTCTTCCCTTCCAGCGCGATCGGTTGAACCTGCGGAGCCGTCACATCTGTCGCAACGTTCGCCTCATCCTGGAATGCCAACAGGCGCAGTGCATTGATCACAACCAAAATAGTCGAGCCTTCATGGAACAGGACTGCGGTTCCGATATTCAGGCCAAAGATCGTCGCAGGGATAAGCACGGCTACCACACCGAGGCTGACCCAGAGGTTCTGCTTGATAATACGGCTGGTTTGGCGCGACAGGCCTACGACGAACGGCAACTGCCCGAGGTCGTCGCCCATCAATGCGACGTCGGCCGCCTCCAGCGCAACATCCGACCCGGCGGCTCCCATCGCTATGCCAACGGTGGAGTTGGCCATCGCCGGGGCGTCGTTGACGCCGTCGCCGACCATGGCCACCTTGCCGTGCTGCTGACGCAGCTGCTTGATGGCCTCGACCTTTTGCTCAGGCATCAAATCCCCGCGCGCCTCCGTCAGTCCGACCGTGCGGGCGACGGAATCGGCTACCTGCTGATTGTCACCGGAAATCATAATCAGGCGTTCGATTCCCAGCGCCCGCAGCCTGGTCATCACCGACGCAGCCACTTCCCTTGGCGTATCCATCACACCCACGACGCCCAGGAAGCGCGAGCCTTTTACTACCATCATCGTGGTGCGACCATCGGCCACAAGTTTTTCATTGGCTTTGGCCAGTGTGTCAGGAATGGATGCGACCTTGATCTCGGAGAACAGCACAGGTTTTGCAATGTAGACGGTCTCGCCATTCACTTCCGCTTGGATGCCGCGACCGGTGATGCTCTTAACGTCGTCCGCTGGCAGTGTGACCTGATCCTTCGGCAACCTCTCGCGCGCCCCATCTACCAAGGCCGAGGCAAGCGGATGATCACTATGCGACTCAACGGCGAGTACCACCGACAGCAGTTCCGACTCTTCGACGCCCTCGGCCACGATAACATCGGTGAGTTTCGGTTTGCCTTCAGTGAGCGTGCCGGTCTTATCGAACGCAATGGAAGTCAGACTGCCCAAGTTTTCCAGCGGCCCGCCGCCTTTGACCAGGACGCCGCCGCGCCCCGCGCGGGCGACTCCTGACAGCACCGCGCTGGGGACGGAGATAGCGAGCGCGCAGGGGCTGGCGGCAACCAGCACGGCCATCGCACGATAGAAGCTGTCGGCGAACGGCTCGTCAACCACGATGAATGCAAACATCAGCAAGGCGACCAGGGCCAGAACTACCGGCACAAATATGCGTTCAAACTTGTCGGTGAACTGCTGTGTCGGAGACCGTTGGGCCTCAGCTTCTGTCACCATTTGGACGACGCGGGCCATCGTCGACTGCGCGGCAAGCTTGGCCACCATCACCTCGATCCCGCCCGATCCATTGATGGTGCCGGCAAAAACCCGGTTATTCGCCGCCACTTTTTCGAATGCAGCAATAGCGGCAGTGCCGTCAGTCACGGGCTGTTTGTCGACCGGAACGCTTTCGCCAGTGACCGGCGCCTGATTGACGCTGGTCGTGCCCTTTACGACGACGCCATCTGCCGGCAGACGCTCATTGGGCTTGACGAGCACGATGTCGCCAGGTTTCAGCGTATCCACCGCTACTTCCTCAACCTTGTCCCCGCGTTTAACGGACGCAGTCTCAGGCGCCAGTTTGGCGAGTGCTTCGATCGCCCGCCGCGCGCGGCCCATGGCGAAATGTTCGAGCGAATGTCCCAAGCTAAAGAGGAACAACAGCAACGCGCCTTCGCCCCACTTGCCTAATGCACCAGCGCCTGCAGCAGCCACGAGCATTAAGGTATCGATCTCAAAGCGGCGAGCGAGAATATTTTCGAGCGCTTCCTTAGTGGTAAAGTAGCCGCCAAACAGATACGCGATGCAGAAAAGCGTAGTGACGAGCCAGTCCGGGCCGAACTGCATCCAAGTGCTTAGCCAGCCTGCGAGCATAAAGGCACCGGCCAATATGGCAAAAATCAGTTCTGATTTCTCGCCGAAGATTCCGCCGTGATCATGATCATGGCCAGCGTGTTCCTTACCTTTCGTGTCATGCACGTGGGGATGGCCCGTCGAGTCATCGTGGCCATGCTCCGAATGCTCGTCGTGCTGGTGCTTCTCGTGTTCGCTTCGGTTCTCAGGTTGGGCATCCTGCGGCACTTTGCCTGCTCCGTTTTGCGTCGTGGCCGGCTCCTCTCGATGCGAGATGTCAGGGTGGACCTTCTCGGTCGCTTTGTTCTCTGCCATTTCTGGCATCGAATGGCTCAAGCTTGCGATAACCCCGCCAATAAACCCAATCTGGGTGACCAACTCGGCTTGAGACAGTACTTCCGTGTCGTATTCAACACGCATGGCCCCGGACGGTGAGACCTCCGCCTCCAGCACACCGCCGATACCGCGAAGACGGTTTGAAAAAAGGCGGGCACTGCGCGCGTGTAGCGGCGCTGTAAGCCGTGCCACATAGTGTCCATACTTCTTTGTCAGTTGCGCGCCGACTGATTGAACCAGTTCCCTTATGCGGGACACTGAGATTGTCGCCGGATCGTAGTGCAGACAGAGTAAAGGTTCATCACCATTGGCTTTTTTGATGTGCGCTTTTTCGATACCGCCCCGTCCGGAGAGCGCCTTGATCAGCCTATCGATACATAAGTCATCGACGTCCATTACGTTCGGCAACACCAGAGGCAACTCAAGGCGGATTTTTTCTGTTTGCGTCATTTCGCATCCCTTGTTTGTATTATTCGATCGTCACCAGGCCCAGCTGCGGTCAGGTATTACGATGTGGAGCGTAGCGCAGCGACAATGAGCCGAGTGCAGTACTTAATCGTCGATCGTGGCAGGACCAGCGTTGAAAATTAGACGAACACCTGTCGCGCTGTCAGCGCACCGACAAGACTGTTGCGTCGGGTTACAGGAAAGATAGACGATCCGGGCGGCGGGGGCCCTCGGGAATATGGGAAGTATAGATTTCCGGCTTCGCGTCTGGCACGTTCGTTCCGACCGAGACGATGCGGTGAGCCAGGACAGGCTCTTGGAACAGGGCGAAGCTCGTTCCGTGGCATGATCCGCAGTCAGGATGGAGTTTGCCTACCTTGTACGGCGAGTCGGTCTTCTCCGCACTGATTTGATGATTGTGGGCATGATGCCCGAAATGCATGGGTGCCGCGCCCGTTTCATGCTGGCAATACGCGCCCGCAGCCGCCCAGGCAAATTGGAATGGGACGACGCACAACAGCAAAATGAGGAGCAACTTTTTCATGCAAAAATCATAGCACGACTACGCCGGGGACTATTGCAACAGTGTTCAGCATACCAGCGATCATCAAATAGGTGCGGGCTTTGAAATCTGCCGGCGGTATGGATGCCCTCCTCAAAAATATGACGATGGTTGACGCCAGGAGCTGAGTTACGGTCCATCCAACTCGCGCGCAGGACGGAGCATGCCGTGCTCCATCCGGTCCTTCGCGAACGAGACGGAGGCATCGAGATATCGTAACGCCGACTTGATATCCCGCCAACCCACATATTCCATGAGGCTTTTCACGTCCCAGCCATCGGACGCCGCCCAATTCGCGAAGCCCCGGCGCAGCGAGTGGCCGCTGTAGGCATCAGCCGCTTCCAGGCCTCCATTCTTCAGCACCGCCCGCAACAGCGGCGCAATGCTGTCGATATGTAGGCCATTTTCACCGACATGGCCCCAGCGATCGATTGCGCGATATACCGGCCCGGAGGTTAGTTGCGCGACGCCGATCCAGTCCAGGTAGGCATCAACCGGGCACAGGCGCGACAACGCGGGCGCGCGGAACGTGCTACCGAGATTTTGTCGATCGCCCTTGGTCCGCCCCAGAAAGCAACTGATGCCTTCGCCGGCGCTGGCCTCAACATGCTCGACGCGAAGCCGGCTCAGTTCATCGCTGCGAAATCCGCGCCAGAACCCGAGCAGGATCAGTGATTTGTCGCGCAGACTGCGCAGCTCGGCGGCGCGGTCGCATCCGCGTCGGGCGGCTTCGACCGCGCGATGGAGCGCGCCAACGACGCGCTCCAGCTCATCGAGCTGCAGGGGCTTCGCCTGCTTCTCCTGCGCTGGATGCAGCGCGCGGATGCCGCGCATGGCCTGGCGGACGATGGGTGCCTTGGTCGGATCGGGAAACCCCTGTGCATTGTGCCATTGGGCGAGCGCCGCCAGGCGCTGCCGCAGGGTGCTGACGGCCAACGTATCGGCATATTCCGCCAGGTAGCGGGCCACACCGTCGGCCGTGGCGGGCAGCAGGCCTTTCCATTGCACTTCAAAGTGCTCGATGGCTGCTCGATAGCTTTGGCGGGTGTTGTCTCGCGTCGCCGCTTCGATGTATTGATCAAGTTTGGTCATGGGTCAGTGTCCCACCTTGGCCCGAATATAGTTGAATATTGTTCGGGTCGCGTTGGCGGCGAGGTGGGCCTCAGGTTCGCTCAATAGGTCATCGGACGGGTGCGCGATGCTGCCGTTGTTGCGCAGGGAGTTGATGGCGTCGATCGCGTTCGCAAACCCATGCAGAACGCGCACCAGGTCGTTGTCATACGAGCCCAGGTCCTTGAGTATCGGGTGTGCCGTGCGCAAGACCTTGAACAGTGCTGTCAATGAGGCATCATCGGCCACCGCGATACCGCTTTCAATACACAAGCTTCGAAAATAGCCGTGCAGCGCAGTATGCAGACGGTCGACCGCGCTGACCGGGCCGCTGATACGCATTAGATGCTCGGCATCATTGAGTGCAAGCAGTACCACGTCGCCGCTCGAGAGGCTGGAGGGCGCCTCGGTCTGTACACTTTGAATATTCGTGCGCACAAAAATCGACAGGTTCGGGATCTCCGCCAGCAGTTGGCTGGTCAGCTTTGGATGGTTGATGAGCAGGTCTATCACGTCCCAGCCTTCGCGGGAAAAACGCTCAAGCGCCTGCAGCACGCAGTCACCGTAATCAGGGTCCCGCCAATGCAAGCTGCGTAGTAGGCGGTCATGGCGCTGGATGTAATCGGATTCCCCGGACAAATACCCGAACTCACGCCAGTCTTCGGTCGTGAATTCGCTGGCGATCGTTTTCCTGAGCGCAAGGATCAGCGCGCCACGTTTTTTTGAATCAATGGTGTATTCGTCGAGCGTCACAATCGCTACCTCCACAACAAAGCATCAATGTAGCTGGCCAACTGCGAAATTACAGCGACGGCGCCAAAAAACGGCGGATTTTGGCCATCACACCGGATAAACCTACTTTATCCGATGTAAAATTTAAACGCAAATCACCTTGAAGCAGATACCAATATAGTATGTAATAACGTGGTATGTAACATGTTATCTTATTTCATCCTAAGGAGACCCCATGGCGCGGAGCGGACTATACAAATCGGATGTACAAAAGGCGCGTGACGCCCTCATCGCGCAGGGTATAAACCCGTCGGTGGACGCCGTTCGCGTGGCGCTGGGGAACACCGGATCCAAAACCACCATTCACAAATACCTCAAGGAACTGGAATCTGAGGATGGTGGCGCCGGCGGCAAGCGCGCCTCGGTCAGCGAAGCTTTACAGGACCTGGTAGAGCGACTGGTCGTGCGATTGCAGGAGGAGGCTGAGGAACGGGTGGCGGCGGTCCGCGTCGATTCCGATGCGAAGGCGGCCGAGCATGTGGCGGCGCTGCAAGCTGCCCAGAACGAAAATTCGCAGCTGCGGGCCCGCGCGCTGGAACTGGAGGCGGCCCTGCAGGAACAAGCTCTGGCACTGGTGGCCAGCCAAGCCGATCATCAAAGGGAATCGACCATGCGCCAGGTCGCCGAACAGCAGGTGTCGGACCTACAGCAGCGCCTGGCCGAGAATGAGGCGCACCGCCAATCGCTGGAGGAAAAACACCAACACGCGCGCCAAGCGCTGGAGCACTATCGTCAGTCGATAAAGGAGCAGAGGGAAGCCGACATCCGGCGCCACGAACAGCAGATCCAGCAAGTGCAAGCCGAACTGCGGCAGGCACAGCAGACGATCGCCGTGAAACAGGACGAGACGACCCGACTGAACCAGGAAGGGGCGAAGCTGGTGGCAGAGCTGTCTCACACGAAACAGGGCCTGTATGAGCAACTGACGCAAAACCGTAAGCTGGAGCAGAAAATCGACACATTACAATCGCTGCACATGCACGCCGCCGATACCGAGCGCCAATTGACCAGCAAAATTGCCGAGGCCGAGCTGCTCGCCGAGCGGCTTAGCGACGCCAACAGCCAGATCGCGCCGGCGAAGGCGCAGGTCCGCGAGTTGGAGCTTTTGCTGGCCCAGGCGACCACGAAAGTGCAGGCACAGGAGCAAATCGGCGAGCAGCTGCGGGCCTACCTCGACAAGATCGCAACCACTCCAGCGACCGCAGGGCCAGACCGCTGAGCATCCTCCTGCGCCCAATGTCAGAACGACAATTTTATAATCGTTTTTTGAGCAAATGACCGTTTTGTAATCGTTTTTGAGTCAAAATAATTGTTTTTGCGTATTCGTGTCGATCAGTAGCCGTTCACTCAGCGACTGGCTGGCCGCAGCATCCACGCTCCAGTTGGATCGGCGGACATTTCACCGTGCCGTATGAACAGAAGACGCAACAGTCGCCAGCCCTCGGCCGCAACACGACGGCACAGCCCGTACATTCATAATAGAACTGGCACGCATCGGTAGGCATGACTTCCTGCTTGCTTAGTCCGCAGTGCGGGCAGGTCAGGGTCGATGTGAGAATTGCATCGGCCATGGCTTTACTTTCCGATCGTGGACGGGAAACCCGCATCGGCGGTCGCCTTGGTCAGCAGCGCGATATTGGCCTTGTCCGCATCCAAATGCACGGTTGCGGTCTTGTGCTCGAAATCGATCCTCACGTCGCTCACGCCTGGAACCTGCTCCAGCGCTTTTTTAACGGTGATCGGACATGCCGGACAAGTCATGTTCTGGACATTGAGCGTAACGGTTTTCGGCGAGCTGGCGAAAGCCGATCCAGCCAGTAGCAACGATAAAATGAAGGTGGGGATGCGCATGGAATATCCTTTCAATAAAACAGCGGGGCGTACAAGGGAAATGCCAGCAGCAGTATCACTGGCAACGTAACAAGCCAGAACAGAATGCGCTGGTTCCTGATGACTCTATCTGCAGCGCACGCGTCACCTGGCGCGCAGGCACGTCGACGCACGTAGAGATTGTAGAAGGCCAGGCCGAGAAGCAGCAGCGTCAGGCCGGTGAAATAAGGACTGTACGGCTCAAATGCGATAAGGCGCGATGCCCAACCGCCACCGACGCCAAGTAGCAGCAGGATGAGCGGGCCAGCGCAGCATGCGGATGCGCCAAGCGCCGCCAGCACCCCAGCGGCCAGCGTACCTTTCGTTCCGATCGTCATGGCGACTCCAATTGGTTTTACACGAGAATAGGATAAACTCCGTACATAGATACGGAGTCAAGTGCATGATCGAGAAAATGACCATCGGCCGCTTGGCCAACGCCGCCGGTGTGAACGTGGAAACAGTCCGGTTCTACCAGCGTAGCGGACTGATCGACGAGCCGACGCGGCCACACGAGGGCTACCGGACCTATGGGGAAGAGTGCATCCGTCGAATTCGATTCATCAAGCGCGCGCAGCTACTTGGCTTCACTCTCGACGAAATTACGAACCTGCTCAAACTTGAAGGCTCTCTGACCTGTACGAGCACGCGCGACCTGGCAGCCAAGAAGCTTGCCATGGTGGAGTCCAAACTGGCCGATCTTCAGGCGATGAAAACCGCTCTCACAGGCATGGTTGCGCGATGCGACAGCGAGGAACGGAACGATGGCTGCCCAATCATTCAGGCGCTGATCGACGACTGAAATGTAGCCCTTAGGGAGCACTCGGCATGACGTTGTGCGACTTGGTCCGGTAGGAGCAGAGCCGACTGCCGATTTGCTCCGTTGCCCTCAAAAAGCCGATTTCAAAACTTTTACCTTTTCGAGGGGATGGGCACATTTAGCCAACGTGGAAACAGTCCGGTTTTACCAACGCAGCGGACTGATCGACGAGCCGGCGCGGCCGCATGGGGGCGGCTACCGGACCTATGGGGAAGAATGGATCCATCGAATTCGGTTCATCAAGCGCGCGCAGCTACTTGGCTTCACGCTCGATGAAATTACGAGCCTGCTCAAACTGGAAGGTTCTCTGGCCTGTACCAGCACGCGTTACCTGGCCGCCAGGAAGTTAGCCATGGTGGAGTCCAAACTGGCCGATCTGCAGGCGATGAAAGCCGCTCTCACAGGCATGGTTGCGCGGTGCGACAGCGAGGAGCGGGACGATGGCTGCCCAATCATTCAGGCGCTGATAGACGACTGAAATGTATTCAACTGGACCACGATCAACTCCTCCGAGCCTGGCTTCGCAGGTTATAGCGGATGCTGATGGCGATGATCGCGAGAATTAGCACCTGTGCCGCCAGCGTCTGCGCGGTCGGATAAATCCCCAACACCTCGACGCGGGGAGCGGCGACCGGCGTCATATCCAGGAATCCTACTTTTTGCAAGGCTGCCACTCCCTTGCCAGCGAGGACCACCGCCAGTACGGCCACCAGTGCAGAGCTGTAGGCAAAGAATTGGCTGATAGGCAATCTGGCGCTGGAGCGCAACAGCAAGACGGCGATCACGGCCAAGATAACGATGCCCGCCCCAAGGCCAGCGAGCAGATATATGCCATTATGCTCGGTCCACAGCGCGACATAAAACAGCACCGTTTCAAACACCTCGCGGTAGACGGTAACGAACGATAGCAAGAACAACATCGCGGCCGAGCGCTTGTTGAGCGCCGAGGAGAGCTTGTCCTTCACATATGCCTGCCAGCGCCCCGCGAGACTCTTCTGATGCATCCAGATACCCACGGCCAACAGCACCACTGCTGCAAAGATTGCGGAAAACCCCTCGGTCATTTCACGGCTCGCGCCACTCAGATCGACAAGATATGTGGCGACTGCCCATGTCAGGGCGCCGCCCGCAAGCGCAACGATCCAACCCGCGTGCACGTAGGGCAGCACGTCCTGACGACCAGCTTTTTTCAGGAACGCCAGCATGGCGACAACCACCAGCAACGCCTCCACGCCTTCTCGCAACAAAATGGTCAACGCGCCGATGAACGTCGACAACGGATCGTTGGAGGAGTCGAGCGCGCCTTGCGCATCGGACAGCAGCCCCTGCAAGCGCGTCGCGGTGGCACGAGCCTGCGGCAGATTGTTGGTGGAGACGGCATGGCGATAATCTCCCATCGTTTTTTCGATCTCCGAAAAGAGCGCATTGTTCTTGGCCGCCAGCGCCGGCTCCACCGGCTCGAAGCCGTCCAGATAAGCCGACAAGCCCAGACGCGCAGCGGCCGCCATGTCGCCGGCCTCCAGTGCGACCACACTGGCTTTGAGCTTGGACATGGCGATAGGCAAGGTGTCCGCGTTTGACTGCGCCAGCGTCGCCGGCGCACTGCGCAGATAAGCGGTCAAGCCGCGCGCGGCGTCCGCGTCGACGGCCTTGGTCAGGGCGCTCTCGGACGATTCGCTCAGTTTGGCCAGCGTCGGCAAGGCCGCATGCAACTCCGGGCGTTCGGCCCAAAGCTTTGCGCCTGCCTGACGGTCAGCGTCGGAATACGACAGTGTCGACGCGAAGTAGGCCACGGCCCAGCGCTCGTCCTCGGTCAACTTTGCAAAACTCGCCATCGAGGTGCCTTCCACGCCGCGCGTGACGATCTGCTGTAGGGCGAAGACACTTCGCTCACGCGCGCGCGCGTGATCCGCCAACGCGATCGGTGGTGGATTGAGCGAGGCGGCCAGAGGACCGTCTGCATGACCGGACGTCCCGTGACAGGCAGCGCAATTACTTTGGTACAGTGCGGCGCCCTGACGCAGATCCGGGGTCTTCGATGGCGATACTGGTACCGGGTAGGCCACCAGCAGTGCCGCAGCCAGACGGTGCGCTTGATCGCCTACCTGGTCCGCCGACGCCTTCTGCGCGATCGACTGACGCAAGGCGTCAGCATCGGACAGCAGCGCGACCTGCTGCGGCGTGGTAGGCAGCACGGCCAGCTGTTGGCGCGCGGCGTGCGCGAATTCCTGCATTTCTGCATATTCGCTCTGGCTGGCGACGGTGCCTTCTTTCACCGATTTCGCGTAATCCACAGCGAGATAATCCAGCAGTTGCCATATCTGCTTGGTCTGTTCAACGGTCGATAACTGCTCCGCGTGGAGCGTCGTCGCCGACGACACCAGACAAACCCATACTAAAAGCACTCGGATCACTTGCATAATTGTTCCAGAAGTAGAGTGGCAAAGGCCACCAAGGAGTAAAAGTAAAAAATCGCCTACTGGGATATCTCAGTTTCGAATCCTGCGTAGTAGGCGCAGCCCGTTCATGACGACCAACAGACTGGCGCCCATGTCAGCGAACACGGCCATCCACAACGTCGCTTCGCCGTGCAGGGCCATAACCAGGAACACGGCCTTGATCGCCAAGGCAAGACCGATGTTCTGCATCAGGATGGCGCGAGCCTTACCGCTCAGACGGATGAATTCCGGTATTTTCCGCAAGTCGTCGTCCATCAGGGCCACGTCCGCCGTCTCGAGCGCCGTGTCAGTGCCCATGGCGCCCATCGCGAAACCGATGTCGGCCTTAGCCAGCGCCGGAGCGTCGTTGACGCCGTCTCCCACCATGCCGACGTGGCCGAACGTGGCTATCAGGTCGACCACGGCGCCCAGCTTATCTTCCGGAAGCAACCCGCCGCGCGCGTCGTTGATGCCAACCTGGAGGCCAATCGCGCGTGCCGTGTGGGCGTTGTCCCCGCTCAGCATGACCACTTCGACGCCTAGCGCCGCGAGATCTGCAATGGCTTGCGCGGTTGTCGGCCTGACTGTATCGGCCACCGCCAACATCAGCAGCGGTGTGCTCCCGTCGACCAGCAACACCACGCTTTTGCCATCACGTTCCAGCGGTTCGACCAGCGCCTCGATCGCTTGGTCGGAGCAGCCGAGCTCCTTGACCAGGCGCAAGCTACCCAGATGCAGCTCGCGGCCATCGATGAGACCGCGCACCCCAAGGCCATCAAGTGCACGGAAGGCGCCCACTTCGGTAAGCGCCTCGCCTGGCATCTGTGATTCCCAGTAGGCGCTGATCGCCCCCGATACAGGGTGATCGGAACGCGCGGCCAGGCTGGCGGCATGAAGCAGCGTAGTGTGCAGTTCAGCGCCGGCGAATGGGACCGCGTCGGTGACAGCGGGCTTTCCCAGCGTAACCGTACCTGTTTTGTCTAGCGCGATCGCACGCAGCAATCGGCCTTGTTCCAGGTAGGCACCTCCCTTGATGAGTATGCCCCTCCGAGCGGCGGCAGCTAAGCCGCTCACTACCGTAACCGGCGTAGAGAGGACTAGCGCACACGGACATGCGATTACCAGGAGCACCAGCGCCTTGTACAGCCATGGACCGGCCGCGCCTTGCGTCAGCAACGGCGGAAGTATCGCAACGAGCACTGCCAACAACACCACAGCAGGGATGTAATAGCGAGCGAACTGGTCGACGAAGCGTTGCGTTGGCGCGCGCTCGCCTTGCGCCTGCTGCACGCTGTCGACAATCCGAGACAGTGTCGAGCCTTTTTGTGTAGCGGTGACACGGAACTCGATCTCGCCGCGCTCATTGATGGTGCCGGCATAGATGGCGTCGCCCGTCGCCTTTGCCACCGGCAGACTTTCACCGGTGATCGGTGCCTGATTGATCGTACTCTGTCCAGCCGTGACGATGCCGTCCAGCGGCACCCGCGCACCTGGGGCAACACGGACGATAGTTCCAACCTGAACCTCACTTGCCGGCGTCTCGCGCCATCCGTCGGCGCCTGCGTTCACCAGTGCCGTATCAGGCGACATCGCCATCAGTGCACCAACGGCGTTGCGGGCGCTATCGAGGGACTTTGCCTCGATCAGCTCCGCCACCGTGAACAGAAAAATCACCATCGCGGCCTCAGGCCATTGGCCGATCACCGCCGCACCAATCACCGCCAGCGACATCAGGAAGTTCATGTTGAGCGATAGGTGCCGCAACGCGATCCATCCCTTTTTCAGCGTGCCCAAGCCGCCGGAGAGGATAGCGATAACGGCGAGCGCCACCACCGCCCATGATTGCTCATGGCCGGTATACCACGCAAGCATCTCGGCCCCAACAGCAGCAGCTCCCGAGACGCAGAGCATTGCCCATGCGCGGCCGGATATTCCCGCGTCCTGCGCCAACTCGGAGACCTGCCCGGGCGCGGCGGAGCTCGACGTGTCGGCTTTGACCACAGCTTCCATGCCCAGCGACGTAAGCGCTTCGGCGATCGGTGCCACAGCTGGGAGACGATGGCGTACCGTTAGTTCGCGCAGCATCAAATTAAATTGCAGCCCCGTAACTCCAGGCATTTTCTCCAATCGGTCCCGGATCAGCCTTTCTTCGGTTGGGCAGTCCATATTCTGAATCAGGAACACAGCTTGCTCAGCCCCATCGACAACTGCGGGAGAGCCGACAGATGGCGTAGCGGTTGTACCGGAGCATCCGTTGTTATTGAAGCAATCCATAAGCCGGTCCTTGATTCGTATTATCATTCGCATTAAACACCCTATAGTCACTATAGAGTCAAGCATTCAATTGAGTTCAGGAGCGGCTTATGCAGCAAACATTGAAGATAGGGCAACTTTCGAAGGCGACAGGCTGTCAGGTGGAGACCATCCGTTTCTATGAGCAGGAAGGGCTCTTGCCGGCGCCGGCGCGTAACGCAGGGAACTACCGGCTATATGAAACGGCCCACGTCGAGCGGCTGCAGTTTATCCGCCATTGTCGATCTCTGGATATGCCGCTCAACGATGTGAGGCTGTTGCCGAATCTGCGTGATGCCCCGGGCGAAAGCTGCCAGGAAGTCAATCAGTTGCTTGATCAGCGCATTGTGCAAGTGGCGCATCGCATTGCTGAGCTCAATGCTTTGCAAGGCCAATTGAGTGTACTGCGAGGCCGTTGCCGAACAGGTAGTGCGGCGCGCGACTGCGGCATTTTGCAGGAGCTATCGACGGGAATGTGCCAAGCGGAGGGGTGTGTGGAATAGCAACTTCAAACCATGAATTGAAACGACACGGTGCGTTGCTGGCTTGCGATCATTGAAGGTGACTGCGGAGCGGGAAAGCGCGACATCATACGGCAAGCTTATTTATTTAAAATCAGTTGCTTACAGCAGGATTTGAGTTTTTTTACACGAATCCCGGCCGACCCTCGCATAAGGGATGCTGGATTCAGTGAGGCAATGAGTTCGTCCGTTGCCTTGAAGCGGCCTGAGCGGAGGCTCGGGGCGACGATTGCTTCCAGGGCTTCCAATTTCACCGACGGGTCCACGCGCGTATATATTTCGGTCGTTTGCATGTGGGCATGGCCAAGCCAGAGTGACACCTTTCTCAAGTCCTTGGTCGCCTGCAGGACCGTGAGGGCGCAAGTATGCCTTAACACGTGTGGGGATATCCGCTTCGTAGAAAGTGACGGGCACCGCGTCACGGCAGCCTGGGCATGCTTGTGCAAAATGTACTCGAATCCCGAACGCGTCATTGCCTCGCCACGGGCGTTGAGGAACAGGTCCGGCGTCATGACGGTGCCTCGAGCGATGAGCCAAGCTCGCAGCGCTATGGCAGTTTCCTTCCATAAGGGCAGGCAACGCTCCTTTCGTCCCTTGCCATGGACCAGAATACTGGCGTGCGGCTGGAGTTTCAGGTCGTGCAATTGCAATCCGATCAATTCGGAAACCCGAAGTCCCCCCGCAAAGCACAAATGGAGCATGGCCCGGTCCCTGATGCCATCCCGCCGCGCCGGATCTGGCGAGTCAAGGATTGCCTGCATTTCTTCGACGGTCAGGTGCCGTACGAGACGGGTATCGGTGCGCTTGGCCGGGATCGCCAGGATGCGTGTGATCTGTTCCATTACCGCCGGCGCCCGGTACTCCATAAAGTGCATGAACGACTTGATCGCTGCCAGGCGGGTGTTTCTGGAATTAGGTCCGTTGTGACGCACCATTTCCAGATGATTGAGGAAACCGAGCACGAGGGCCGCATCGATTTGTTCTAACTGCAATGCCGATGGCGACGTCTTCAGCGTTGCTGCGGCGTACTCGAATAGCAGCTTGAACGCGTAGGCATAGGATTCACAGGTATTGTCGCTGGCGCCGCGCTCGATAGGCAGGCGCTGTTGTAGAAACGCGGTGATATGGGGAGCGATCGGGATCATGACGGCTCTCCCATGACGAACCGTTCGGAACTTTCGGCGATGTTCGTCATCAATTCCGGCGTTGCCTGCAGGTACCAGTACGTATCGGTAACCTTGGCGTGGCCAAGATATGTCGATAGCGCGAGCATGTGTTCCGTGATGTGGTCGCGGTCATCCGGGCACGATTCGAGCGCCCTCACGGCGAAGGTATGTCTCAGCGAATGCGGTGTTGGCCGGGGCAGCCCAGGGCCGAGTGGAAGGCCGATCCTCACCGCTGCATCGTGAAACACCATGTCGATATAGACGCTCAGCAAGGGCGTTCCGGCGAGCGAAATGAACACATGATCATCGCATGGTGCATATTGGCGGCGTCGCTCGAGGTATCGTTCCAGTCCCGCCACGGCACTGTCGTGCAATGGAACAAGACGGCTCTTGCGGAATTTCGTACACCGGATCAAAAGGCCATCAGGAGTGATATCGTCATAACGGAGGTTGACCGCTTCCGACACCCTTAACCCTGTGCAAGCAAGCAATGAGAACAACGTGCAGTAGGTCTCCCTCCGGAACGGAATTTTGCCCGACTGGGAGATCGCCAGGATAAGGCGTCCGATCTCGTCCGTGGAAAGGATGTAGGGGACGGGGCGAGCTGACCAGCAAGTGCCGAAGACCGGCGGCGGCACTTCATGGCACGGATCCTCGGCGCGCGCATACCGGGCAAACCGGATCACCTCGCCGAGCCGGCGAGCGCGCCTGGGAATATTGCGTGCCAGCGCGGCCCATTCGATTGCCGTATCGATGCATACGTGGCACTTGCCTCGCGCGTCCGAGAACGTGGCGAAGCTACGTAACGAAGCACCCTGCGATTTGAGTGCGAATCCGCAAGCACGCCGGACTTCCAGATAGGTACGCACGGTGTCGACTAACATGGCAATTGCTCCGGCCACGGCTGAACAACCTGTCGCAACGCTGCAAGGTTGACCTTGGCGTAGATTTGCGTGGTCGCGATGGACTGGTGCCGCAGCACAGTGGCGATATCCTGCAGGGAAGCGCCTTGCCCCAACATTGACGTCGCCACAGAGTGGCGCAAGACATGGGCGGCACCCCGGCCCGGGCAGGAAACGCCAGCGCGGCGCATTGCCTTCTTGACGAGGATGGAGATCGCGGCATGATTGGAAAATGCTTTGAACGGGGCAAACATACTGACGAATACTGCGTCAGTTTCGGTGTCAGGCCGCCCATGTTGCAGGTAGTCGACAATAGCCTCGCCGACTTCCTGCGTCAGCGGCAACAGCGTCTGTCGTCCGTTCTTGCCGGCGACAACAATCGAGGCTTCTTGCCAATCGATATCCTTAAGGCCCAGACCCGCTACGTCGCCGGCGCGCAGCCCCAGGCGTGCCAGCAGCAACATAATTGCGCGGTTCCGCTTACCTTCCGCCGTTGCTGGATCGCATGAAGCGATAACTCGCTCGATTTCATCCATGTGCAAATATTGTGGCAGGGCAGATAGCCTCCAGTGCGCCAGCTTTGGAATGGCAGAGTCCAACCCCGTGGGGCATTTACCTTCGGCGATAAGAAAACGCACCAGATTGCGCAATGCCGTCGTGCATTGCTTCGCCGCAGCCCGTCCCTTCTTCTTGCTTTGCCAAAGGATAAACTGGCGCACGTACCGGGCATCGAGCTGGGTCGTATCGTTTCCGATATGTTCGAACAAATCCCGAAGCGCATTGCCTTGGTTGTACAGGGTTACATCGCGCGTCCCGCGCTCCAGACGCATCCACCGACAAAACGCCGTAAACAGGTTGGACTGTAAATCTGACTCAAGCGCGGCAAAGCCGGTGGGACGTGCGCCGACGCCCCCTTGATGCATCAAGAAAAGGCGTGCTCCGCGCAAGGCGACGACATCGCATTGATGTGCAAATCCCTGGCATTGACATCGAGGCAAGTGCGCCGCGAAGCGCGTGAGTGCGGCCTCACCCAGTGGGCGCGGTATGTCCTCCCCGTCGGCCCAACAAAGGAAGTGGGACGCGGCGGAAATGCTCGAATAGCCGGAACTCTTTGCGTAACCGAGCTGTTCAAGGCAATTGGAAAACCCTTCAAGCTGAGGACCTCCCGGGCGAGAAAGAAGCAGTTGGACGTGTGACGGGGATTTGAAATACTGGGTAAGCATGACATCCTCCATGAGCCGATGTCTCCGGTCTGGCGACCTGATCGACCGCACTATTATGCAGAGTCATGCCGGGGATTCTTCACTACGCTTCCTATGAATGCGTGACAAAAAGCGTCGATTTCGGCGCTCGCCACCGCATAACAATACGCCCAGCATCAGAATTGTAATGCGCCGCAGCGCATTACAATTCCGTCGTGTCCTGCAGGCACAGCACCACCGATTCAGCCGCCATCCGCTGCTCCGTCTGCTGCCAATGGGGTTCCAGGATGGCTTGCCATTCCACGCTGTCGTTATCGAAGAAACGATACGCCGCCATCGTTTCGCTCCATCCGTTGCACGCCTTCGGCACGCTCGCCGTCGGGGCCGCAGCCATACTTTCCATCAGTGTCCTCGCTCGCCGGTTCAGGCGCGCATCGCCCAGATCGAGTTGCCCAAATTCCGCTTGTGTCCAGCTTGTCGATCCGTTTGCCAATTGCGCCACGCAAAAGACGAGAGTAAACGCGATTTCGCGGCAGTTTACAAGCCCGGCGCTAACTCACTGAATGTAAACGGAAAATCCGGCGGTCGCCATCGTGTGGCCGGACTTGTGTATAACGAGGTGCCCTTAGCTATGTCGAAAAAATCGTTTGTGGCTCGTTTTACGAGGTCGCCAATTCGGCGCCAGAGGCCGTCAACCAGTATTTCAGCAGCCTGCTAGAGGATTAGAAACACCGTCCTCAGCCGTAGACACGCCAAAATCAAGTCAGTTCCACTGAGTTATTCGAGATTTTCTCTATAAAAAAGACAAGAATATAAATGGTGCTATTTGCATGAATCCGACGAAAGTAAACAACGCCACTTTCGCCCATCCCATATTATGTCCGTTTTTAAAAATCGCAAATAGCGCAAAAAAAACACCGAGAACGTTAAAAACCGACATTACAATGTATCCAATTACGCAAAGAATACCTAAAGCCTCAATACCCCCTCCTGCTTGTTTATCAGAACTACTACTTGAAAGAACGTAGGCCGCATGCAAAAGAAGAAATAAATATGGTATTGATGCAATACACATCAATCCTTCGCTCATCCGAATTATCGAACCGTATTTCATGCTTATAGCAATGAATCTGCTAATTCCATTATTATCTTAGGTGTCTTCTCGGGAGTGCCATATGCATCAACCTTGTCATTTACATAAAGTTCGAAGGCCCTACCATTCTTCCACCAACTAAGTTTCCATAATGCCTTTCGCATTCCATCTGAGACAGCCAGGGCCAAAATAGGGCTCTATGCCGTTTCGTGTGGAATTTGACGTCAGGCGACATGCCGTGTAACGCCGAAATCGCGTGGCACGGCAGC
>NZ_JBXANP010000036.1:0-20086 GCF_058801745.1 Rugamonas sp. GW822-FHT03B10 | reverse complement strand
GGGTTCGGAGGTGGGTAGAAGAGACAGAGCGACGAGCGCGCCCGCGCCTCGGCCAAGCCCGACGCGCCGCGCGGCGCCGCGCGCGCGCGCGCGGCCGCCGCCACGGCCATGTCCAGGGATGCGGCGGGGATGGATCCGGCCAAGGTCCGGCTGGCCGTGCTGAGCGGCATCGCCGTGCTGATCGCCGCCGTGTTCGGCTACATCTACTGGCAGGCCACCACGGCGCCCGGCCCCGGCGCCCGGCTGCCCATGGTGCCCATGCCGCCGCCCGGCGCCACCAGTTCCGCGCCGGCCCAGCTGGTGGTGGCGCCCACCGACGCCGCCCAACCCGGCGCGGCCAGCGCCTCGGCCGCCGGCGTCGGCGCCGCCGGCGCCCCCGTGGCCACCGCCGCCGTTCCGGCGAACGCCCCGGTCCCCGCCAGCGCCCCCGGCGTCCCCGTCTACCCTGCCCCCGGCACCGCTGCCTACCCGGCCGCCGGCACGGCCGCACCGCGCGTCGACCTGCCCATCCCCCCGCCGTCCTCGTTGGGCGGCCCGGAAGATTACGAACGCGTCGCGCGGCAACAGCAGCAACAGGACATGTCGGCCCAGCAGGGACGCTACGGCCAGCAAGGGCAGAACCTGCCGCAGGCGGCGGACGGCCGCCCGGCGCCGGGTCCGGACATGCCGGCCCCGCTGGCCGCGCCCGACAGCGGCGACATCAAGGTGGCGCGCAGCAGCCTGCCGCCGCAGGCCGATCCGGCCCTGCAGGCGGGCTACCAGGCCTTCAACAGCGGCGACCTGGCGCTCGCCCAGCAGCAATACGCGCAGGCCCTGCGCAGCGACCCCAACAACCGCGACGCGCTGCTGGGCACGGCCGCCGTCGCCCTGCGCCAGCGCCAGGACCAGCAGGCGGCGGCCATCTACGGCCGCCTGCTGGAGCTGGACCCGAACGACGGCGACGCGCTGGCCGGCCTGATGGGCCTGCGCCAGGGCGACCCGGCCCAGGCCGAGCTGCGCCTGAAGACCGTGCTCACCCGCACGCCCGACGCGGCCCCGGTCCAGTTCGCGCTGGGCAACCTGTACGCGCGCCAGGGCCGCTGGTCCGAGGCCCAGCAAGCCTACTTCCGGGCCTGGTCGGCCGCCCCCGGCAACGCCGACTACGCCTACAACCTGGCCATCGGCCTGGACCGGCTGAACCAGGCCAAGCTGGCGCTGACCTATTACCAGAAGGCGCTGGCGCTGGCCCAGGACACGCCGGCCAGCTTCGACCGCGCGGCGTTGCGCCTGCGCCTGCACCAGTTGAGCCTGCTGAACCAGCCGGCCCGCCCCGGCCAGCCATAAGCCATTGATATGCGAGCAACAAGGCAAGCGGCGCCCGGCGCGCCGCCATTGACGGAACACCATGGCAGAACAACCTAAAATCCCGCTCGGCAAGCTGCTGATCCAGAAAGGCGTGATCAGCGAGGACCAGCTGCGCATCGCGCTGATCGAGCAAAAGCGCAGCCAGGAGCCGCTGGGCAAGCTGCTCATCACGCTCGGCTTCGTCACCGAGGCCACGGTGCGCGAGGCGCTGTCGAAGAACCTGAACCAGCAAAGCGCCGACCTCAACAGCCTGGTGGTGGACGCCATCGCCCTCAAGCTGATCCCCAAGGACGTGGCCAAGCGCTACCGGGTGTTCCCCATCGTCTACGAGCGCCACAGCGACAACCTGATCCTGGCCATGTCCGACACCAGCAACATCGTGGCGCTGGACCAGATCAGCGCCATGCTGGTCAAGGGCATCACCATCACGCCGCTCTTGGCCGGCGAATCGGACATCCAGCGCGCCATCGACCAGTACTACGGCTTCGAGCTGTCGATCGACGGCATCCTGCACGAGATCGAGACGGGCGAGGTCAACTACGCCAGCATCGCCGGCAGCACCTCGGACGAGTACAGCCAGCCCATGGTGCGCCTGATCGACGCGCTCTTGGCCGACGCGGTGCAGAACGGCGCCTCCGACATCCACTTCGAGCCCGAGCAATCGTTCCTGCGCATCCGCTACCGCATCGACGGCATCCTGCGCCAGATCCGCAGCCTGCACAAATCGTACTGGCCGGCCATGGCCGTGCGCCTGAAGGTGATCTCGAACATGAACATCGCCGAGACCCGCGCGCCGCAGGACGGCCGCATCTCGATCAAGTTCTCGGGCCGCCAGATCGACTTCCGCGCCTCGGCCCAGCCCACCACCCACGGCGAGAACGTGGTGCTGCGCGTGCTGGACCGGCAAAAAGGCATCGTGCCGCTCGACGGCCTGGGCCTGGGCGAGAACGAGCTCAATCTGCTCAAGCTGATGATCGCCCGCCCCGACGGCGTGATCCTGGTGACGGGGCCGACCGGCTCGGGCAAGACCACGACCCTGTATTCCATCCTCAACCACATCAACACGGAGAGCGTCAACATCATGACGCTGGAGGACCCGGTCGAATACCCGATGAACATGATCCGCCAGACGTCGGTCAACGAGTCGGCCAAGATGGGCTTCGCGGACGGCATCCGCTCGATGATGCGGCAGGACCCCGACATCATCCTGGTGGGCGAGATCCGCGACCAGGAGACGGCCGAGATGGCGTTCGCGGCCGCCATGACCGGCCACCAGGTCTATTCCACGCTGCACACCAATTCGGCCATCGGTTCCGTCACCCGCCTGCTCGACATCGGCATCCTGCCCGACATCATGGCCGGCAACATCATCGGCATCGTGGCGCAGCGCCTGGTGCGCAAGCTGTGCACGCACTGCCGCGAACCGTTCGAGGCCGATCCGCTCGAACGCCGCCTGCTGGGCCTGCCCACGCCGCCGGCCCGCGACGGCGAGCAGGAGCCGCTTGCGCCGCAGACCATCTACCGCGCCGTCGGCTGCGAGCGCTGCGCGCACCAGGGCTACAAGGGCCGCATCGCCATCATGGAACTGCTCAAGATGACGGGCGAGCTCGACGAGCTGATCGCGCGCCGCGCCTCCTCGCGCGAACTGAAGACGGCGGCCACGGCCGGCGGCTTCCACTCGCTGGTGGACGACGGCGTGCGCCGCGTGCTCGAGGGCGTGACCACGCTGGAGGAGGTGGCGCGCGTGGTGGACCTGACCGACAGGCTGAGCTGATGCCCCAATACATCTACCGCGCCATGGACGCCGGCGGCCAGCTGTTGCCGGGCAATATGGACGCCGCCAACGAGCCGGACCTGGAATTGCGCCTGAGCCGCATGGGCCTGGACCTGGTCGACTGCAAGGTCACGCGCCAGAAGGTGGTGGCCATCAAGCGCGTGATCACGCGCAAGGACCTGATCAACTTCTGCTTCCACATGGAGCAGCTGACGGCGGCCGGCGTGCCCATCCTCGAAGGGCTCGACGACCTGCGCGAGAGCATGGACCACCCGCGCTTCCGCGAAGTGATCACCGACCTGATCGAGAGCATCGAGGGCGGCCTGCAGCTGTCGACGGCGCTGGCCGTCTATCCGGACGTGTTCGACATCACCTTCACCAGCCTGATCTCGGCCGGCGAACACAGCGGCAAGCTGGCCGAGGTGTTCAAGAACCTGTCGGAAAGCCTCAAATGGCAGGACGAGCTGGCGGCCCAGACCAAGAAGATGATCATGTACCCGGCCGTGGTGGGGGTGGTGGTGACCGGCGTGACGTTCTTCCTGATGATCTACCTGGTGCCCCAATTGACGGCCTTCATCAAGAACATGGGCAACACCCTGCCGCTGCACACGCTCGCGCTGATCTTCGTGTCCAACATCTTCATCCACTACTGGTATGTGCTGCTGGCGCTGCCCGTGGTGCTGTGGTTCGGCGCCAAGGCCTGGCTGGCCCGCAGCGAGGCGGCGCGCTACCGCTTCGACGCGCTGCAACTGCGGATCTGGATGGTGGGCCCGGTGCTGCACAAGGTGATCCTGGCCCGCTTTGCCACCTTCTTCGCGCTGATGTATGCTTCCGGCATCACCATCCTCGAATGCATCCGCCTGTCCGAGGGCATCGTCGGCAACCGCGTGGTGGCGGCCGGCCTGCGCCAGGCGGCGCGCCTGATCTCCGAGGGCCAGGGCGTGACGGCCGCGTTCCAGAACACCGGCATCTTCCCGCCGCTGGTGATCCGCATGCTCAAGGTGGGCGAGGCCACCGGCGCGCTCGACGGCGCGCTGCGCAACGTGGCCTATTTCTACAACCGTGAAGTGAAGGAAATGATCGAGAAGGTGCAGGCGATGATAGAACCGGCCATCACCGTGGTGCTGGGCCTGCTGCTGGGCTGGATCATGCTGTCGGTGCTGGGCCCGATTTACGACACGATCAGCAAGATCAAGACCTGAGGCCGCCGTGCTGCGCAACCATCTACTCTACCTCACCAGCGAACAACTGTGCGTCTACCACTGGCGCCTGGGCACGCTGACGGCCGGCCCCTGCTTCGCGCCGGACGAGGACGGCATCGACGCCTTCATGGACTACATCGACACCGTGCCCGTCGGCCCGTGCTGGCTGCTCACCGACCTGATCGAGGAGGACTACCACCGCCTCACGCTGCCGCACGTGAACGGCAAGGCCGGGCGCCAGATGCTGCAGCGCCGGCTGCTGCAGCAATACCGCGAGACGCCGTACCGCCACGTGAGCATCCAGGGCCGCGAGCCCGAGGGCCGGCGCGACGACATCGCCCTGCTCAGCGGCCTGACCAACCCGTCCATCGTGCAGCCGTGGATCGCCGCGCTCGAGGCCTTGAAGGCGCCGCTGGCCGGCCTGTACACGACCACCCTGATCAGCGACCTGCTGCGCCGCAAGCTGGGCCTGCGCCACGCCCACCTGCTGCTGGTGACGGAGCAGTCGGGCGGCCTGCGCCAGACCTACTTCCGCGACGGCCAGCTCAAGTTCTCGCGCCTGACGCTGGCCATCGACCGCGACGGCGTGCCCGTCAACGTGGCCGCCGAGACCGGCAAGACGCTGCAGTTCCTGACCAGCGTGCACCTGATCGAACGCGGCGACGTGCTGCACACGGCCATCGTGACCCCGGCCGACCAGATCGAGCGGCTGTCGGCCCTGTGCCGCAACGGGCCCGAGACGGCCTACCATTTCATCCCGATGGAGACGGCGGCCGCCAAGGTGGGCCTGGCCGACACGCCGCGCCTGGCCGACACCGTGCTGCTCAAGCTGCTGGGCACCGAACTGCCGCGCAGCCACTACACGCTGGGCGAGGCGCGCCGCTACTACCAGCTGTGGTGGGCGCGGGTGGCCATGTACGGCGCCAGCGCCGCCATCCTGAGCTGCACCCTGATGTGGGCCGCCGTCAGCCTGTGGCGCGCCAGCGAGGCCGACAACGCCGCCGTGCGCATGCGCGCCGAGACGGCCCGCTACGACAGCCAGTACCAGAGCGTGATGTCGGACATGCCGCCGGCCGTGGCCAGGACGGCCAACATGAAGGCGGCCGTGGCCATCGAGCGCATGCTGGCCGAGCAGGGCCCGATGCCGCTGCCCATGGTGCGCATGCTCTCCGAGGCGCTGGAGCAGGCGCCGTTGATCAGACTGAACCGGCTCGACTGGCGCGTCAACCTGCCCGGCGCCGCGCCGGCGCCGGCCGGCATGCAGTCGCCGGCCGACAGCGGCGCCACCGCGCCGGTGCCGTCCCGCCTGCTGGGCCTGCCCACGGCGCCGCCCCAGGCGCTGCACGTGGAGGCCGAGATCGGCGGCCCGCAGGACGATTACCGGGCCGCGCTGGACGCCATGCGCCAGTTCGCCCAGCGCCTGGCGGCCATGCCCCACATGACGGTGGAGATCGAATCGCAGCCGCTCGACACCCGGCCCAACGTCAAGCTGAGCGGCAAGGCCGGCATGGTGGCCGGCGGCGCGGCCACGGAAACACCGAAATTCGCCCTGAACCTGCTATGGAATCCCTGATGAACGCAGCCGCCGCCGTCCCCGGCAAGAAGAACAAGCCGGCCATCGCCATCGCCGTGCCCTACTGGGTGCGCGAGTTCGCGCTGATCCGCTGGGGTGTCGCCGCGCTCACCTGCGCCGTGGCCGTGGGCGTGGCGACGGTGCTCTACAGCAATGGCCAGCTGCGCGACGCCAGCGCCACCCGCACCCACGTGCAGCAGGTGCGCGACGCGGCCTATGCGCGCTACGCCGACGCCGACAACGAGAAGCGCGAGATCCGCAGCTTCCAGCCCAAATTCATCGTCATGCGCGACCGCGGCCTGGTCGGCGACGAGAACCGCCTGGGCTGGCTGGACGCCATCCGCCGCATCCAGGAGGAGCGCCGGCTGATGCCGATCAGCTACGAGATCGCGCCCCAGCAGCCGGTCGCGCTGGAGCCGGGCGTGGCCAGCGGCGACTACCAGCTCCACGACAGCCGCATGAGCCTGCACATGGACCTGTTGCACGAACTGGACTTGTTCAATTTCCTGGAGGACTTGCGCGCCAGCAGCTATTTCGCGCTGCAGGACTGCACCATCAAGCGGCTGAGCGGCAACCTCAGCCAGGCCGGCGCGCCCTTGCTGTCGGCCGACTGCACGCTGAACTGGCTCACGCTGACCCCGACGACACCCGGCGCGGGCGGCGCGGGCAGCGCGGTCGCCCGGAGGAAGCCATGAGCGGCCCGTCCAGGCGCACGGGCCCGCCCCCGGCGCGCGGCGGCCGGCGTCCCTCCGTCCCGTCGCCGCTGGCGCTGGGCCTGGCGGCCTTGCTGGCCGCGCTGGCCGCCCCGGCGCCGGCCCAGACCCTGGGACTGGGCCGGCTGTTCACCTCGACCGAGGAGCGGCTGTCCCTCGACATGCAGCGCGGCGCCAGTCTGCCGCCCCAGCCCGGCCAACCGGCCGGGCCGGCCGAACCCGTGCAGTTGAACGGCGTGGTCCGGCGCAGCAGCGGCAAGTCCACCGTCTGGATCAACCAGGTGCCGCACGCCGACAGCGACGCCCAGCTGCGCGCGGACCAGTCCGTCAAGTTGCGGCTGTCGTCGGGGCGCACCGTGGTGCTCAAGCCGGGCCAACGTTTCGATCCCGCCGATGGCACGGTACAAGAAGCGACCGGGCGCTGAGCAGCGCGGCGCGGCCCTGCTGCTGCTGTTGGCGCTGATGGGCGTGGGCGCGGCCAGCCTGCTGATCACGGCCTTCAGCGGCGGCGACCGCGAGGCCCGCCACACCCGCCAGACGCTGGACCGGCTGGCGGCCGCCACCGACGCGCTGGTCGGCTACGCCACGGCCCAGGGCCGCCTGCCGCGTCCGGCCATCTCGGCCACGGACGGGCGCGAGCGGCCCGCGCCGTGCGCCTCGGAGGCCGATTGCACCGGCTTTCTGCCGTGGGTGGCGCTCGGCGTGGAGGGCGCCGACGCCTGGGGCAAGCGGCTGCGCTACAGCGTCACGCCGGCCTACACGGTGGCGCCGGTGCTGCGCATCTCGACCGTCGCCACCAAGACCGTGCAGACCCGCTTCGGCAGCGGCGCGCTGGCCTACCTGGCCGGCCAGGGCAGCTGCGAACTGGGCGCCCAGTGCGTGCCGCTGGTGGTGCTGTCGCAGGGACGCGAGAATTTCGGCAGCACGGTCTTGGGCATCGTCCAGCCCAACACGGCCAGCGGCAACGTGGACGAACAGCTCAACGACCAGGGCAGCGCCCACTTCATCAGCCGCGCCGCCACCACGGACGCCGGCGTCCCCGGCGGCGTGTTCGACGACCTGGTGGCGTTCGTGCCCCTGGACTTTTTATACCAACAGATGGGAGCGGCGCGCAAGCTGCCGTGACGACATGAAGCGCACACAACACGGTTTTACCCTGGTCGAGATCGCCATCGTGCTGGTCATCGTCGGCCTCATGATCGGCGGCCTGATCACGCCGCTGAGCGCCCAGCTCGAACAGCGCCGCGTGGGCGACACGCAAAAGGCGCTCGACGACGCGCGCGAGGCGCTGATCGGCTTCGCGCTGCGCAACGGCTACCTGCCCTGCCCCGCCGTCTCGGCCAGCAACGGCCTCGAGGACCGCAGCGAGAACCGCTGCCGCGGCGAGCGGCGGGTCGGCTACCTGCCGTGGGCCACGCTGGGCTTGGGCAAGCTCGACAGCTGGAACCGGCTGTACCGCTACAGCGTCTCGCCCGGCTTCAGCGACAGCGGCGTGCATTTCAACTTCCAGACCGCGCGCGACATCAGCATCGCCACCCGCGACGGCGGCGGCAACCTGGTGCCGGCCACGCTGGCCAACGACATCCCGGCCGTCATCGTGTCGCACGGCAAGAACGGCTTCGGCGCCAGCACCGACCAGGGCACGCTGGTGGCCGACACCTCGGCCACCAACCTCGACGAGAAGGTCAACGCCAGCTCGGCCAACGCCTTCATCGCCCGCGACGCCAGCGACAACCCGGCCGCGCCGGGCGGCGAATACGACGACCTGGTCACGTGGGTGTCGCCCTACATCCTGTTCAACCGCCTGGTGGCGGCCCAGCGGCTGCCGTGAACGTGGCCGCGCCCATCCTCGTCATCGCCCGCCACACGCTGCGTGAAGGGCTGCGCAACCGGCTGCTGTGGCTGCTGCTGCTGGCCGCCTGCGGCGCCATCGGCGCCAGCGGCCTGCTGCGCGACGTGGCCCTGACCGAAAGCGGCCAGTTGCAGACGGCCCTGCTGGCGGCCGTGCTGCGGCTGACGGCCGCGTTCCTGGTGGCCACCTTCGTCGTCACCAGCATGGTGCGCGAGGCCAACGACAAGGGCCAGGAGCTGCTGCTGGCGCTGCCCCTGCCGCGCGCCGCCTGGCTGCTGGGCAAGCTGACCGGCTTCGCCGCGCTGGCCGTGCTGCCGGCCGCCTTGTTCGGCGCGCTGGCGCTGGCCGTGGCGCCGGCCGGCCAGGCCGTCCTGTGGAGCGCGTCGCTGCTGGCCGAACTGTGGATTGTGGCCGCCTTCAGCGTGCTGTGCATGCTGACCCTGAACCAGGTGCTGCCGGCCCTGGCCGCCGCGTGCGCGTTCTACCTGCTGGCCCGCACGGCCGCCGCCTTGCAGCTGCTGGCGCACGGCCCCGGCCCGCACAATGGCCTGCTGACGCGGGCCATCGACGCGCTGGCCCTGCTGCTGCCCAACCTGGACGCCTACGCCCGGACCGACTGGCTGCTGTACCACGGCGGCACGGGCGCCGAGCTGGCCGCCATCGCCGTCCAGAGCGCGATCTACGTCACGCTGCTGACGGCGGCCGCCCTGTTCGACCTGTACCGCAAGAATTTCTGATGGACCAGCGCCCCCTGCGCCACCTGCCCCGCGCCGTGCCGGTTCTGCTGGCGCTGGCGCTGGCCGCGCAATTGTGGTGGCAGGCCGGCCACCGGCCGCCGTCGCCGGCCGCGCGGCCGCTGCCGCCCCCGCCGTCGCTGGCCACGCTGCAACTGGCCAGCCTGGGCGAGCGGGCCGCGCTGTCGCGCGTGCTGATGCTGTACGTGCAGGGCTGGGACGACCAGCCCGGCGTCAGCCTGCCGTGGCGCAGCCTCGACTACGAGCGCCTGGCCCAATGGCTGGGCCGGGCGCTCGACCTCGACCCGCGCAGCCAGTACCCGCTGCTGGCCGCCAGCACCGTGTACACGGCCGTGGACGACCCGGCGCGCGTGCGCCGGATGCTGGACTTCGTCTACCAGCGCTTCGACGCCGACCCCGACCGGCGCTGGCCGTGGCTGGCGCAAGCCGCCATCATCGCCCGCCACCGGCTGCACGACCTGCCGCTGGCGCGCCGCTACGCGCGCGCCATCCGGCTGCGGGCGACGGGCCCGCGGGTGCCGCCGTGGGCGCGCGAACTGGAGGGCTTCGTGCTCGAGGACATGAACGAACTGGCCGCCGCGCGCGCCCTGATCGGCGGCCTGCTGCACGACGGCAGCATCACCGACCCCAACGAGCTGCGCTTCCTGGCGCGCCGGCTCGACGCACTGCAGGCCAAGGGACCGTGAATCGTGCGCCCCTTCCGCTGCGGCGCGGCATTCTTTATGATGCGCAATTCGCTCAGGAAATGTAATATAGCCTAATGCCTCGAAAGGAATCTCTCATGCAACGTCCACCTGCGCGCGGCCCGGCCCAACGTGGCTTCACCCTGGTTGAAATCGCCATCGTCCTCGTCATCATCGGCCTGCTGCTGGGCGGCGTGCTCAAGGGCCAGGGGCTGATCGACAGCGCCAAGGTCAAGAACATCATCCAGCAATCGAATTCGCTGTCGGCCGCCGTGAACGCCTATCAGGACAAGTTCCGCGCCCTGCCCGGCGACGACGTGCAGGGCACCATCCACGCGCCCGGCGCCACCGGCAACGGCAACGGCGACGGCCAGATCGCCGAATACCAGCTGGCGCCGCAGCACCTGGCGCTGGCCGGCTTCATCACCGGATCGTACAACGGCAGCACCGACTTCATGACCAGCGCCCAGGGCGGCGCCGTCTACATCTACAACGACATCGTGGCCGGCCGCGGCGGCAACGGCATCCGCTTCGACAACCTGCCCGACTCGTTCGCCGAGCAGATCGACAGCAAGCTCGACGACGGCAAGTTCAACACCGGCTCGGTGCGCGCGACCGGCAACTACACCAACAACGGCACCATCATCACCCGCACCGCGCTGTTCTTCTGACCACGACAACCGGGGTCAGGTCATGCCATCACACAAGATGCCCGATGGCATGACCTGACCCCGGTTTATCCGGGAGGCAGCATGTTCGAAGAATTCATCGGCACCAAGGCCGTGTCGGCGCGCCACCAGTTCGACGTGGCCGCGCTCGACGCCTATCTGCGCCGGCACGTGGCCGGCTACCCGGCCGGCACCCTCACGGTCGAACAATTCAAGGGCGGCCAGTCCAACCCGACCTTCAAGCTCGGCATCGGCGGCCAGCATTACGTGCTGCGCACCAAGCCGGCGCCGGCCGCCAGACTGCTGCCGTCGGCGCACGCCATCGAGCGCGAATTCCGCGTCATGGATGCGTTGCAGCAGGCCGGCTTCCCGGCGCCGCGCCAACACCTGCTGTGCAACGACGAGGAGGTGATCGGGCGCGCCTTCTACCTGATGGAATGCGTGGAGGGGCGGGTGCTGTGGGACCAGGCCCTGCCCGGCATGACGCCGGCCGAACGGGCCGCCATCTACGACGAGATGAACCGCGTGATCGCGCAACTGCACACGATCGACTACGCCGCCATCGGCCTGGCCGAGTACGGCAAGCCCGGCAATTACTTCGCGCGCCAGATCGAGCGCTGGAGCAAGCAATACATGGCCTCGCGGACCGAGCCCATCGCGGCGATGGATGCGCTGATCGCGTGGCTGCCGCACCACATTCCGCCCGGCGAGGACACCACCATCGTGCACGGCGACTTCCGCCTCGACAACCTGCTGTTCCATCCGACCGAGCCGCGCATCCTGGCGGTGCTGGACTGGGAACTGTCGACCCTGGGCCACCCGTTCGCCGATTTCTCCTACCATTGCATGAGCTGGCACATCGCGCCGGGCCAGTTCCGCGGCATCGCCGGGCTCGACCTGGCGGCGCTGGGCATCCCGTCGCAACAGCAGTACCTGGCCCGCTACGCCGAGCGCACCGGCAAGGCCATCCGCCCGGACGACTTCAATTTCTACCTGGCGTTCAATATGTTCCGGCTGGCGAGCATCATGCAGGGCATCATGAAGCGCCACGTCGACGGCACGGCCGCCAGCGCCCAGGCGCTGGAATCGGGCCGGATGGCGCGTCCCATGGCCGAGCTCGCATGGGATTACGCGAGCGGGCGCAAGCGCGTCTGACCGGGCCCGTCCGACGGGGCCGGCGCCGGCAGCGCCCTTGGCCCGGGCACGCCGACGGCGGCGCGCACGGCCCGCGCCGTCGCACGCGACGCTTTCTCAAAACGCCGGGCTGGGCTACTATCATGCTGCCTGCGATCGTCGCCGCCCGCCGTGGGGCCGCGCGGCCGGCGCCGGCTCATTTGGGGTCCCCGCATTGCCAGAACAACCGAGTCCATCCCTGCCGTCGATACGCTCGCAGATCGCGCTGCTGGTGCTGGCCTGCGCGCTGCCCACGGTGATCGGCTTCGGCGCCCTGGTCAGCCAGCTGTACGACCGCGAGCACGCGGCGCTGCGCGAAGGCACGCTGGACGTGGCGCGCGCGGTGGCCGCCGCCATCGACCGCGACCTGGCCCAGAGCGCCAGCGCGGCCCAGGCCCTGGCCACCTCGCCCAGCCTGCAAAGCGGCGACCTGGCCGGTTTTCGGGAACAGGCCGCCCGCCTGCTGGTGCCGCAATTCCCCGGCGCGCGCTTCCTGCTCAGCGACAGCCGCGGCGCGCCGCTGCCGGCCGCCGGCGAGTCGGTGGCCAGCGCCTTCGGCGCGCGCCGCAACGCGGCGCGCCTGCGCGCGCTGCTGGCCGCGCCGGCGGCGGACGCGCCGCCGCAACCGGCCGTGTCGGTCCTGTACGACCACGACCAGGCCGTGCTGGCCGTGGACGTGCCGGTGCGCCACAACGGCAGGACGCGCTATGCGCTGACGGTGCTGCTCAAGCCGGACCGGCTGGCGCGCACCCTGATCGACGCGCAGGTCACCAGCCGCCACAGCGTGTCCCTGTACAACCGCGACGGCGTGCTGGTGGCCCATTACGGCAACGGCGGCGACGTGGTGGGCCAGCTCGCGCCGCCCGCGCTGCGCGTGCCACTGGGGCTGGCGCATGAGACCTTGCTCGACACCCGGGCCGCCGACGGCACGCCGATCTACCTGGGCCTGAACCGGGCGCCGGCCAGCGGGCTGGCCGTGGCCGTGGCCGCCCCCCGCTCGCTGGCCAACGACCGCCTGCTGCAGACGGTGAGCACGGTGGCGCTGGCGCTGCTGCTGTTGCTGGCGACCGGCTTCTCGCTGGCGTGGGTGGTGGGCGGGCGCATCAGCCGTTCCGTGCGGGCCCTGCTGGCGCCGGCCCAGGCGCTGGCCAGCGGCGCGCCGTTCACGCTCGCCCCCATGACGTTCCGCGAGGCCGAGGCCGTGGGGCTGGCGCTGCGCTCGTTGGAAAGCGATCTGCGGCGCCACCGCACGGAACTGGCGGCGCTGGTGGCCGAGCGCACGGCCCAGCTGGAACGGGAACGGGCCCAGCTCGAAAGCCTGTACGCGACGGCGCCCGTGGGCCTCAGCTACGTGGACCCGCAATTGCGCGTGGTGCGCATCAACGACTACCAGGCCGCCTACAACGCCCGGCCCGTGGCGGCCCACCTGGGCCAGCCCATCGCCGCCATGATCACCGACCCCGAGGTGCGGCGCAGCGTGCTGCACGACTATGGCACCGTGCTGCAGACCGGCAAGCCGCTGGTGGGCATCGAACGCACCGGCGCGAGCGCGGCCGCGCCGGGCCGCAGCAGCCACTGGATCGTCAGCTACTACCCGCAGTTCGACGCCGACGGCGCCATCGCCGGCATCACCAGCGTGCTGCTCGACATCAGCGAACTGAAGCGCGCGGAGGCGGCCCTGCGCCAGTCGCGCCAGCTGTTCCAGTCGGTGGTCGAGCACATGCCGGCCACCATCTTCGTCAAACGGGCGGCCGACCTGCGCTACGAGATGTTCAACCGCTACGGCGAAACGCTGCTGGGCCGGCGACGGGCCGAGGTGCTGGGCAAGACCGATTACGACATCATGCCGGCCGCCCAGGCCGAGGCCTTCGGCGCCGACGACCGGCGCGTGCTGGCCTCGGGCCAGGTCAGCGAGGTGGAACAGGAACTGCTGACGGCCGACGGCGGTCCGCCGCACTTCCTGACCACGCGCAAGGTGGCGCTGCGCGACGAGCACGGCCACGTCACCCACCTGCTCGGCATCGCGCTCGACATCACGGAGCGGCGCCGGGCCGAGGCCGTGCTCCATTCGACGGCCGAACGGCTGGCCCAGAGCGAACAGTTCCTGCGCGCCGTGACCGACAACCTGCCCGGCATGGTGGCCTACTGGGACGCCAACCTGCAATGCCGCTTCGCCAACCGCTACTTCCTCGAATGGCACAGCCGCGACGCCGGCCACATCATCGGCGCGCGCATGACCGAGGTGCTCGACAACGCCCGCTACGCGCTGTGCGCCCCGTACGTGGCCGGCGCCCTGGCCGGCATGGCCCAGGGCTTCGAGAGCCGGCTGGCGTGGCCGTCGGGCGCCATCAGCTACACCTGGGTCAACTTCATCCCCGACCACGACGAGCACGACCAGGTGCGCGGCTTCTTCGTGCTCGAATCGGACGTGACGGAACTGAAGGAGACGGAACTGCACCTGCAGCGCCTGAACGATGAACTGCGGCAGGCGCGCGACAAGGCCGAGGCGGCCAGCCGGGCCAAGAGCGAGTTCGTGGCCAACATGAGCCACGAGATCCGCACCCCGATGAACGCCATCATCGGGCTGGCGCGGCTGCTGCAGGACGCCCCGCTGGCCCAGCGCGAGCGCAGCTACCTCGACAAGATCCAGCTGGCCACCCAGTCGCTGCTGTCGCTGGTGAACGACGTGCTCGACATCTCGCGCATCGAATCGGGCCAGCTGGTGCTCGAATCGGTGCGCTTCCAGTTCGAGCATGTGCTCAACAGCGTGAGCGTGATGGTGGCCGCCAGCGCCTGGGACAAGGGCGTGGAACTGGTGTACGACATCGACGCGCGCGTGCCGCGCGAACTGCTGGGCGACGCCATGCGCCTGCAGCAGTTGCTGCTCAACCTGGTCAGCAACGCCATCAAGTTCACGCCGCAGGGCGAAGTCAAGCTGTCGGTGGCGCTGCTGGCCGGCACCGAGGCCGACGTCACGCTGGAGATCGTGGTGCGCGACACCGGCATCGGCATCACGGCCGAACAGCAGCAGCACATCTTCGACGCCTTCTCGCAGGGCGACAGCAGCACCAGCCGCAAATACGGCGGCGCCGGCCTGGGGCTGGCCATCTGCCGCCGCATCGTCCAGCTCAAGGGCGGCACGCTGACCGTGGACAGCGCCCCCGGCAAGGGCGCCGCGTTCCGCGCCGTGTGCTCGCTCAGGCGCGCCGACGCGCACGACACCGGCTGCCTGCCCGACAGCGACGCCGTGCGCGGCCTGCGCCTGCTGGTGGCCGACGACAACGCCAGCGTGCGCGACGCGCTGCGGCGCGCCTGCGCGGCCTTCGGCTGGACGGCCAGCTGTGCCGACGGCAGCGACGCCGCGCTGGCCCTGCTCGCCGGCGGCGGCGATGGCAGCGCCCCTGCGGCGCCGGACGGATCGCGCCCCGCCGCCCCGTTCGACCTGCTGCTGCTCGACTACGACATGCTGGGCGCCGGCGACGACGGTCTGCTGGCGCGCGCGCGCGCGGCCGGCGCGGCGCTGCCGCCCGCGCTGTTGCTGGTGCCCGAGCACCACAGCGCCGACCTGGCCCACGAATGCGCGGCGCTGGGCGCGGCCGGCGTGCTGGCCAAGCCGGCCACCCCGGCCCGGCTGCTGGCGGCCGTGCGCACCGTGCGCCAGCCGGCCGCGCCGGCCCTGGCCCTGCCCTCGCACGCCCTGCGGGACCGGCTGAGCGGCATGCGCCTGCTGCTGGTGGAGGACAACCCGATCAACCAGGAAGTGGCCCAGTACCTGCTCACCCACGCCGGTGCGCAGGTGACGCTGGCCGGCAATGGCCGCCAGGCGCTGGAATTGCTGCAGCAGGCGCCCGAGCGCTACGACGCCGTGCTGATGGACATCCAGATGCCCGTCATGAACGGCTACGACGCCAGCGCGGCGGCGCGCCGCCTCGGCCTGCGCCTGCCCATCATCGCCATGACGGCCAACGTGATGGACGAGGATCTGCGGCGCGCCACCGAGGCCGGCATGGACGCCCACGTGGCCAAGCCGATCGACATCGAACAATTGCTGGGCACCCTGATCCGCCTGGCGCCGCAGGCGATCCGCCGCGCGGACCACGGCCAGCCAGCCGCATCGAACGCTGGCGGGGTTGGCGGAGCCGTCCCGGCCAGCGCCGTGCCGGCCGAACTGCCCGGCATCGACCTGGCCGCAGCCCTGCCCCGCATGGGCGGCGACTTCGGCGCGCTGGCCCAGCTGCTGCGCCGCTTCGTGCAGTCGCAGGGCGATTCGGTGGCCGAAGTGCGGCAGTCGCTGGCGGCCGGCCAGCGCCAGCAGGCGGGCCAGGCCCTGCACCGGCTGCGCGGGGTGGCCGCCAACCTGGGCGCCAGCGAGGTGGCGCGGCGCACGGTCCAGGTCGAGGCGGCGCTGCAGGATGGCCATCCCGAACAACTCGATGCCCTGCTGGCGGCGTTGCAGGCGGCGCTGGCGACGGTGGCGGCCAGCGCGCGCCGGCTGCCGGCCTCACCCGAGGGCGGCGCCACGCCGGCGTACGGCGACGCCAGCGCCACGACGCTGTTGGCGACACTGGCGCAACTGCAAGATTTACTACAAAATAACAATTTGAAAGCCCTGGCCTTGTTCCAGTCGCTGCGCCCGCACCTCGAGGCGGTGGACGGCGCGGTCACGGCGGCCCTGGCCGAGGCCGTGGAAACCCTGCAGTTCCGCGCCGCAGGCCAACTGGTCCATCAGTTGCTGCAACAAAAGGATATCGCATGAGCTGGACCGACCTCGCCGTCAACGGCCGCATCCTGATCGTCGACGACGCCATGGAGAACGTGCAGGTGCTGTACCAGGCGCTGCGCGACGAGCAGGACGTGCTGTTCGCCCTCGACGGCCCGACGGCGATCGAGATCGCGCGCCAGCAGCTGCCGGACCTGATCCTGCTCGACGCCGTGATGCCGGGCATGGACGGTTACGCCGTGTGCGCCGCGCTGCGCGCCACGCCCGAGGTGCAGGACATCCCCATCATGTTCGTGACGGCCCTGAGCCGGCCGGAGGACGAGACGCGCGCGCTGGAGGCGGGCGCCGTGGACTTCATCAGCAAGCCGTTCAACGTGGCCGTGGTGCGGGCGCGCGTGCGCACCCAGCTCACCGTCAAGCGCCAGGCCGACGCCATGCGCGAACTGACCCTGACCGACGCCCTGACCGGCGTGGCCAACCGGCGCCACTTCAACGACACGCTGGAACTGGAATGGCGGCGTTGCGCGCGCAGCGGCATGCCGCTGGCGGCCATCATGATCGACATCGACCACTTCAAGCGCTACAACGACGAATACGGCCACCAGGCCGGCGACCTGTGCCTGCAAAAGGTGGCGGCGGCCATGAAACGCTGCGCGGCGCGCCCGCAGGATTTGCTGGCGCGCTACGGCGGCGAGGAATTCATCCTGCTGCTGCCGCAGGAGGGGCTGGCCGGCGCCACGGCCGTGGCGCGCCGCATCCTCGACGAGGTGGACGCGCTGGCCCTGCCCCACAACGCCTCGCCCACCAGTTCGGTGGTGTCGGTCAGCATGGGGGTGGCGGCGATACAGCCGGGCGAGTCGGCCGGTACCGACCTGTTGATCCGCAGCGCCGACGAACAGCTATACCGCGCCAAGCAGCACGGCCGCAACCGCTACTGCGTGGCCGGCAACGGCGAGCGGCCGGCCCTCGGTATCGTCTGATCCCAAGCCGCCGCGGGCCGGCGCCCGTACATGCCCATGCCGTCCACCGTGCAGACCAGCGACCACTGCAGGGCGTCCATCGCGGCCCCCTCAGGCGTGCTGCCGGAAACCGGGCTGGGCGATGAAGCGCTCCAGGTGGTGGTCGGCGTCGCCCAGCGTCAGATCGATCATGGTCAGGCGCTTGAAGTGGTGGGCGGCCGGCAGTTCATCCGTCACCCCCATGCCGCCATGCAGTTGCACGGCCTGCTGGCCGACGAACCTGGCGGCCTGGCCGATGCGGACCTTGGCGGCCGACACCGTGCGGCGCCGCTCCTCGACGTCGTCGGAGCCGACCTTGGCCGCCGCCAGCATGGCCATGGAACGGGCCTGCTCGACGTGGATGAACATGTCGGCCATGCGGTGCTGCAGGGCCTGGAACTTGCCGATCGGGGCGCCGAACTGCGAGCGCGTCTTCAGATAGTCGAGCGTGGCGGCGAAGATGGCGTCCATCGCGCCCACCGCTTCCGCGCACAACAGCGTGGCGCCGTAGTCGGCCGCCGCGTCGAGGATGTCCCAGCCGGCGCCGGCCCGGCCCAGCAGGGCCGACGCCGGGACGGCCACGTCGCGCAGGGTGACGGTGGCGGCGCGCTGGCCGTCGATGGTGCGGTAGTCGCGCACGCCGACGCCGGGCGCGTCGGCCGCCACCACGAACAGCGAGATGCCGTCCGTGTCGCGCTGCGCGCCGGCGCTGCGGGCCGAGACGATGAAGGCGCCGGCCTGGCCGCCGTGGATCACCACCGTCTTGCTGCCGTCGATGACATAGCCGTCGCCGGCCGCGCGGGCCGTGGTGGCGATGTCGTGCAAGTCGTGGCGTGCGCCCTGTTCACCGAGCGCGCACGCCAGTTTCAGCGCGCCGCCGGCCACCTGTTCCAGCAGCGCTTCGTGGCCGCCGGCCAGCTTGAGGAAGTGCGCGCCCAGCACGGTGGCGAAATACGGCTCCACCACCAGGCCGCGTCCCAGTTCCTGCATCACCAGCAGCAGATCGACGGCGCTGCCGTCGAAGCCGCCCTGCGCCTCCGGCACCGGCAGCGCCAGCATGCCCAGTTCCGTCAGCGTGGCCCAGGCCGCGTCGGACACGCCGGCCGGCGAATGGATGATCCGGTGGCGCACGTCGAAGCCGTAATCCTTGTCGACCCAACGGCGCAGCGCATCGGCGAACTGCTGCTGTTCTTCTTTGAAAGTAAAATCCATCGCCATCCCCTCACAGTCCCAGGATCATCTGGGTGATGATGTTTTTCTGAATCTCGTTCGAGCCGCCGTAGATCGACGTCTTGCGGAAATTGAAGTAGTAGCCGGCCAGCGGCGCGGCCGCGTCGTCGCCCGTCAGGCTGTGCTCGGTCTTACCCTCCAGGTAGGCCGTGTCGAACGGCAGCGCGTCGGGGCCCAGCGCCTCGACCATCAGTTCCGTCAGCAGTTGCTGGATCTCCGAGCCGCGCACCTTGAGCATGGACGCCTCCGGTCCCGGCGCGTGCGCCTCCTGCGAGATCACGCGCAGCACCGTCGTCTCCAGCGCCATCAGCTCGATCTCCAGGCTGGCCACCTTGGCCGCGAACAGCGGATCGTGCAGCAGTGGCTTGCCGTGCTTGAGGTGTTCGGTGGCGAGCTTCTTCAGGAACAGCAGCTCGCGCTTGGAGCGGCCCACGGCAGCGATGCCGGTGCGCTCATGGCCGAGCAGGTATTTGGCGTAGGTCCAGCCCTTGTTCTCCTTGCCGATCAGGTTGGCCACCGGCACCTTGACGTTGTCGAAGAACACCTCGTTCACTTCGTGGTCCTCATCCAGCATGATGATGGGGCGCACCGTGATGCCGGGCGTCTTCATGTCGATCAGCAGGAAGGAGATGCCCTCCTGCTTGCGCACGTTGGGGTCGGTGCGCACCAGGCAGAAGATCATGTCGGCGTGCTGGCCCAGCGTGGTCCAGGTCTTCTGGCCGTTGACGATGTAATGGTCACCCACGCGCTCGGCCGTCGTCTTCAATGACGCCAGGTCGGAGCCGGAACCCGGTTCCGAGTAGCCCTGGCACCACCAGTCCTCGCACGACAAGATGCGCGGCAGGTAATACGCCTTCTGCTCCGCGTTGCCGAAGGCCATGATGACCGGCGCCACCATGTTGATGCCGAACGGCAGGATGGGCGGGGTGCCGGCGCGCGCGCACTCCTCTTCCCAGATGTGGCGCTGGGTCGCGTTCCAGCCCGTGCCGCCGTACTCCACCGGCCACGCGGGCGCGGCCCAGCCCTGCTTGGCGACGATGCGGTGCCAGCGCACGTAATCATCCTTTTGCAGGCGCAGGTGCTGGCGCACCTTCTGCTGCAGATCGCTGGGCAGGTTCGCTGCGAGGAAGGCGCGTACCGTGTCGCGGAACGCCAGATCCCCGGCCGTATAGTTCAAATCCATGCTGTCTCCTAAGATGGGCGATAAAAAAGCACGACCGTTCCAAATGATTGTACCGCAGAAGACCGCCGCGTTCGCGGCATTTTTTCGCCCATCGACATGCGCATGCGACAAGGGCCGCCGAGGCGGCGGCGCAAAAAAAAAGGCTATGTCCTCGCTAAGTGTGGGAAGTAGCCGACCGCCGAACTGAGCATGACTTCCGGGCTGGCAATGCGGTCGCC
>NZ_JBXANP010000035.1:0-24128 GCF_058801745.1 Rugamonas sp. GW822-FHT03B10 | reverse complement strand
GGATTCTGGAACCTATGAAATGGCGTTACCCGACATGGTACCCGATGTCAATTTCCACTGGAAACGGCATAGAGCCAGTGGTTCTGCACGCGCCGAGCTATAGATGATTCAGGAAACGCTCTAGCGATGGAGCATCCGCCGAGAATATCTGCGCGCACGAATCAAAAAAACGTGTGCCGTGATATACTGCCGCGCATGGCCCGCCGAACTATTTACATGATGCTGATGATCGTCGCGCTCCAGTTTAGCTGGAGCGCGGTTTCGGCCTATTGTATGCACGAGACTGGTCGCGCGGCAAACCATTTGGGTCACCACCCACACTCCGCCGGTTCCGACGATGTCGCTTCCGTCTTGAAAGACAAGCCATCACTGGCTAAAAAAGGCTCGCCTCACTCGCATTGCTCGTATTGCTCGCACGGGGTATTGTCGCTCGACAGCCTAGACGCGACAACGACTCACCCTCAGTTGACCGGCATCGCGCCGATGGAGTCGATCAAAAGCCTCTCCTCGTCTTACACCATCCCGCCTGAACGCCCTCAGTGGTCCACCGCCGTTTAATTCCGGCGGCCACTTTATTCACATAAGTGTTTCGTAAGCTGTTCGACGCCCCGTTGCGGGCGCCGGACCGTTATGCCGCTGGATATTCTTCGTTTCCTATTTTCGGAGTTATCTATGCAATCCAGACAAATTGTCATCGGGGCGGCTGTGCTATTGACGCACTTTATGCCCTTGAACGCCCATGCAGTTGGGCAAACAGCAGCGCTATATACGACGGGTGAACAGCCGCGCGTGGCCGATTCTGCCGGCCTCGCTATAACGCTTGAGCAGGCTATCGAGTTGGCCTTGTCGACCAGCCCTGAGTTGCGTTCGATCGCTCAAAACGTTGCCATCGCCGAGGGCAACCGAGGGCAAGCGGGCTTGATGCCCAATCCGGAGTTCTCAATCCTTCATGAGGGCATGCAAAAGAGTACGCGCACGCAAACGATGCAGGTGAGTCAAGCCCTCGAACTTGGCGGAAAGCGTGGCGCCCGCGTCAACCTCGCCGATCAGGACCGGGAGCTCGCGGCAGGCGATGTGGAGGTCGGTCGCGCGGAATTACGCGCAGACGTCACCGCAGCCTATCTGGAAGCCCTTACGGCGCAAGAACATGTAAGTCTCGCGCAGGCATCCCTAGATCTCGCCCGCAAGGCGACGGGCGCAGCTGGACGGCGTGTTGCTGCCGGCAAGATATCGCCGCTGGAGCAAACCAGGTCGAGCGTCGCCGAAGCCGGTGTACGTCTCGAACTGTCGCAAGCGACTGTCGAGGCGTCGATGGCCAAACGCCGCTTGGCGGCCCTTTGGGGAAGTACCCAGCTTCTGGAACAATCACTGGTCATGCCTGACATGGATTTAACCGCCATCCCCAGCATGGAGGAACTACAGGCCCGCCTGGAGAAGTCGCCGCAAATGCAGCGGGCACGCATGCAAATCGTCCGCGAAGAGGCGCAAGTCAAGCTGGAACGGGCGACCCGCATACCCGATCTCACTGTGACCTTCGGCAATAAAAAAGACAATGAACTGAACCGCTCGCAAACCGTCGTTGGGCTTTCCGTTCCGTTACCGCTGTTTAACCGCAATCAGGGCAACATGCTCTCCGCGCTGCGGCGCGTAGACAAGGCAAAGGCCCAAGCCGAAGTGGAGCATTTGCGCTTGACGCAAGCGTTGATGGACGCGTACCAGCGTGCTCAGGTGGCGCAGGAACAGATCGGCAGCATGCGAAATGAAATACTCCCTTCAGCACAAAGCGCGTTTGAAGCTGCGGTGACCGGCTTCGAGCTGGGGAAGTTTGGCTTTCTCGACGTGCTCGATGCACAGCGCACGCTTTTTCAGAACCGTGCTCAGTACCTGCGCGCGCTCTCCGACCGCTATCGTTCCATCGCCGACCTTCAGCGTTACGTTGCCGTTGAAAACGGCAACGGCATCTCACCGACTCTCAGGAATACAAAATGAAGATCAACATCGATAAAAAATCGCAAAAATCCATTCTGGTCGTTGGCCTGATTGGCATGGTGCTGGCAGCGGCGATCGTTCTCTGGAAAAAGGACGCCGGTGGCGCCCCGGCCGAAGCCGCGCACGCTGAAGAAGGTGCAAAGGACAAGGAAGGCAAAGCCGAGGAGCACGCCGGAGAGCAGGGACTGGTGTTGATGAACGCCCCGCAAATTCAAACCGCCGGCATCGCCGTTGCCAACGCGTCGCCGGCCACTGTCGGCAACGTCATTCAATTGCCGGGCGAGGTCCGGTTCAACGATGACCGCACTGCCCACATTGTGCCGCGCCTTCCGGGCGTTGCGGAATCCGTGGCGGCTGAACTCGGACAGACCGTCAAAAAAGGACAAGTTCTGGCCGTAATCTCTAGCTCTGAACTGGCTGATCTGCGTAGCTCCTCGCTTGCCGCACAAAAGCGCCTGGGCCTGGCTCAGGTGACTTATCAACGAGAGAAAAAACTCTGGGAAGACAAGATCTCGGCGGAACAGGATTACCTGCAGGCCCAGCAAGCGCTGCGTGAAGCAGAGATCCAGGCTCAATCGGCTCAGTCCAAACTGTCGGCCCTTGGTGCCGGGGATAGCGCCGGCGCCTTGAACCGCTACGTCCTGCGGGCGCCGTTTGATGGTGTTGTCGTCGAAAAGCATATCGCCCAAGGTGAAGCTGTCAAAGAGGACGCCAACGTATTCCTGCTCTCGGATCTTTCGACCGTATGGGTTGAAGTGGTTGTGACGCCCAAGGATCTGGAAAATGTACGCGTTGGCGAGTCCGTCACTATCAAGTCCACTGCGACGACGTCATCCGCTCAGGGCAAAGTGAGCTATGTCGGCAATCTGCTCGGCGAACAAACCCGCACTGCGAAGGCCCGCGTCGTGATCGCAAACCCCAAACTGGCATGGAGACCAGGTCTGTTCGTTAACGTTGAGATGATTCGAGGCGAAAAAAGTGTGCCGGTGGCGGTTCAAAGCGACGCAATCCAGACCATTGACGGCAAGACGGTGGTGTTTGTCAAAGTGGATAAGGGCTTTAAGGTTCAGGCGGTCACGACCGGAACGAGTGACGGCCGTCTGGTTGAAGTTGTTGAAGGGCTGTCAGCGGGCACTGCTTATGCCACAACGGGTAGTTTCGTTGTGAAGGCGGAGCAAGGCAAAGATAGTGCTGAACACGAACACTGACCGAGGAACCCACCATGTTTGAACGAATAATTCGCTTTGCCATCGCGCACCGATGGCTTGTCATGCTAGCGGTCATCGCCATGGCGGCCATCGGTATCTATAATTATCAACGGCTGCCGATTGACGCCGTCCCGGACATCACCAACGTGCAGGTGCAAATCAACACCTCAGCGTCTGGCTACTCTCCGCTTGAAGTGGAGCAGCGCGTGACTTTCCCGATTGAGACGGTCATGGCAGGCCTGCCCCAACTGGAGCAGACCAGATCAATATCGCGGTACGGCCTGTCCCAAGTGACTGTGATTTTCAAAGACGGCACCGACATTTATTTCGCGCGCCAACTGGTCAATCAACGAATCCAGGAGGCGAAGGAAAGCCTGCCGCAGGGTGTTGTGCCAATGATGGGACCGATTTCCACTGGCCTTGGAGAGATCTACCTGTGGACCGTGGAGAGCGAACCCAACGCAAAAAAGCCCGACGGAACGCTCTACACGCCAACGGACCTGCGGGAAATTCAAGACTGGATCATTAAGCCGCAGCTGCGCCAGGTTGAGGGCGTTACGGAAATCAACTCGATCGGCGGCTACGCCAAGGAATACCACATTACGCCAGACCCAGTGAAACTCAGTTCGTACGGTCTCACGCTCAAGGACGTGGTCGCGGCCATCGACCGCAACAATAACAATGTGGGCGCCGGCTACATCGAGCGCAGTGGGGAGCAGTTTCTCATCCGCGCCCCTGGTCAGGTGCGTTCACTCGATGATATTCGGAACACTATTCTCAACAATGTACAAGGCGTGCCTATCCGTGTGCGCGATGTCGCTGACGTTGCTATCGGCCGCGAGCTGAGAACCGGAGCTGCAACGGAAAATGGGCGGGAAGTCGTGCTCGGAACGGTGTTCATGCTGATTGGCGAAAACAGCCGGGTCGTTTCCCAGGCCGTCGCAAAGAAAATGGTCGACGTCAATCGCTCATTGCCGGCCGGTGTCAAAGCCATTCCGGTGTATGACCGCACCGTGCTGGTCGACAAGGCCATCAATACCGTCAAGAAGAACTTGATCGAAGGCGCCATCCTGGTCGTCGTGATTCTGTTTCTCTTCCTCGGTAATATCCGCGCCGCGATTATTACTGCGATGGTCATTCCGCTGGCGATGCTCTTCACGTTCACCGGAATGGTCACTTATAAAGTGAGCGCCAACCTGATGAGTCTGGGCGCGCTGGACTTCGGCATCATCATCGATGGTGCCGTTGTCATTGTCGAGAACTGCGTCCGACGCCTCGCCCATGCGCAGGAACATCACAAACGGGAACTGACACTGAACGAACGCTTTCATGAAGTATTTGCAGCCGCGAAGGAGGCCCGTCGCCCGCTGCTGTTCGGTCAATTGATCATCATGGTGGTGTACCTGCCAATCTTCGCGCTCGCCGGCGTGGAAGGCAAGATGTTCCATCCGATGGCGTTTGCCGTGGTGGCCGCCCTGGTTGGCGCGATGATATTGTCGATGACCTTTATCCCTGCGGCAGTGGCGCTGTTCATCGGCAAGCGGGTTTCTGAAAAAGAGAATCGCCTCATGACGATGGCCAAGAACGCTTACGAGCCATTGCTGGAAAAAGTCATGCGCAACGGCGCCCTGGTGGTATCGAGTGCCATCGTACTGATCATACTCTCAGGGCTGTTGGCCGCGCGAATGGGCAGTGAGTTCGTCCCGAGCTTAAACGAAGGGGATATCGCCATGCAGGCGCTGCGCATTCCTGGCACTAGCCTTACCCAGTCGCTAGATATGCAGAAAAAGCTGGAGGCCGGCCTGAAGGCAAAGTTCCCCGAAATCGATCGCATCTTCGCCCGCACTGGTACGGCAGAGATTGCATCTGATCCGATGCCGCCGAATATCTCCGACGGATACATTATGCTTAAACCGGAGTCGACCTGGCCGGCGCCGAAGAAAACCCGCCCTGAGCTGATCGAAGCGATTCAGGAAGAGACTGAAAAATATGCGGGCAACGCATATGAATTCTCGCAACCGATCCAGCTGCGCTTCAACGAATTGATCTCCGGCGTGCGTAGTGATGTCGCTGTGAAGGTCTATGGCGACGACATGAACGTGCTCGCCGATACGGGCAAGAAGATCGCCGAAGTGCTACAGCGCGTACCAGGCGCAACAGAGGTCAAGGTGGAGCAGACCGGTGGCCTGCCTATGCTGACCGTCAACATCGATCGGGAAAAGACTTCTCGTTATGGCCTGAACATTGGCGATGTGCAGGAAGCGCTGGCGATCGCCACCGGTGGCCGGGAAGCGGGCATTATGTTCGAAGGCGATCGACGTTTCGATATTTTAGTGCGCCTGCCCGAATCGCTGCGCAGCGACCTCGACGCGTTGAGACGGCTGCCTATTTCGTTGCCGGCGCAATCCGGTGCGGCCACTGCCTTCATTCCATTGAGCGAAGTGGCCACCTTGCAGTTTTCGCCTGGCCCCAATCAGATAAGCCGCGAAAACGGTAAGCGCCGCATTGTCGTAAGCGCGAACGTCCGCGGTCGCGACATCGGTAGTTTCGTCCCCGACGCGGAGCAAGCCATCGCCAAAGGCATCAAGATTCCATCAGGATACTGGATGAGCTGGGGAGGCACCTTCGAGCAGCTCCAATCAGCAACCCAACGCTTGAAAGTGGTGGTTCCCCTGGCGCTGTTCCTTGTCTTCACACTGCTGTTTGTGATGTTCAACAACGTCAAGGATGGATTACTGGTCTTTACCGGCATTCCATTTGCGCTCACTGGCGGGATTATCGCATTGTCGATGCGGGGCATCCCGATGTCGATATCGGCCGCCGTTGGCTTCATCGCATTATCTGGGGTCGCCGTCCTGAATGGTTTGGTGATGATTTCATATATCCGGACGCTACGCGAGGAAGGTATGGATTTAGATAAAGCCATCATCTTCGGCGCCTTAACCCGCCTTCGTCCAGTACTGATGACCGCGCTTGTAGCTTCGCTCGGTTTCGTTCCGATGGCCTTGGCAACCGGTACGGGCGCCGAAGTGCAGCGTCCCTTGGCGACAGTGGTCATTGGCGGCATTCTTTCTTCGACGGCGCTGACGTTGCTAGTATTGCCTTTGCTGTACCGGATGATGCACCGCAAGGATGACGACACAGAGGCCCCTGAGAAAACGCGGGAAGAAGTCTTGGCATACTAATGGTGGTTGGCCGGGCGGCGCTGCTCGCCCGGCCTTCTTGCCAATTGGATCGAGCGCGCTTCGAGGCGCGCTAGATATAAATAAACTAAACGAGTGTCTGAGAAAACTCAAGCAAGTAGGCGAGCCATATGTCATTACCACAAAGCGAGATACACAATGAGCTCCAGGCCGTGCTGATCTACCATCAACCGAAGTAAAAGTACGAAAAAAACGAAGTAAAAAGTGTATACAAATTGGCGCGATGTCGAATGTCTTAGACCGATTCGTTTAAAAACAATCGGTTATGTCGATTTGCGAAGTGATTGTGCAAAAAGATCGATGCCGCGCATCTACTTGACTGTCGGAAATGACGCAAAGGTGCCTGGCGCGGCACGAAGTCGCCAAGGATGCCGCCCCAATTCCTTCGCGCCGAGCAGATAGATGCAGTCGAGCCAGTCCGCCCACGATGCGGTCACGGCATCCTCGAACGCCAGCATCGTGACATCGATCTCGTCATCGTCGCGCGCACACTGATTCGCCTCCCACTCGGCAATCCCGTAAAGAGGCAAGCCATGGGCACGCCGGAGCAGGTAGGGGTTGGTGCATCCCTGCCACGTCATGCGCCAATAAAGGAAGGCGAGCACATGCGGGCCTGGTGCCGCGGCGAAGGGCCGCCCTCGGATCACGTTCCGGTACCACTGCCGCGAATGGCCATCGCAATGCCGCCAGAGCTGATTCGCCTGCCGCCAATAGCATATCTCGAGGCACTTGTGCTGCATGTCGGCGCACCAGCGAGCTTGCACCGCCGGGGCGAGCCGATAGCGTATCGACCTGGGTGGAATGCGCACCTCGATACAGTCTGCGCGCAGAGCCCCCGCGCATCGACCCGCGTCGATTCCGCCATCCATCTCGAACAAAACCGGCAGCGTGACGCGTCGCCGCAAGAAGAGCAGCCAGCGCACGATCACGTCTTCACTACGCGCCGACATCACACAGGCCTCGGGTTGACCGCCGGCCGATAACGGCAGCTGCGGTGCCCGGCAGGTCGGGCAATTGATTGGCCCAAAGACCCGGGAACTTCCCAGCCCGTAGGCCATAGGCTTCCCGCACCGGTGACAACCATCGCGCAACAGCAAACCGTGCAGCGGACAACGGGAAAACGGCCGCAACTGATGGATGATGAAATGCTGGCCCTGACGCGCGCACGTGGGACAAAACCGAAGCCTGTCGTGCATCAGGGGGCGCAGACTGCTCAAGCCGCCCTCGAGAAAGGCATCCTGGATCCGACTGGCCGGAAAACCCAATGTCCTGCCCAGCACCTGCGCGACGCGAGGCAAGTGATCGGGCAACAGGGGAGATAGATTGCTCGCCGAAATGCCCAGCAACGCCGCAACTTCGCAGGACGATAACGCGTTTGCAGCGGCGAGTTTGGCAGCCCACGCCCAGCCCGATTCATACGGCGCAAAAAGATGTGGGGCCAACTTCGGCAAGGCCAGCACCTTGACGCCGCCGGGAGGAACGATGAGCACGGGCAGGCGCATCTGGGTCACACTCAACGTCCCAGTCCACGCGCATTGCGCTCGACAGCCTGTTCGGAGGCCACATAGCCACAGTGCTGCACGACCGTGCTCCAGTGGCGCTCGTTCAATTGAAAGTCGAGCGCATCTTGCAGCAGGCCATCGAGCAGAATGGCCTCGACCGCGCGCGAAAAATACTCCATCGGGATTTCGACTGTGCCGGCCAGTCCGGCGTGCTGGTGGGCCTGGGCAAAGGCATCCCACAGGAAGTCGGCACTCATCTCCAGCCGCATGCCGGTCCCGAAAGCGAAGGGATAGTAATAACGCGTGAAACTCCAATCGCTGCTGACCGGGTACGCGTGCTCGTCGTAGCTCCTGAGGCAAGTCGCGGCGTCGACCGCGCTGCGGATACCCCGAAACCGCAAGGTCTCCACCATGAAACGCTTGACGATATGCGTGTCGCCGGTTTCCTGAAAGCGCGCCCGTTGCTCGCAGAGCCGTTCCTGACCAAACAGAAAGGTCGTCAAGCGCACGCCGCATTGGGCGAGTTCGTCATGGACGTCGCGCAGCCACTCATATTCATGCAGACAATAACGCTGCGCCTCGTCGCAGAAAAATATGACCGATGTACTGCCCTGGGCTTCCGCCAGATCGCGCAGCCGCTCGTGCAAAGCCCTTCGCTTCCCGGCATTGCGACCAATGTCTGGCGTTGGATGTCGCACCGACCGTAGCAGCCGAGTGAAAAATGCACCCTCGCTGCGGCTGGCCTTGTGCTCGGACTGGACGTGGAAGGTCGGGATTTCCGGCCGCTCGCGGTGGATCAGCATGCGCAGGTATTCGATAGCATAGGTCTTGCCCAGTCGGCTTTCACCATAGATCAGCGCCCCGGGGATGCGGTATTGCAGACACCTGGACACCAGCAGCCAGCAATCCTCAATGGCCGTCGTGGCGACGCGGTAGGTGCGATTGTTCAAGGGATGGTGGTCAATTGCGACCGGTCGCGTGAGCGTCCTGCCATCGCTCGCCGTTGGTGATTTTTCCTTGGCCATGACTAGCGCGAAAACACTTGACCGGAGCCGATGACGAGCCGCTTGCCCTTGACCGGGATTTTGGCTTTTTGGGCTTCCTCGGAAGGGGCCGCGACGGGCGCTGTGGCACAGTCGAATTGCGCCTTGTTGTCGGCCGGACCGGGTGGCGCCTTCGGCACCGGCGCGGCAGCATCAATTGCCCTACGCGCTATCTCCACTTTACTGGCTGAGCGGCGCAGCCTGGCTGCGCCATGGCGCAGATAATCGAGATAGCACTGGACCGGATCGTCATTGTACGCAATGTGAAGCTTGCGCGCCCGCACGAGGGAAAGGATTTCCTTGCGCATACGCAGGGTATGGGCCGTATAGCGCCAAGCCCCTTGGACCTCCACCACGCATAGCTCACGTCCGGCTGCGTCGAATACGCGCAATGCGCGCACGTCCTCGGTGTCAAAATAGAGCAGCACCGGCTTGCCAATCAGGTCCGCCCGCCCGGCCAGAGCATGGCTCGTGTAGCGCGCGCCGAAGAAATGAATATAGGGCCGCACACCCTTGACGATGCTGCCACGCACGTGTCCTTCGTGTTCGTGCTGGAGCAGACACAGGTTGCGGCGCATGGGCTCGGCCAGCCAGCGCAGCGCACTCTGTTTTTCGCGCAAATAATAGCCCAGCATTTCCAGAGGCGAACGGCCGCCCAGGCTAGTGTGCGAAGCGGCGTTGTAGTTGGCGATCGCCACCGCGGTCAGTTCCATCAATTCGTCGAGCCGGACCACGGCCGGCGCTGTGCCGGTCAGTTCCGCAAGGTGACGACGGGGATCGGCAGGGCCGGTGCCCGTGGTGCCGGGCAAGCGGTGCGCAAGGACTGATGCCAACATGCCGAAAAAACGTTCAATATGGGGGCGCTCGTTGGGGCGGTAAGCAGGACCGGCATGGACGCCACAGCCGACAATATCGGTCAGTACGCGCAAGGTGTCCTCGGCGAGATTGGCTTTCGCATTGTCGAAGCGGAACAAGTTCCAGAGCGCATAGCCAAGTTCCGGGAAGCGCTCGGAAGGCATGCCGGCGCCAGAGGCAAAGCGCAGGCCGGGAATAGTCAGGGCAGGAGGGCGCCACGGGACAAGAGCCCGCTCGACCGTCTTGAGTACGTCGAAGCGACTATATTCCGGTTCGAGCACGATGTGGTAACCCAAGATCGCCCGACTGCAAATGTCGATGATACTGAGCAGCCAGACGCGATCGATTTCGAACGATTCCTCGACGCCGGCGACGCGTTCAAAGACGATGCGCAGCCGCACGTCGACCCGGTGTCCGTCGAATTCAACGGCATCGAACGGGATGGTCGCGACCAATGGCAGGCCTTCGGCGTTCGGACGTACACCGCCGGAGCGTTTTTGCGCGAGCGCGGCGCGCGCTGCCAGTTCAAAAGAGCGCGTGGCGATGGACTTGACCGCCGCGGCCAAGCTGCGGATCCCTTGCTCGTGCTGAACCAGGGGATAGTCCCGTTGCGTCAGGCCCAGCTCAAGACAAAGCAGGCGAAAGCGCTTATGCAGTGCGCTCAGCCCGCTGACAACAAGGCCGTTTGGCCCGTCTCTTAAAACGACGTGGTGTGCTTGCAGCTCATGGACGATCAGGACTTCCAGCTCAGGGTGACGTTCCAGCAATTGCTGGAATGCGCCAGCCTTGCCAGCAGGACCGGATCGGACGCTCGTTGCCGAGCGCCGGTAGGACTTGACGTGTTCGTAGGGAACGAGTGCGCGCAAGCCCTGCAGACGTCCGTCGGCATGGGTCTGTAGGCAGCGTTCGTAGAGCCGGCGCACGGAGCTGAACGGCACGCCGGTGGCGGCCTCGATGGCACGCAGGGAGGCGCGCTGACAATACAGCCGAACCGCTTCTTCACGGGCGCGAAATATTTTTTGTTGATCTCCAGAGAGGGTTGGCCAAGCCACGGTCGGCCACAATGTCGGGTCGGCGCGATCCGTCACAGCGGCGCTGCGACGGCCAGTCATATCGATTCCTTCAGCAATTCGATCGCCGGCCCCAACGGCCGATCACGCAATGACTTCGCCTTGATGCGCCCTCTGTGCAGTAACAGGAATACCGCGGTGCGGACAAGCACGGTGTCATATGGCTGAAAGTCGCGTTCGAGTTGCCCCAGCGTTGGCGCGGTCGATGTCGCCCGCTCGACATCGAGCAACAACCTTTCGCTGACAAAGCGCTCATTCGACGCAAGGTAGGGCAGGATGCGCATCCAGTTCTCGATCCAGATGCTGTGGGCGGCTAGATTTTGGACATGCACATATCGCACACCGATATCGTCGTCGGGACTCAGGACCCCAGCCCGGGCCGGTTGTGGCGTGGGCGTAACGATCCAGCACATTTCGCGTCGCCCAGCCCTCACCCAAAAATCGAGCAGTTGCCGACTGTTGTCATGACGCCAGTACGCTGGGCGCTCGCAATAACGAAACACCCGGGGATTACTTTCGAGGAGCGCCCAAAGCCGAACATGGAACGGGTCGAAGAGCGTCACTCGGCGCTTGAGCTTGGGGGCGAAAAACTCAAAGCGCGACGCGCCTTTGGGCCGCTCGCTATCGATCGGATGAGTGAAGCGTGAGTGTGAATTGCCAGGCGCCATGCGGATCTCCGCTGGTTTTTATACAATTTAGCACTTTTGCCGCGCATTTCAAGGATGTCGCAACTTTACTTCGAACACATGCGAAGTAAAAGTGTACCCATCAAAAACGGGATTGGCGTAAATTCAGGGACTTACGGGCGCTGGGGTGTATGCACAATTACTTCGATTGACGATGGGGAAATGACAAAGTTGAAAATGTGCCAGTCAATGGCCTTAGTCGGTGGCGCTTCTACATGAAACGCCACCGACGGAGGTTACTAAAACATGAAAATACTACTACTTCTTCTGTTTGATATCTTGGTACTGACCGCTCACTTTGACTGTGATGGTCACGGCCTTATCGCCGCGATTTCGCCAGAACCAGCCATGCTCTCCATCAAAGGCAGCGATCAATTCACCTTTGTCGGAGCCAACCTGCACACCCTTTGAGTAGCGATGCGAGCCTTTTGTCCCGACGATGGTCGATTCACCATGCGTATCATGATTGACCAGTCCGCCATCTGTGGTCCATGAGTACTCGACCCTGGCACCCTTGGCCATGAGCATTTTAACTTCGGTGCCCTGATTTGAAGCGAGCGTCACCTTCACTTCATCGCTACGGATGCCTGTGTTGACGTTCGGCGCGGCTATCGCCATTGATGTTGGTGCTGCCACTGCGGTTTTTGCAGACGTTGGCGCATCATGATCATGGCCATGTTTTTCCTCACCTTGGCAGGCGCTGAGTACTGACAGGGACAGAGCGGCGACAGCGAGTTTTTGCATAAATTTTTTCATTACAATTTCCTTCAAGTGATCAAGCGGGGTGGGAATCAGGATTTTTGCTTCAGATTTTTGAATTGACCGCTGACGGTCAATGAAATGCGAATGCTGCTTTCGCCGCGATTACGCCAATACCAGCCGTGGGAGCCATCGAATTCGGCCGTCAACTGGCCGCGATTGCCAGCGACATTCGCTTCCTTCAAATAACTGTGAAATGCATTGGCTGGCCCACTGACCGGCTCGCCGTGCGTGTCGTGGTTCACTACACCGCCATCGGTTTGCCAGGCATAACTTACTTCCTGGCCTTTGAGCATGTCCATCTTGACTTCTTTGCCCGCACCTGGAGGAAGTACTATCGTGATCTCCTGTGTAATACCGGCTTTGGCCGCATCATCTTGGACAGGTGCAGGCTGTGCAACGGCTGGTGCATTAATTGCAGCAGTGACTGGCGCCGGCGTAAGCGCTTGGCGCGCGGCTGCCAAGGCGTCAGCTTGCGCATCAGCGGCAGCTTCGGTGGCGAGTTGTGTTTTGATCTCGCCCATCGCTTTCAAGCCGAGTGCCTTCCCAATGCCGGTTGGATCAATGCCGTATTCCGATGGCAGCACCACCGTGACCAGCAGCGCTGCGGCGGTTATCAATGCGATTGCCGTGGAGCGTAATAATTTGGCCGAGCTAGGCAATTCCGCCCGTGTTGGCAAATCTGTGTTGTACATTTGAATTCCTTATTAAGATGTGAAATAACCGGTGAGCTGATAGCCAATCAGCATGAAGCCTGCGGTCATCATCACGGTGTTGGCGGTATAGGCATGCTTGAGGAAACTACTGGTACGACGCCAGTAGCCCATACCAATCAGAATGGCTGATAGTGCGAGCAGTTGACCTATCTCTACACCGACGTTAAATCCGATCATGTTCGCCAGTAGCCCATCAGGAGAAATTTCATATTCCTGAATCTTGGTGGCCAAGCCAAATCCGTGGAACAAGCCAAAGATGAGTGTTGCGACCTTGGTGTTGGGCTGCACCCCAAACCAGCGCTGGAATGCGCCGACGTTGTCCAGGGCCTTGTAGACCACAGATAAACCGATAATCGCGTCAATCAGGTAGCCATTGATCGTCGTACCCATGAACACGCCGAGCAACATCGTGCTGGAATGGCCGATGGCGAACAAGCTGACATACAGTCCGATATCTTTGAGCTTGTACAGAAAAAAGATCACGCCGAACAGGAAGAGGATGTGATCGTAGCCAGTGAACATGTGCTTGGCGCCCAGATACATAAAGGACAAAAAGTGCACGCCAGTGATCTCGGAAATATAGCCCTTGTCACCCTGGGCGATGCCATGAGCATGGGCCAGGGAGAGCGTGAGAAAGTACAAGAGCAGCGTGCCGATGACCCACCGCAGGTGACGGAGGGGACGCTGACGTAAAAGCGTTCTCCCACCGTCGATTTGAGACAGAAAAAACATATATTCTCCAGTTACTAAGAATGGCGGATGTTGAGGCCACCAGAAAAGGTTAGACGGACGTGGAGGCTTTTGGCGGCTTATCGGGCAGCGGCAAAATGACGGATGGAAAGCGCACCGTCTGCCGTTGGTACCCGTCGTCGGCTGTCACACTTGGGACGCCGAAAGGAACGGGCAATAGTGGGATATCGTGGGTATGGTCGCCTGGATTATGTTTGTGTAAGTGTGTTGCCGACAGCTCGGACGATTCAATAGCGTCAGCGTCATCCGTGCTGGCATCCAGCTGATGCGTGTGCGGCAATAGGACGTGCGAACCCGACTTGGCTCCCCATAAACTGAGGCCAAGCATCGAAATCATCATTAGCGCCAGAATAAGGCGGACGGTAGCACGACACAGGTTCATGGCAATTCCAAAAGAGATAAATTCAGTCCACTTAAATGTCTTATGTATTCGCACCGAAGGCCGGCGGTTGAAAAAGACAGCTCGTCCGAAAGGAATGTCCAGCGGCCTGATTCAGTACGGTTAATCATGCTCGCCACGGCTACTTTCCGCCCTTGATCCATTGCGCCGGAACAGGAGAACATCACAACCCAGTTCAGGCGGCAGCAGCAGACGCGCCAGATCCGGTCTGTGTTCCATTGCAAATGACTGTTGGGATGCATAATCACTCCAGTTCCCACTAGCAAAATGGTGAATGCTCACCACCACCAAGTAGATCCGTACGCTTGCTGTTTGGAAGACTTCGCGCTCGAAATTGTTTTGCGATGGCGGCCAGGAGCACAACACAACCTCGGGGGCATATTTTCGTATTGCCGCAATGGCCTCAAGCCGCTCCACGTCAGCCGGAAAGCTGATCCGGTCATGCCAGCTATAGTTATCAGTTGCCCGTACCTGGATTCCTTCCTGACGCAAGAAACGGCTCAACGTCCCGTCGCCTGCGGCAATTTCCAGGCAAGACCGCTCGCCGATGATTTCTGCTACCCGCCTAACGAAGGCATCTGAATAAAAACAGTAGATGCCCTTGCGCGTTACCAGTGGCATCAGCAGGCGCTTTTGCCAGACCAGAGGCCACAACAAACGAAACCATAGCAATGGCACAGCTTTGCGTTCGAGGTCACGTCGGAACAGCAGGCGCTGTGCCAGCCAGCCGTTGAACAGGTTGAAACGCATCGTGCCCGATGCTTTCCCTGTGACCGCCGCCATTCCATAGTGCTCAATTGTCAGCGCGGCCATACGCTGGCGTACCGCTACGCGCACGAGCTCACGTCGTGCATGCCTGGGGTTCCCACCAGGCGGCATGGCAGGATGGAGCAAATGGTGAAGGCGGGCTGAATCACGTTGTGACAATGCCGCTTGCAGTTCCTGTTCCATCGTTATCCATTCATCTGGAAATGCTGTGCGCAACGCCTGAGCAGTCGGGCGTTGCTGCAGCCAAGCGGCGACCTCGCGTGGCTTGTCCAATGTTGGCACGGCAGCGTTGATGGTCATGGCATACCCTCGGCACGCGTAGCACCCGGCTTCACATACGACGGCATTGCTCCGCAGTCCTTGACGTCCACATGCTCGTTCTCCAGCAAGACGGGTCCGCAATGTGGCAACACAATCGGAGTTTGAAAAAGGCGCATCGTCATGGTCTCAGTCCGGCCAGCGCCGGTGATGCTCATCGATGACAAATACATGTTCATGCGTATCAGTATCGTTTTGCCCGCCCTGGTGCAGGTGTTCCTGGTCAGCCAGGCCGGTATGGCGATGCTCAATGACATCCGGATCGTTGGCTGGCCAGGCGATCGCGGCAACCGCCACGCCCACTATCGTAATCGCTGCCAGCACCACGAAAGTGGCTGGCATGCCAAACTTGGCGCCCATGAAGCCGGCGATTGGATACGTGATCAACCAGCATACGTGCGAGAGCGAAAATTGCGCGGCGAATACCGCTGGCCGGCTATCGGAGCTAGCCGATCGGCGTAAAAGTCGGCCACTGGGCGTGAGAGTGGTGGAGTAACCGACGCCGATTACAAACCAGGTCATAAGGAGGGCGGGCCATTCGTAGGCCCCGCCCATGGTGGCTACAAAAGCGCCCGCAATCAGGCCGCCGCCCATCAGTGCAGCACCTGCCAGCATGGCCGGACGATCCGGCCGCTGATCGAGTAACTTGGGCAAGAACAACGCGATCAGCATCGAGCCACAGCCAAATGCAGCCAGCGCGAATGGCACATCGGAGCTGGGGCGGAGAAGCTTACTTTGCACATACACCACCGTATTGACGATGACCATGGAACTGCCCGCCGCTGCGGCCAGGTTCAGGCCCAACAGTCCACGTAGGCGTGGCGTGCGCAGGTAAATGGCGATGCCGCGAAAGGTCTTGGCATAGATGCTGCCGGTCGCTGGCACCGCTGGTGATTGCGGCAGCGACACTGAAACGACCAGCGCCGCCGAGCAGATGAAACCGATCACCGTGCCACCAAAAAGCCAGTGGTAACTGATTATCGATAGCAAAGCGGCCGCTAATATCGGGCTCACCAGGGTTTCCATATCGTAGGCCATACGCGAGAGGGACAATGCTCGCGTGTAATCGCTTTCCTCTGGCAAAACATCGGGAATCGTTGCCTGGAAGGTAGGGGTAAAGGCGGCTGAGGCCGATTGGAGAAAAAAGATCAGCAGATAAATCTGCCATATCTGTGTCACGAACGGAAGTGATAACGCGACGCCGGCGCGTACCAGATCCATTGCGACCAAGAAGGCGCGGCGCGGGAGCATGTTGGCAAAGGCACCGACCACGGGGGCGATCAGCACGTAAGCGAGCATCTTGATCGCCAGAGCGGTTCCCAACACGCTGCCGGCATTGGTGCCAGCAAGCTTATATGCAAGCAAACCCAACGCTACGGTCAGCAAACCGGTGCCCACCAAGGCAATAATTTGTGCCAAGAACAGGTGCCTGTATGTACGATTGGCCAATATATTTAACATGTTAATTCAGCTCCTTTTAAGCACGAACAAGGGATTCAAGCTGGCGACATGGCCGCCAGCTTATGCTCCGAGTGAAGTCGCTTGGTGATGAGTTATGCCAACGCGACGGCGCTGTCAACCAGCGTCACCGATACTCCGACCGTCACGACCTCAACGGCAGTTGTTCCGGCAAGCAAGGCCGTAAACCACGCGGCCAACGCAGTGCTACGATCAAAAAAACGACATGCATATTCCTCGCTGTTCGAGTGCGACGTCCGCTTGTATTGGCGGGCGTCGCAGGCGATTGCATTACACCGGCTTAGGCTCAGCCACAAGTACAGGCACGGTGCCGCTGGTATCCCCATCGTCCTTGACGGTACGGCGACGACGCAAAACGATACCTGCTATAGCCGGGAGTACGAACAGCGTCAGGATGGTGGCCGTCACAAGGCCCCCGATGACCACAGTCGCAAGTGGTTTTTGCACTTCGGCGCCTGTGCCGGTGGCAATTGCCATCGGCACGAAGCCCAGGGAGGCCACCAATGCGGTCATCAGGACAGGCCGCAGACGCTCCATTGCACCGTCGATTACCGCCTTGGAAGCTTCCATGCCATCAGCTATCCGTTTATTGACAGCAGAGATGAGCACCAGGCCGTTGAGCACGGCCACGCCAGATACGGCAATGAAGCCCACTGCTGCTGAAATCGAGAACGGAATGCCGCGCAGTACCAATGCAAACACGCCTCCTGCCAACGCCAGCGGCACAGCCGTCAGCACGGTTGCCGTCAACATCGCATTTCCGATTGCCATGTACAACGCGACAGAGATCAGCACGAAGCAGATAGGCACAATGATCATCAGACGTTCGGTCGCCGCACGCAGGTTTTGGAATTGGCCACCCCATTCAATCCATGAACCTGGCGCCAATTTGACCTCTTTCTGCAGGCGCTGCTGCGCTTCGTCGACATAGCTGCCCATATCGCGGCCGACGACATTGGCCTCGACATAGATACGGCGCTTGCCATTGTCGCGGCTGACTTCGTTCAAGCCTTGGGTAAAGCGGAATTCCACAAGCTGACGCAGTGGCACTGACTGGCGCACTTGTTCACCGGTGGCTGGCAGCATGATGGGCAAAGCACCCAGCTCATCAAGGTTGTCGCGCAGTGCCGGCGGCAAGCGCACGACAATATCGAAACGCCGGTCGCCTTCAAAGATCTGACCGGCCGAACGGCCCGCCAGCGCAGTGGCCACAGTGTCGGCAACTTCTTTGACTGTCAGGCCATATCGAGCGATAGCGGCACGGTCAAACGAAATGTCGAATGTCGGAAACCCTTCCGTTTGCGCCACTCGCACGTCGGCCGCACCTGGCACCTTGCGCAGCACTGCTGCAATTTCCTTGGCATTTTGGGCGAGCTTGTCCAGATCATCACCAAAGACCTTGACGGCGACATCACTGCGCACGCCGCCGATCAGCTCATTGAAGCGCATTTCAATCGGCTGAGTGACGTCATAGTTGTTACCGATGATAGGCGCAGTCTTGGCGCGGATACGTTCGATGACCTGTTCTTTGGTGGTGATGCCTGCAGGCCATTCCTCCTTCGGTTTCAGAATCACGTAGTTATCCGACGCGTTCGGTGGCATCGGGTCGGCCGCCAAGCTGGCGGTACCAGCTTTCGAATACACGGTTTTGACTTCCGGAAGTGACAGAATGGCGCGCTCGATCGGCAGGTCAAGTGCTGCCGATGCTTCGATCGGCGTCGACGGGATACGTACCGAAGACAGATTCAGATTATGCTCATCGAGGGTAGGCATGAACTCGCGACCAACAAAGCTGAAGGCCACACCTGCAAGTATCAGTACGGCGACACCGGCGCCGATAAACGGCAGCGGTCGCGCTACAGCACGGCGCAGCAGCGGCTCATAGCGGTTTTTCGTCATGACGATAGCTTTGACCTCATGCTCGGCCACTTTCCCGTTCATCATTACCGCGATCAGCGCCGGCACGAACGTCAGCGACAGGACGAAAGCTGAGCCCAGGGCGAGCATCAGAGTGATCACCATCGGCGAGAACATCTTTCCTTCCACGCCTTGGAAGCTCAGACAAGGCAGAAACACCAGGAAGATCACCAATTGGCCGTAAATGGTGGGACGAAGCATTTCGCGTGATGACGCCACCACTTCTTCCAGACGTTCCTTCAGCAACAGGAGTCGCCCTTCTTGATGCTGGCGTTGGGCCAAGCGGCGCAAGGTATTTTCAACGATGATCACGGCGCCATCGATGATCAGACCAAAGTCGAGCGCACCAAGGCTCATCAGGTTGCCGGAGATCCCCATCGAATTCATGCCGATGGCGCTCATCAGCAGCGATAGTGGGATGACCAATGCGGCGATGATCGCTGCGCGCCAGTTGCCCAACAATGCAAACAGAATGACGATCACCAGCAGCGCGCCCTCAGCCAGATTTTTCGCGACAGTGGTAATGGTGGCAACCACCAGTTGTGAGCGATCCAGCGTTGGCACGATAGTGATGCCGGCAGGAAGCGTTTTAGTCACCACCTTCAGCTTTTCGCCGACGGCGCTGGCGACTGTGCGGCTGTTTGCACCAACCAGCATCAGCGCGCTACCGATCACCGTTTCGTAGCCATCGCGACTTGCCGCGCCACGGCGCAACTCGCCACCGATGGTAACCTTGGCAACCTGACTGACCATAATCGGTACACCGTTACGGGTAGCAATTACTGCGCGCGCTATCTCGTCGGCACTGCGGGCGCGGCCGTCCGCGCGCACCAGATAAGCTTCGCCGGAGCGACGAATGTAATTGGCACCCACCGACACGTTGGATGCTTCGAGTGCGGTGGCGAGTTCGGCGTACGAAATGCCTAGCGCAACCAATTTGGCGGAATCAGGTTCGACCACGTATTCCTTGACGTAACCACCCAAGGAATCGACATCGGCCACACCCGGTGTCGTACGCAATTGCGGACGCACGATCCAGTCCTGGACTGTACGCAGGTACGCCAGTTTTGACACTTCGTCGGACAGGCTCTCGCCCTGATCGGTCAAAAAGCTGCCATCACTTTGCCAGCCGGCCTTGCCATCGTTACGCGGTGCTCCCTTGCCTTCAGGATGGGTGAACTCCACACTATAGTGAAACACTTCACCAAGCCCGGTAGACACCGGACCCATCTGCGGTTGGGCCTCCTCAGGCAGATCTGCCCGTGCCCGCGCCAAGCGTTCAGAAACTTGCTGACGCATGAAATAGAGATCGGTATTTTCCTTGAAGATGGCGGTGACCTGGCTAAAACCGTTACGCGAGAACGAGCGCACAGTCTCGACGCCGGCCAAGCCGGAAAGCGCAGTCTCGATCGGATAGGTCACGCGCTTTTCGATTTCGACCGGACTTAGTGTCGGAACGACAGTATTGATCTGCACTTGCTTGTTGGTGATGTCCGGTGTGACATCAATTGGCAGTAAATTGAGCTGCCACGCACCGATCACCGCCACGATGATGGTCATGAACAGGACCAGCCAACGCGACCGAACGGAGCTGGTAATTATGGAATCAATCATTATTCTTCCTTGCCAGACTTAATCATGTCGGCCTTCACGAGAAAGGCGTTGCGAGTGGCGACCTGGTCGCCGGCCTTGACGCCGGAGACGATCTGCGCCACACCGCCGCTACGTATGCCCACCAGTACTGGTTGGATGCGAAAGCCTTTCTGGCTGCGCACGAACACCACGTCACGACCCTCAAGGTTTTGTACCGCTTCCTCCGGTACCACCAAGCCGTCGCCTTGACCCTTGACGTGCAGGCGTACCCGCACGCCTTCGCCGACGACCAGCGCCGCGGTGGCGGCAGTCGGCGTCAGTATCACGGTCGCGGAGCGCGTAGCACCGTTGACCGTCGATGTTACCGAGCGCACAGTGGCATCGACTGGCATGCCATTGGACGCTATCACGGTCGCCTGGTCGCCACTGGAGATGCGGATGATGTCGGCGGATGAGACGGCAGCTTCAATCTGTACCGGACCTGTGCCAGCGACGCGAAATAATTCGGTCTGAGGCTGCACAAAACTGCCCAGTGTGGCGGCGTTAAACGTGACCTTGCCGGCGATCGGGCTGACGACGGCTACCGATCTGCCATCGGCGGCCACCTTCGCGGCACGAGCCACGGCGTTGGCGCGTTGTGCCTCGCTTTCGGCAACGGCCAGCGTCGCCTGTGCCGCTTCAAGATCAGCACGCGGCGTGACACCCTGTTCGAATAGCGAGGCTTCACGCGCTTGGTTCTTGCGAGCGAGTTCAGCCTTGGCATTGGCGACGGTGCGCTCCGCAGCAAGGCCTGCTGCTTCCATACTTTCGACGGTAGCGAGCGTTTCGCCGGCCTTCACGGTATCGCCTAACTGGCGATTGATCCGTGCGATGTTGCCCGCCGCGCGGGCAACAATGACGGCTTCGCTGTTAGGTTGAGCGGCAACCGAACCTGGCGCCAGGATCTCGGAGCGCAGACCGCCTGCAGCAACGGCTTCAACCGCGATGCCGGCAGCTTTGAGGTATTCACCAGGAATATTAACTTCCTGTACCGGCTCTACGGCCGCAGCAGGTGTGGAAGAGGCCACCGCTGCAACAACCGGTGCCTTTTTGGTCCCGGTCCATTGCGCGGCGCCGAAGCCGGCGGCGGCAGCGATTGCCACCAGGGCTGCGGCGAGCGGCAGGTTAATGGCGCGACGTGGTTTTTCTGTCATGGTGTAACTCCAAATGCGATGCGGCCTTCGGCCGTGAAAAGGGTAGCGAGGGCGCGCACGCGCGCCAAGCGGGCTTCAATGGAGAGAGCCTGTGCTTCGGATAATGCGCGCCGGATAGCCAGTAATTCGATCAGTGGTGTCTTGCCAGCGTCATAGCCGGCTCGCCCCAATCGATAGGCGTCGACTGCGGCAGTTTCGCCCTGTTCGGCGGCTTGGAGGCGTCGCTCTGTAGCCACCACCCGGGCTTGTGCGGCGCGGTGCGTTGCCTGTGCTTCCAACCGCGCCGCTTCCACACGCTGTTCGGCGGCGCTGGCCCGCTCACGCGCGGCTGTCACGCCATGCTGATTGCGATCAAACAAGGGGATGTTGATGTTGACGCCAATGATGGCGGCACGCTCGTTACTCCAGCCAAACTTCCGCATGCCTGCGCTAACACCCACATCGGGAACCCAGCGTTTTTGCTCCATCCTCACTTGCGCCGTTAATGCGTCGCTTTCTGCACGCGCGCTGGCCAGCGCTGGCGACGCGTCGGTCGTCCAGCGTTGATCGCTACGGGGTGCTATTGCGTGGTCGAGAAACGGATGGCTGATGCCGGTGTATGGCTGATCGGCGCCAGCTACCGCAGATAATCGCTCCAGCGCATCAGTAGCGTCAGCCACGGCCGACTGAACCGCTGCTTCGGCGGCAGATACGCTGGCGCGCGCTTGTGCCAAGCGCAGCTGGGCTTCACGGCCGGCTTGCACCAGCGCCGTTGTCGCGCGAAAGTCATCGTTGGCGCGAGCCAGTTCGGCATCGGCCACTTGTTTTCGCAATTGCATGGCCTCTGCCGTGGCGTAGGCGACTGCCAATTCATTGGCGAAAGCAATGCGAATCTGACGTTCGCGCGCGCCCACCGCATCGGCCTTGCGTTGCTCCGCTTCGATACGGGCGCTGCGCTTGCCTCCGATCTCGAATACCTGCGTTAAGGTATAAGTGTCTTGGCGCTGGCTGACGCCGTCCATCTTGGGTGCGCCAAGATTTTCGCCGGTGTAACCCAGCGAAGGGTTAGCCCAGGCGCGTGCCTGGCGCGCATCGGCGCCGGCAGCGCGCACCGTGGCGGCCTGCTCCAGCAGCGCCGGTGCCTGCGTTTCAGATTGTTGCAATAGTGCAGCCAGCGATGGCGCGTCGGCCGCTTGGGCAGCGCCCACGAATAGAGACAGGACGATGCCTGTCAGTTTGCCGCGCGCAAGTGCGCACGGACTCACGGATAACCTGTACATAGTTAAGCCCCTGCTTGTTAAAAAGAGTGCAGTGCAGCGGGCCGCAGCATGAACGTCAGGCGTTCATGCGCTTTACAGGAATGTGAAGGAGGGCAGCCCGCGTGTTAGACGGGCGAACGAGGAGGACGTAACAGCGGTAATGTGGCTCGATCGGAAAAAGTGTCGAGAAATGCTTCAGGGGCGATACGAATATCGAGAACCAGCGGCAGCTGAAATGGCGGAGGGAACAGCAAGTTCATGCTGTTTCCGTGCTCGAAGTCGGACAGGTGACGGGATGATTTTTGAGAATCGTCGAGATGGACGTCGCCGTCGTCGTCACCAGCGTCGTCGAGATCGTGGTGATGGAGAATTTCGGAGGAATGCTCCGTCATGTGCTTGGCGACGAAGCCGATCCCGTATGTGTTGTAGCCTTCCATGACGTGAGCGAAGTTGCGTTCCGCAGCAATCAGCGATTGCAAGGGAAGCAAAAACATCATCAAGATGAGTAGCGCTTTCTTCATGTGCGAAGGATATCGTCGGTAGGCAACAAACAAAGTATGTGTAGTATTATATCCCCTAGGGAGGATACCATGTCAATTCATAATTCGCATTCAGCGATCATAAAGCGCCTCAAGCGTGCCGGCGGCCACCTTAGCAGCATTGTCGCCATGCTGGAGGAGGATCGCCCTTGTGTAGAAATCGCGCAACAGTTGCAGGCAGTCGAAAGTGCCATCGGTTCGGCCAAAAAAGCACTCATACACGACCATATCAGTGAATGCCTGACCGTTACCAGTGCCGATACACAAGGGCATGACCGAAATGTTGCTGCGGAATTCAGAGCTATCGCCAAGTACTTATAGATAGTAGATTTTTTGACAATTTTGGCAATCCTGCACGTTAGAAGGAAAGTGCATGGCACTGCCTTCACGGTAGCAAGCTTTGTGGAAGCGAAACGGCCTGGTTTCCGCTTCATTCGATCAACTATGCGACATTTCCAGCGCCGCCAAGCCAGCATTGGCCACAAAGACGGACCTCGGCAACTTTTTACGCTTTTGCAACATCAGCAAGGTGATCGAGGGGGTTGAAAAGTCAACGAGCGAGTGTTTGGCACTTTTTTCTTTGTTAATCAAAAAAATGAACCGATGTTACAAATCACGCCACGCTGCCACTGTCACGGAAACACTCAGCTGTTTATACAAGTTTTTATTAAAACGACCTAATATCCCATTAAACTTTTTAATATCTCGTTGAAGTTTCTATTCCGACGTAGCCTGCCACTCAGGAGAAAGTCTTGCCCGTTTGTCGCTGCCGACAATTGCCGCTAGGTACAGACGCTGAGGCACTTGGAAAAAATAAAGTAAATGTGGCTCTATGCCGTTTCCAGTGGAAATTGACATCGGGTACCATGTCGGGTAACGCCATTTCATAGGTTCCAGAATCC
>NZ_JBXANP010000034.1:0-24755 GCF_058801745.1 Rugamonas sp. GW822-FHT03B10 | reverse complement strand
CCCCCCCCCCAGATTAACAGTGTTGTCTCGTGGGCTCGGAGAGGTGTAGAAGAGCCCCCCCGCGGCCCGCGCCAGCAGGCCGGCCAGCCGCTCGCGCGCCAGCGGCTTGGCGCAGGCGTCCAGCAGGGCCAGGCCGTGGGCCCGGGCCAGCCGCTCGGCCGCCTGCAGCACGCCCACGTCGAGCCCGGACAGCAGCACCACCGCGCCGTCGTAGCCCTGGTCGGCCACCATCCGCAGCAGTTCGATGCCGTCCAGCTCGGGCAAGCCCAGGTCGCAGATCAGCAAGTCCGGGCCGCCGCCGCGCAGCAGGGCCAGCGCGCGCAGGCTGCTCGTCTCGCACTGCACGGCGTGCGGGCCGAGGCTGGCCACCATGTCGGCCAGCAGTTCCAGCGTGAACACGTCGTCGTCCAGCAGCAGCACGCGCAGCGCGCGGGACGGGGAGGACGCGGGGGCGGGCCGGTGCATGGTCAGCGCTCGTCGGCGAAGGTGGTGTGGGTCATGATCTGCTCCGTCACCTGGTCGAGCAGGGGCCACAGCTGGGCCAGCAGGGCGCGCGCGGTGGCGTCGGCCGTGGCGTCGGCGGCCAGGTGCTCGAGCTGCAGACACAGTTCGGCCATGCCCAGCGCGCCCACGGTGCGCGCGGCCGACTTGATGCGGTGGCCCAGCTCGCGCAGCGGCTGCAGTTCGCCCTGTTCCAGCGCCGCCTCCATCTGGCGCAGGCCATCGCCGGTGGTCTGCAGGAACTTGAAGGCGAACTTGCGCACCTTGTGCGGGTCGTAGCCGAGCAGGCGGGCCAGGATGGCCAGGTCGATCACGGCCGGGTCGCCGCCCAGCGTGGCGCGGAACGCGGGCGCCCCGCAGTCCGGCGGCGGCAGCGGCGCGCCGCGTTCGGGCAGCCAGCTGGCGATGGTCTGGTACATCAGGTCGGGCTGGATCGGCTTGCTGATGAAGTCGTCCATGCCGGCGCGCAGGCAGCGCTCGCGGTCCTCGCTGGTGGCGGTGGCCGTCATGGCCAGCACCCGCGTGTCGGCCAGGCGCGGGTCGGCGCGGATCAGGCGCGTGGCCTCCAGGCCGTCCATCAGCGGCATCTGCACGTCCATCAGCACGCAGTCGAAGGCGGCCTGGCGCAGCAGTTCGAGCGCCTCGGCGCCGTTGTTGGCCAGGCACACGGAGGAGCCGGCGTCCTCCAGCATCTCCAGCGCGATCTGCTGGTTGAAGCTGTTGTCCTCCACCAGCAGGATGCGGGCGTCCTTGAGCGACTGCATCACGGTGGCCGTGCGGGCCGACGCCACCAGCTCGGCCGCCGCGTCGCTGACCTGGTGGATGATGGCCGGCACGGTGGCGTTCGAAATGCCCAGGCGCGCCGTGAACCAGAACGTGCTGCCCTGGCCGGGCGCGCTGTCCACGCCCACCTCGCCGCCCATGAGCTGGGCCAGCTGCTTGCAGATGGCCAGCCCCAGGCCCGTGCCGCCGTAGGCGCGCGTGGTGGAGGCGTCGGCCTGCTGGAACGACTGGAACAGCTTGTCCATCTCCCCGGCCGACAGGCCGATGCCGTGGTCGCGCACGTCGAAGCGCAGCAGGCAGCTGTGGGCGTCGGCGGCCAGCCGGCGCACCCGGATCGCGATCTCGCCCTGCTCGCTGAACTTGATGGCGTTGCTGGTGTAGTTGATCAGGATCTGGCCGAGGCGCAGCGGGTCGCCGCGCAGCACCGGCGGCAGGGCCGGGTCGAGGTCGAAGGTCAGCGCCAGTTCGCGGCTGGCCGCCTTGGGCGCCAGCACCGTGGTCAGGGTCTGGATCACGTGTTCGAGCGCGAAGTCGGTCTGCTCGATGTCGAGCCGGCCCGCCTCGATCTTGGAGATGTCGAGGATGTCGTCGATGATGCCCAGCAGGTGCTCGCCGGCGAAGCGGATCTTCTCCAGGTAGTCGCGCTGGCGCGGGTCGAGCTCCGTCTTCAGGGCCAGGTAGGCCATGCCGATCACGCCGTTCATCGGGGTGCGGATCTCGTGGCTCATGTTGGCCAGGAACTGGCCCTTGGCCTGGCTGGCCTCCTCGGCCAGGCGCTTGGCCTGGTCCAGCTGCTCGGTGCGCCGCGCCACCCGCTCCTCCAGGTGCTCGTTCAGTTCGCGCAGCGCCTGCTCGACGCGCTTGCTGTCGGTGATGTCGTGCGACATGCAGATCAGGTAGGCGGGCCGGCCCTCCTCGTCGAACACGGGCTTCTTCAGCACCCGCAGGTGGCGCTGCTCGTTCTGCACGCGGTGCCAGATGGTCTGCTCGTACTCGATCAGCACCCCGGCGGCGAACGCCTCGCGGTCGCGCTGGCGGAACGCCGCCAGTTGCTCGGGCGAGTGCATCACGCTGTCGTCGCCGTCGGGCAGGTCGGCGTAGGCGAAGCCCAGCTGCTGCTCGCAGGCGTGGTTCATCAGCAGGAAGCGGCCGTCCGGGTGTTTGATGAACAGGCCGGTCGGCATCATCTGGATGATCTCCTGCAGCCGCTGCTCGCTGCGGCGCAGCGCGTCCTCGGCCGCCTTGCGCTCGCCGATGTCGGTCAGGCTGGCCACCACCAGCGACACATTGCCCTGTTCGTCCGTCAGCGGCTCGGCGTTCACCGACAGCCAGCGCACGGCGCCGCCGGGCAGGTGCAGGCCCATCACGGCCTCGCGCACCGGCTCGCCGGTGGCCAGCGCCCGCTGCAGCGGGTGGCTGTCCATGTCGAAGCCGGCGCCGTCCTCGCGCAGCGCGTCCCACAGGCCGGGCGCGCCGTGTTCGAGCATGCGGGCGGCGGCCGCGTTGCTGTCGACCAGGCGGCCGGCCCCGTTCAGCACCACCAGGCCGTTGGTGACGGCGTTGAAGATCGACGCCTGGCGCTGGCTCGATTCGCGCAGCGCCGCCTCGGCCGCGCGGCGTTCCGTGATGTCGGTCAGCATGGCCAGCGTGCCGCCGTAGCTGCCGTCGTCGGCGTAGATGACGGTGGTCGAGAGCAGGCACCACAGCATGCTGCGGTCGCGCCGGTACAGGCACACGTCGCCCTGTTCCGGCTGGCCCGAGGCGCGCTGGCGCAGGTGCTGCTGCAGGCGCGCCGCGCTGGGCGCGTCCATGAAGTCGGTCATGGGGCGGCCCAGCATGTGCTCGACGTCGTAGCCGAGCATGCGCGCCATGGTGGGGTTGACGAAGTTGGTGCGGTCGTGATCGTCGCACATCCAGATGCCCTCGGCGGCCGTCTGCACGATCAGGCGGTAGCGCTCCGTGCTCGAATGGAGCGCCTGCTCGGCGCGCTGGCGCTTGGTCATGTCGCGCAGCGCCACCACCGACAAGTCCTGGCCCGACAGGGCGATCGGCGACAGGTGCACCATGGCCGGGAAGCGGCTGCCGTCGGCGCGGCAGGCCGTCAGCACCCGGCCCGGCAACTGCGGGCGCGAGAACAGTTCGCGCACATGGCCGTTGCTGCGCATGGCGTCGGGCACCAGCTGGTCCATCGAGCGGCCCTGCATGGCGCTGCCGTCGTAGCCGAACACGCGCGCGCAGGCCTGGTTGGCGTAGCGCACCTGGCCGCCGCGGTCGGCGATCAGCATCGCGTTCGGGGTCGCCTCCAGGATGGCGCACACGCGCGCCTGCTCGGCCGCCATGTGCTCGCTGATGTCGGCCAGCGTGCCGGCCGCGCGCACGGCGCGGCCGTTGGCGTCGCGTTCGAGCACGGCGCCGCGCGCCTGCACCCATTTCCAGCTGCCGTCGCGGCAGCGCATCCGGCATTCGCTGATGAAACGCTGCGGCTGCGGCGCCGCGCTGCCGAGGAAGGCGGCCATGGCGGCGCGCACGCGGGACTGGTCGTCCGGGTGCACGTGCGACAGCCAGGCCCCCGGCTCGGGCTGGAATTCGCCGGGCTCGTAGCCGAGCAGCGCGCAATAGCGGGCCGACGGTTCCAGCTTGTCCTGCTGCGGCAGCCAGGTCCACATGCCTTCGCCCGACCCTTCCAGCGCCAGGCTGGCCAGGCGCTGGGCGCCGCCCAGCCGCTCCTCGGCGTGGCGCAGGGCCGTCTTGAGCGCGCGCAGGCGCCACAGGCCGGCCGCCACCAGGGCCAGCAGCGCCAGCAGGGCGGCGCCGCCGGCCAGCGCCGCCGCCGACAGCTCGACGCGGGCCGGCGCGGGGCGGTACAGCATGCCGTCCGGCACGAAGCCGGCCGGCAGCATGCCCTGGGCCGCGAACAGGGCGGCGATGGCGCGCCACCGTTGCGGGTTGCTGTAGCCAAGTTCGATCAAGCCCTGCTCCAGCAGCGGCGCGATGTGCTGGGCCTCGTACATCAGGTGTTCGCGGCTGTGGCGTTCCGGGTAGCGGGCGCGGATCAGGTCGGCCAGCTCGCCCTGGTGCGCCATCGCGTACTGCCAGCCGCGCAAGGTGGCCTCGCGCATGGCGCGCGCGCGCAGCGGGTGCTCGCGCAGCTCGGTCTCGGTGGTGTACAGGTTGTCGCCGTAGAAGTCCATGCCGGCCGCGCGCGGCGACAGCAGCTCGTAGCTGGCGTTGCCGCGGCTGAGCACATAGGGCGCGTCGGACGCGTAGACGGACAGCACGTCGGCCCGGTCCTCCAGCAGCACGTCGTCGTCGAGCTGATACGGCAGTTGCGTCATGCGTTCGAGCGGCGCCCGCTCGTGGCGCAGGTAGGCGATCAGTTCCTCGCTGCCCGGCGCCAGCATGATGCGGCTGCCGGCCCAGGGCACGCGCTTGCCGTCCGCGTCGCGCCGCACCAGCAGGGCGGCGGCCGAGTGCTGGAAGATCGAGGCCAGCACCACCACCGGCTGGCCGCGCGCCCGGTCCAGCAGCAGCGTGCTGTCGCCGGTGCCGTACTGGGCATGGCCGTCCACCACCTGCTGCACGGGATCTTCGCCGGGGCGCGCTTCCTGCAGCGTCACCTCCAGCCCGGCCGCCCGGTAATAACCCTGGGCCTGGGCCGCGTAGTAGCCGGCGAACTGGAACTGGTGCTGCCACTTGAGCTGCACCACGACCTTGTCCGCGCCCCGCGCCGGCAGCGCGGCCGCGCACAGCAGCGCCGCAGCCACCAGCCAGCGCGGCGGGCGGCGCCGGAGCGGTCTACGGTGCGGCGCTGGACGGTTGGGCAACAAGGGCATCCCTTTCATGCGGCGGGCCGGCGCGCGCCGGCGCCGGCTTTTATTGCGAACAACTATAGCATCGAAATTTTGCCCGTAGGGTTAACTTTTGCGACGGGAAACGGCCATGGCCGCGCAGCGTGCTCTGGCGCAAAAACGCCCGCCGTTGCAGGCGTTCCGGTGACAAAGCGTGAGAATCTGGAGGGCGAAAAAGTGCTAGGCGCGATGGCCGTGCGCGGCCCTGCGGCGGGGTCCGGCCGCGATGAAAGAATATTTCATCTTGCGGCCTCTGGTGAAATTTTATTACGCGAAGCTGCCGGCGAACTGGTAGCGGTGGCCCGGATGCCACATCGTCGCCAGCGAGGCCACCATGCCGGCCGAGTGGGTTTGCCGCTTCAGCACCAGGCAGGGCTGGCGCGTGTCGATGGCCAGCATCTCGGCGATCTCGCGCGGCGGCGCCAGCGCCTCGATGCTGTAGGTGGCCCCTTGCAGGGGCGCGGCCGCCATCAGGTATTCGTTGGGGGTGAGGTGGCTGAAATCCTGTTCCATGTAGTCGGGCGCGCACAGCGGGTTGACCCAGCGGTCCTCGACCTGGATCGGCACCCCGTTCTCGAAGTGGACGATGACGGAATGGAACAGCGGGTGGCCGGGCGGCAGGTCGAACTGCTTGGCCAGCAGCTCGCCGGCCTTGCCCCGTTCCAGCAGGCGCAGGTTGGAGCGGTGCACGTGGCCGCGCGCGCGCACCTCGTCGGCGATGCTCTTGATCTCGAGCAGGGTGGCCTGGTACTTCTGCTGGGCCACGTAGGTGCCGGCGCCCTGGCGGCGGGTGAGCACCTGTTCGGCCGTCAGTTCGCGCACGGCGCGGTTGACGGTCATGCGCGAGACGCCGAACTGGCGCGTGAGCGCCTGCTCGGACGGGATCACGTCGCCTTCCTTCCATGTGCCGGCGGCGATCTGGGCCAGCAGGTAATCCTTGATGCGCTGGAAAATCGGGGTGTTTTCTTGCGGGGCTGACTGGTCCAAACGGCTTCTCCGTAGGCCGGCCTGGGGTGGACGGCTCGTCCGTCATTTTAGCATTTGGACATGCGGGAGGGGCAGTCGGCCGGGGACGGCGCTGTGCCGAACCGGGGGCAGGCCCCCAGGAACGGGGGCGGACCCCAAGCGCCAAAGCCAACGGCGGTGCTCCGATCCGGCGGCGCGATTCAAAAGCAAGCGCCGGAGTGCGGGGCTGCGCGGCGGCCACTAACATGGCATCATCCATCATCATTCAACGGAGCGGGCCATGAGCCACACCCCCTACGCCAGCGACGAACAGCGCTGGGAAGCCGTGCAGCGGCGCGACGCCGACGCCGACGGCGTGTTCTACTACTCGGTGCGCAGCACCGGCGTGTATTGCCGCCCCTCGTGCGGCGCGCGCGCGGCCCTGCGCCGCAACGTGGCCTTCCACGACAGCCGCGAGGCGGCCGAGCGGGCCGGCTTCCGGCCCTGCCTGCGCTGCAAGCCCGACCAGCCGCCGCTGGCCGAGCGCCAGCGCGCCATCGTGGCCCAGGCCTGCCGCCTGATCGCGGCGGCCGACGCGGAGCCCGACCTCGACACGCTGGCCGCCGCCGTGGGCGTGAGCCGCTTCCACTTCCACCGCCTGTTCAAGGCCCACACCGGCATCACGCCCAAGGCCTACGCGGCGGCCGAGCGGGCGCGCCGCCTGCAGGACGGGCTGGCCGCCGCGCCATCGGTGACCGACGCCATCTACGCGGCCGGCTTCAATTCCAGCGGGCGCTTCTACGCCCAGTCGCCCGCCGTGCTGGGCATGACGCCGCGCGCGTTCCGCGCCGGCGGCAGCGGCGCGGCGATCCGCTTCGCCATCGGCGCCTGCACGCTGGGCGCGATCTTGGTGGCCAGCACCGAGCGCGGCATCTGCGCCATCCTGATGGGCGACGACCCGGACGCGCTGGCGCGCGACCTGCAGGACCGCTTCCCCCGGGCCGAGTTGCTGGGCGCCGAACCCGATTACGAGCAGGTGGTGGCGCGCGTGGTGGCGCTGGTCGAGGCGCCCGGCATCGGCCTGGACTTGCCGCTGGACGTGCGCGGCACGGCGTTCCAGCAGCGCGTGTGGCAGGCGCTGCGCGCCATCCCGGCCGGCAGCACGGTCAGCTACACGGAACTGGCCGAGCAGGTGGGCCTGCCGAACGGCGCGCGCGCCGTGGCCGGCGCCTGCGCGGCCAACGCGCTGGCCGTGGCCGTGCCGTGCCACCGTGTGGTGCGCAACGACGGCGCGCTGTCCGGCTACCGCTGGGGCGTGGAGCGCAAGGCGGCGCTGCTGGAGCGCGAGGGCGCGCAATGCGGCGCGGAACGGCGGTAAGAGGAGGCGGTCGGTGAAGAACGGTGAACTTGATTTTGGCGCCGGCGCACCGCCGCGCCAGCCGCGCAAGGCGGCCCCGGGGCAGGCCACGCCGGCCGCCGCGGACAGTGCCGTCGGTGCGGCCAAGGCGGCCAAAGCCAGCGGTACGGTCGGTGCCATGAGTGCAGCCGAAGCCTCCGGTGCGGTCGGCGTCATCAATGCAGCCAAAGCTTCCGGCGCGGCCGGTGCCGCCAGTGCGGTCGGCGCTGTCACGACGGCCAGCGCGGCCGAACTGGACGCCGCGCGGCAGGCCGCCCGCCAGGCCGCCGCGCGGCGCGCGATCGGCACGGCCGTCGGCATCGCCGCGCACGTGGCGGGGCTGGACTGGCAAGCCATCGCCGAGGAGCTGGACATGAACGGCTACGCCGTCGTGCCGGGTATGCTGACGGCCGACGAGTGCGCGGCCATGGCGGCCCAGTACGACCACGGCGACTTGTTCCGCAGCCGCATCGTGATGGCGCAGCATGGTTTTGGCAGCGGCGAGTACCAGTATTTCCGCTACCCTCTGCCGTCCACGGTGGCGGCGCTGCGGCAAGCCCTGTACGGGCCGCTGGCCGCCATCGCCAACCGCTGGCATGGCTTGCTGGGGAGCGCCACGCGCTTCCCCGCCGACCACGCGGAATTCCTGGCGCGCTGCCACGCGGCCGGCCAGCAGCGGCCGACGCCGCTGTTGCTGCGCTACCGCCCCGGCGACTACAACTGCCTGCACCAGGATTTGTACGGCGAACACGTGTTCCCGTTGCAGGCGGCGGTGCTGTTGTCGCAACCGGGCGCGGATTTCGACGGCGGGGAATTCGTGCTGACGGAACAGCGACCGCGCCAGCAGTCGCGGGTGGAGGTGGTGCCGCTCAAGCGCGGCGACATGGTGATCTTCCCCGTGTCCGAGCGGCCGGCCTAGGGCGCGCGCGGCGTGTACCGGGCCGGCACGCGGCATGGGGTGAGCCGGCTCCGCTCAGGCTTGCGCCACACGCTGGGATTGATCTGCCACGACGCCGCCTGATACGTGCGCAAAAAACCGGGGTCAGGTCATGCGATCAGGCAATCAAGCAGCTTGCTTGATTGCCTGATCGCATGACCTGACCCCGGTTTGCGACGTTACGACGGGCTCTGCACGCTTTTCTGGGTCTGGTACAGCCGCGCATACAGTCCGCCGCGCGCCAGCAGCGCGTCGTGGCTGCCCATTTCGGCGATGCGGCCGGCGTCCATCACGACGATGCGGTCGGCGTTCTCGATGGTCGACAGCCGGTGCGCGATGACGACCGTGGTGCGGCCCCGCATCAGCACCTCCAGCGCGGCCTGCACCAGCCGTTCCGATTCCGTGTCCAGCGCGCTGGTCGCCTCGTCCAGGATCAGGATGGGCGCGTCCTTGTACAGCGCGCGGGCGATGGCCAGCCGCTGGCGCTGGCCGCCCGACAGGCGCAGCCCGTTCTCGCCCACCGGCGTCTGGTAGCCCTGCGGCTGGCGCACGATGAATTCATGCGCGTGCGCGGCGCGCGCGGCCGCCTCGATCCGCTCGCGCGACGGCGCCGGGTCGCCATAGGCGATGTTGGCCGCCAGCGAGTCGTTGAACAGCACCACGTCCTGGCTCACCAGCGCGATCTGGCGCCGCAGGGCGTCGAGGCGGTAGTCGCGCAGGTCCACGCCGTCGAGCGTGATGCGGCCGCCGCTGACGTCGTAGAAGCGCGGCAGCAGGCCGGCCAGCGTGGTCTTGCCGCTGCCCGAGCTGCCCACCAGGGCCACCGTCTCGCCGGCGGCGATGGCGAGCGACACGCCGTCGAGCGCGGGGCGCGCCTCGGCGTCGTCGGGACGGTAGTGGAAGCTGACCTGTTCCAGCGCCAGCCGGCCGGCCGCCCGTTCGATGGCGCGCTCGCCGCGATCGGCCTCGGAATCGGTGTCGATCAGGCTGAACACGGATTCGGCGGCGGCCAGGCCGCGCTGCATCGGTTCGTTGATCTTGGTGAGGTTCTTGATCGGCGACTGCATGGCCATCAGCGAGCCCATGAAGGCGACGAAGGCGCCCGGCGACAGCGCGCCGGCCTGGGCCCGCAGCAGCGCGAAGTAGATCACGGACGACAGGGTGATCCCCACCAGCAGCATGATGGCGGCCGAGTTCATGGCGGCGGTGGACGCGTGCTTGACGGCCAGCTGGCGATTGAGCTTGACCACGCGGTCGAAGCGGCGCTGTTCGTATTGCTGGCCGCCGAAGATCTTCACCACGCGCTGGCCGCTGATGCTCTCGTCGAGCACATTGGTCAGCTCCCCCATGGCTTGCTGCGCGCTCTGGCTCAGGTGGCGCATGCGGCGCCCGGCGAAGGTGACGATCAGCGCCACCAGCGGCAGCAGGCCGAGGCAGAACACGGCCAGTTGCCAGTCGATGCTGAACAGCGAGATCAGGTAGCCGACCGTGGCCACCGAGTCGCGCACGGCCACGTTGATCACATTCAGGCCGGCCTGGGCCACCTGGGCGGCGTCGAACGCCACGCGCGACAGCGTGGTGCCGGTGGAGGTGCCGTCGAAATAGCGGTTGGGCAGGCGCAGGATGCGCGCGAACATGGTTTCGCGCAGATTGGCCTGCACCCGGCTCGACAGCCACGCCGCGCCGTATTCGCCGGCGAAGCTGGCCAGCATGCGCACCACGGCCAGGCTGACGATGATGGCGGGGATGGTCCACAGCGCGGCGCGGGTCGGGTCCTGCGGCAGCAGCACCCCCAGCAGCTCCTGCATGGCGCCCAGCAGGCCGGTGGCCGGACCGGCGCTGCGCGTCAGGCTGCTGGCCGGGGCCAGCGCGTCCACCACGTTCTGCAGCTGGCGGATCAGCAGCACGTCGGTGGCCGAGGCCACGCCCACGGCCGTCAGGGTGGCGGCGGCGATCCAGGCGTAAGGGCGGAACTGGCGCAGCAGGCGCAGATAGAGGAGTCGGCTGTTCACTATGGTGGGCGGTGGTCGGCGAAGGCTGCATTGTACCTGCATCGGCGGCCCCGCCCGGCGCCGCGCGGGCGTGGCCGGGTGTTGCGTTGGCGAAACACTTTGCAGTTAAGAAGCCAATTCTCTCCAAATATCACTCGCCTGCTGAAACTGGATGAAGTTAGACTGGATTCGTCCCGGCGCGCAGGCACAACGCGCCGCGGGCAGTACTTGGGAAGCTGTTGCCACGACAACAGGAGGCTAGATGAAAGCACAGACACAGTGGGCGGCCGCGGCGCTGCTGCTGGCGGCCATGGCGGCGCCGGCGCGGGCGGAGCTGGTCATCATCGTCAACCCGCAGAACCCCGCCACCCGCATGTTCCCCTCGCAGGCGGCCCAGTTCTTCCTGGGCGGATCGGTGTTGTTCACCCCCATCGAGCAGCCCGAGGGGTCGCCGATCCGGGCCGAATTCGACAAGAAGGTGCTGGAGAAGACGCCGGCCCAGGTGGAAGCCATCTGGTCCAAGATCGTGTTCGCGGCCAAGGGCAAACCGCCCAAGGAATGCAAATCCAGCGCCGAAGTGAAGCAGGCGGTGGCCGGGAACGTGAACGCCATCGGCTATATCGAAAAAGCGGCCGTCGATGACACCGTGAAGGTCATCGCCACCGTACCTTGAACGCCCCGTCCTGAACTGGAGATAGCTCGATGAACAAACATATCATGGCTTGGGCGATCGCGTTGCTGGCATCCGGCAGCGCCGCCGCCATCGACCTCAGCGACGACGGCTCGCTGAAACTGACCGGCTTTTACAACCTGACCGGCGCCAAGGTGCTGAGCGGCTCGGCCCAGGGCAGCAGCACGCCGTGGACCTACCAGCAATGGAAATGCCCGTGCACGGTGCAGGGCTGGGAATACGCGTCCGTCTACGAGAAGAGCGAAGGCTGGCAGTTCGACCGCGAATCGCTGGTGGGCTTGCAGCTGAAGAAGGAATTCTCGCCCACGCTGTCGGCCACGGCCCAGGTGCTGGTGCGGGCCAACAACCCCAACCGAGGCTCGCGTCCCACGCTGGACTGGGCCTACCTGACGTGGCAACCGTCGGCCGATTCGGCCTGGACGGTGCAGGCCGGCCAGTTCCGCATCCCGCTCTACTACTACAGCGACTACCTGTACATCGGCTACGCCTACCCGTGGGTGCGGCCGGCGCCGGACGTGTATGGCTGGCCGATCTACGCCTACCAGGGCGCCAACGTCACCTACCGCACGCAGCTGGGCGCCAGCGACTGGGCCGGCACCTTCCACGTGTGGGGCGGCGGCTACACCCAGCACAACGACGCCTACGACACGCTGATCTACTACACCACGCCCACCCATGAATCGTGGAAGGACATGATAGGCGGCTACGTGTCGGCCAACAACGGCGTGTTCGACGTGCGCGCCATGCTGATGCACTACAAGGACACCACCTGGCAGGACGCGCCCGGCGGCGGCCGCACCACGCTGGTCGACGCGCAGGGCACGCGCATCATGGGTCTCTCGGCCAACATGGATTACAAGGACTGGCTGGTCAAGTCGGAACTGGACCGCTATGAGCAGGTGGACGACGCCAAGGGCATCAACAACGTCTACAAGTATGCGCTGATCGGGGTCGGCTACCAGTACGGGGCCTGGACGCCGATGTACACGTTCTCGCGCTACACGACGGTGACGGAGCCGATCGAGGCGCGCAACACCCAGTACCTGTCGCTGCGCTGGGACTTCCGCAAGAACATGGCGCTCAAGGTCCAGTACGACGTCAGCAAGGACAAGTCGCATTACGCCTATCCGTTCTTCGGCGATTCCAAGCTGCTTTCCGTCTCGCTGCAGGGCTTGTTCTAACCCGCCGCCGCGCCACCAGACGCCGCACGCTCCCATCCGGGCGTGCGGCGTTTTGCATTTGGAGCGGCGCGGGGGGACGCGGAGAGGTCGGGGCCAGAATTCGGTTGACTTAGTTGTATAGACAACTTATTCTTCGAGGATGCGCAGGCCGCGCGTGGCGTATCGCGCCCGGCCGCCCCCATCATCTTGAGGAGACACCATGACCACCCCTTCGACCGCCCTGGACAACGATCCCCGCTACGACGCCAGCCGTGACATCCGCGCCCCGCGCGGCCCCGAGCGCACTTGCAAGAGCTGGGGCGCCGAGGCGGCCTACCGCATGATCCAGAACAATCTGGACAAAGAGGTGGCGGAGAATCCCAAGCATCTGGTGGTGTACGGCGGCATCGGCCGCGCGGCCCGCAACTGGGCCTGCTACGACCAGATCCTGGCCTCGTTGCGCGCGCTGGAGGACAACCAGACCTTGCTGATCCAGTCCGGCAAGCCGGTCGGCGTGTTCCAGACCCACGAGGACGCGCCACGCGTGCTGATCGCCAATTCCAACCTGGTGCCCAAGTGGGCCAACTGGGAGCACTTCAATGAACTGGACCGCAAGGGTCTGTTCATGTACGGCCAGATGACGGCCGGCAGCTGGATCTACATCGGCACCCAGGGCATCGTGCAGGGCACGTATGAGACGTTCGCGGAGGCGGGCCGCCAGCACTTCGGCGGCGACATGAAGGGCCGCTGGATCCTGACGGCGGGCCTGGGCGGCATGGGCGGCGCGCAGCCGCTGGCCGCCACCATGGCCGGCGCCGTGTCGCTGACGGTCGAGTGCCAGCAGAGCAGCATCGACTTCCGCCTGCGCACCCGCTACCTCGACAAGCAGGCCGCTACCATCGACGAGGCGCTGGAACTGGTCAAGCACCACACGGCGCGCGGCGACGCGATCTCCATCGGCCTGCTGGGTAACGCGGCCGAAGTGCTGCCGGAACTGGTGCGCCGCGCCAAGGACGGTGGCCTGGTGCCCGACATGGTGACGGACCAGACTTCCGCCCACGATCTGATCAACGGCTACCTGCCGCGCGGCTGGAGCGTGGCCGACTGGAAGAGCGCGCAGCAGGACCCCGAGCGCCACGCGCGCCTGAAGGCCGCCGCCGCCGATTCGTGCGCCGCCCATGTGCAAGCCATGCTTGAATTCCAGGCGTTGGGCGCGAAAGTGGTCGACTACGGCAACAACATCCGCCAGGTCGCGTTCGATCAGGGCGTGCTGAACGCGTTCGACTTCCCCGGTTTCGTGCCGGCCTACATCCGGCCGCAGTTCTGCGAAGGCCGCGGCCCGTTCCGCTGGGTGGCGCTGTCGGGCGATCCGGAGGACATTTACAAGACCGACGCCAAGATCAAGGAACTGTTCCCGCACCACGCGCAGGTGCACCGCTGGCTCGACATGGCGCGCGAGCGCATCGCCTTCCAGGGCCTGCCGGCGCGCATCTGCTGGCTGGGTCTGGGCGAGCGCCACATCGCCGGTCTGGCCTTCAATGAGATGGTGCGCAAGGGCGAGCTGAAGGCGCCCATCGTGATCGGCCGCGACCATCTGGACACGGGTTCCGTGGCCAGCCCGAACCGGGAAACGGAGAGCATGAAGGACGGCACGGACGCCGTCTCAGACTGGCCGCTGCTGAACGCGCTGCTCAACACGGCCGGCGGCGCCACCTGGGTCTCGCTGCACCACGGCGGCGGCGTGGGCATGGGATACTCGCAGCATTCCGGCGTGGTGATCGTGGCCGATGGTACGGACGCCGCCGCGCGCCGCCTGGGCCGGGTGCTGGTCAACGATTGCGGCTCGGGCGTGATGCGCCACGCCGATGCGGGCTACGAGACGGCCATCGCCTGCGCCAAGCGCAACGGCCTGAACCTCCCCATGATCAAGTAACCGCTCAAATAATTCAGGAAGCACTACGATGAAACAAGCACAGAAAAACGCATGGACCCTCAAGCCGGGCAAGATCACCCTGTCCGAACTGCGGGCCGTATGGAACGAGGCGGGCCGATTGACGCTGGCCGCCGAAGCCTATCCCGTGGTCGAAGCGTCGGCCGCCGCCGTGCAGGCCATCGTCGCCAAGGGTGACGCGGCCTACGGCATCAACACCGGCTTCGGCCTGCTGGCCAAGACCCGCATCCCCGATGAGAAGCTGGAGCAGTTGCAGCGCAACCTGATCCTGTCGCACTCGGTGGGCACGGGCGAGCTGCTGTCGGACGGCGTGGTGCGCCTCGTGATGCTGATGAAGATCGGCAGCCTGGCGCGCGGCTACTCGGGCGTGCGCCCGCTGATCGTCGACACGCTGATCGCGCTGTACAACGCCGGCATCATGCCGGCCATTCCGGCCAAGGGCTCGGTGGGCGCCTCGGGCGACCTGGCGCCGCTGTCGCACATGACGCTGGCCATGCTGGGCGTGGGCGAGGTGCGCGTGAACGGTGAACTGATGCAGGCCGCCGACGCGCTCAAGGCCGCCGGCATCGCGCCCGTGGTGCTGGCCGCCAAGGAGGGGCTGGCGCTGATCAATGGCACCCAGGTGTCGAACGCGCTGGCGCTGCATGGCCTGTTCATGGCCGAGCGTTTGCTGGAGGCGGCCATGGTCACCGGCTCGCTGTCGCTGGACGCGGCCAAGGGCAGCGATTCGCCGTTCGACGCGCGCGTGCACGAGGTGCGCGGCCAGCCGGGCCAGATCGCCGCCGCCGCCATCTACCGCCAGCTGGTGACGGGCAGCGCGATCCGCGCCTCGCACCTGGTGGGCGACGAGCGCGTGCAGGATCCGTACTGCCTGCGCTGCCAGCCGCAGGTGATGGGCGCCTGCATGGACCTGATCGCCAACGCGGCGCGCACGCTGCTGATCGAGGCCAACGCCGTCACCGACAATCCGCTGATCTTCCAGGACGCGGCCGGCGGCCTGCCCAACATCGTCTCGGGCGGCAATTTCCACGCCGAGCCGGTGGCCTTCGCCGCCGACACGCTGGCGCTGGCCATCGCGGAAATCGGCAGCATCTCCGAGCGTCGCATCTCGCTGCTGATCGACGCCACCTTGTCCGGCCTGCCGCCGTTCCTGGTGCGCGACCCCGGCGTCAATTCCGGCTTCATGATCGCCCATGTGACGGCGGCCGCGCTGGCGTCGGAGAACAAGTCGCTGGCCCACCCGGCCAGCGTGGACACCATCCCCACCTCGGCCAACCAGGAGGACCATGTGAGCATGGCCACCTTCGGCGCGCGCCGGCTGGACGATATGGCCAACAACACGGCCGTCATCGTCGGCATCGAACTGCTGGCCGCCGCGCAGGGCATCGACTTCCACCGTCCGCTCAAGACCTCGCCGCAACTGGAGCACGTGCACGCGCAATTGCGCCAGCAGGTGCCGTTCTTCGACGCCGACCGCTTCTTCGCGCCCGACATCGAGGCGGCCAAGCGCATGGTGCTGAAGGGCGAATTGAGCGCCAAGTGCAAGAGTTTGTTCGCGCCGCTGCATCCGTGACGCGGGAGGGATAACCATGGACTTTCAATTCAAGGCGGGCAGCATTCCCCTGCTGGTGTCGATGCCGCACGTGGGCACCGACATCCCGGACGACATCGCGGCCCGCATGACGGGCGCCGCGACCGAGAAGGCCGACACGGACTGGCATCTGGTGCGGCTGTACGACTTCCTCGGCGAGATGGGCGCGTCCACGCTGTCGGCGCGCTGGTCGCGCTATGTGATCGACCTGAACCGCCCGCCGGAGAACACCAACTTGTATCCGGGCCAGGACACGACGGGCCTGTGCCCGCTCGACACCTTCCACCGCGAGCCGCTGTATCGCGACGGCGATGCGCCGGACGAGGCGGAGGTGCAGCGCCGCCTGAAGCTGTACTGGCAGCCCTATCACGCGCAGTTGCGCGCGGAGCTGGACCGGCTGCTGGCCATCCACGGCAAGGTGGTGCTGTGGGACGCGCATTCGATCGCGTCCGTCGTGCCGCGCTTCTTCGAGGGCAAGCTGCCCGACCTGAACTTCGGCACGGCCGACGGCGCCAGCTGCGCGCCCGGTTTGATGCAAGCCATCGTGGCCCACGCGCGCGCGCAGGAGCGCTACACGGTGGCCGTCAATGGCCGTTTCAAGGGCGGCCACATCACGCGCCACTACGGCCAGCCGGGCGCGCGCGTGCATGCGATCCAGTTGGAGATGTGCCAGTCCACCTACATGGACGAGCGCGCGCCGTTCGCCTACCGCCCGGATCTGGCGGATCAGATCCAGGGTCTGCTGCGTCAGATGACGCAGGCGGCGGCCGACTGGGCCGGCGCATGACGGCCGGCCCGCACACGGCACCGGATGCGGCGTGCGGCGCATCGGCAACGCCGGTAACGCAGCCAACGCAGCCAACGCCGGAGGCTGGTCGCGCACTGTACGCGCGTCACGCGCTGCTGCCCGAAGGCTGGCGCCAGGACGTGCTGCTGGGGTGGGACGCCGCCGGCAACCTGACGGTCGTGACGCCCGATGCGGCGCAGCCGGCCGGCGTGGAGGTGGCGCAGTACGCGCTGCCGGGCATGGTCAACCTGCATTCGCACAGCTTCCAGCGCGCGCTGGGCGGCAAGACAGAGCGGGCCGGCGACGGCCCGGACAGCTTCTGGACCTGGCGCGAGCTGATGTACCGCTTCGCCCGCAACATCACGCCGGCGCAGATCGAGGCCATCGCGGCCCAGTTGTTTTCGGAATGCCTGCGCCATGGCTACACGGCCGTGTGCGAATTCCATTACGTGCAGCGCACGCCGGACGGCGCCATGTACCCGCGCCCGGCCGAGACGGCGGAACGCGTGATCGCGGCCGCACGATTGGCCGGCATCGGCATCACCATGCTGCCTGTGTTGTATAGTTATTCCGGTTTTGGTGAGCAGGCGCTCAAGCCGGAACAGCAGCGTTTCCGCACGGACGTGCGCGACGTGCTGGCCGTGATCGAGGCGCTGGAGCCCTTGCGCGACGGGCAGACGGAGGTGGGCGTGGCGCCCCATTCGCTGCGCGCGGCCACGGTGGAACAGATCGGCCAGGTGCTGACGGTGTTGCCGTCCGGCCGTCCCGTGCACATTCACATCGCGGAGCAGCAGGCGGAGGTGGCGCAGTCGCTGGCCTGGAGCGGACGCCGCCCGGTGCAGTGGCTGATGGAAAACGCGGCCGTGGACCAGCGCTGGTGTCTGATCCACGCCACGCATTTGCTGGACGATGAAGTGGCGGCGCTGGCGGCCAGCGGCGCCGTTGCCGGCCTGTGTCCGACCACGGAAGCGAACCTGGGCGACGGCCTGTTCCCCCTGCAGCCCTACCTGGCGGCCGGTGGCCGCTTCGGCGTCGGCAGCGACAGCCACATCTCGCAGGGCGCGGTGGAGGAGTTGCGCTGGCTCGAATATGGGCAGCGTTTGGCCCAACAGCGGCGTAATATTGCGGTATCGTCCGCGCAGCGCAACGTGGGCGATTTTTTGTGGCAGGGCGCCCTGCACGGCGGGGCGCAGGCGGCGGGACGGCCGCTGGGCGCGCTGGCGCCCGGCAAGCGTGCCGACGTGATCGTGCTGGACGACGACCATCCCAACCTGTTCGGGCTGGCGCTGGACGAGGTGCTGGGCACCTTCATCTTCAGCGGCAACGACAACCTGGTGCGGGACGTGATGGTGGGCGGCCAGTGGGTAGTGCGCAAGCAGCAGCACGTGGCGCAGCAGGCCATCGCCGCGCGCTTCCGGCAGACCTTGGCCGAACTGAGGGAGTTCCGATGACCCAGCTGATCCAGTACGCAAGCCTACGGCCCACCCCATGGAAGAACGGTGGCGGCAGCACCACGGAAATCGTCGTCATGCCGCCCGGCGCGGACTTCGACCACTTCGACTGGCGCATCAGCCTGGCCACCATCACCCAGGACGGGCCGTTCTCGCCGTTCCCCGGCATCGACCGTTCGCTGGCGCTGGTGGACGGCGACGGCGTGCTGCTCGACTTCGGGCACGAACGATTCGTGCTCAGTCCCAGCGAACCATTGATCGAATTTCCCGGCGAGTCCGCTGTTGACGCCACCATCACGGGCGGCCTGACGACCGACTTCAACGTGATGACGCGGCGTGGCCGCTGCCGCCACCGGCTGGAGCGGCGCGTGGTGCGCGGCCATCAGGAGCTGGTACGGCGCAGCGCCACCACGGTGCTGTTCCTGGCCGAGGGCGAGAGCCTGACCTTGAGCAGCGCCACCGAGCGCATCGCGCTGGTGCGCTACGACGCCGTGGTGCTCGATTCGGACGAGGCGTGGACCATGGACACCATCCAGGCCACGGTGCTGGTGGCCGACATCATTCCTCACTAAAAAGACCAACGCATGACCGCAGCCTGGGATACCCTGTTCATCAATGTGCACCTGGCCACCATGGCCGACGGTTATGGCGAAATCCGCGACGGCGCCATCGCCATGCGCGACGGCCGCATCGCCTGGCTGGGGCCGCGCGCCGAACTTCCCGCCGGCGCGCTGGAATCGTCCCGCGCCGTGCACGATGGCGAGGGCTGCTGGCTCACGCCCGGCCTGATCGACTGCCACACCCACATCGTCCACGCCGGCAACCGCAGCGATGAATTCGAGGCGCGCCTGAACGGCGCCACCTACGAGGACATCGCCCGCGCCGGCGGCGGCATCATGTCCACCGTGCGCGCCACCCGCGCCGCCACCGAGGACGAGCTGCTGGCGCAGAGCCTGCCGCGCGTGGCCGCCCTGCTGGCCGAGGGCGTGACCACCATCGAAATCAAATCCGGCTACGGTCTGGACCTGGAGACGGAGGCGAAGATGCTGCGCGTGGCGCGCCGCGTGGGCCGGGAGCTGCCGGTGAGCGTGGCCACCACCTTCCTGGGCGCGCACGCGCTGCCGCCCGAGTTCGCGGGCCGCGCCGAGCACTACATCGCCGAAGTGTGCGCCATGCTCGACACGCTGGCCGAACAGGGCCTGGCCGACGCCGTGGATGCGTTCTGCGAGCGGATCGGTTTTTCGGCCGAACAGACCGAACGCGTGTTCGTGGCCGCCCAGCGCCATGGCTTGCCCGTCAAGCTGCACGCCGAGCAGTTGTCGGACCAGGGCGGGGCGCAGCTGGTGGCCCGCTACGGCGGCCTGTCGGCCGACCACCTCGAACACGTGAGCGCGGACGGCATCGCCGCCATGGCGCGCGCGGGCACGGTGGCCGTGCTGCTGCCGGGCGCTTATTACTTCCTGCGCGAGACGGTGCAGCCGCCCGTGGCGGCGCTGCGCGCGGCCGGGGTGCCGATGGCGCTGGCCACGGACTGCAATCCCGGCACGTCGCCCATGACGTCGCTGCTGCTGACCATGAACATGGCGTGCACGCTGTGGCGGCTCACGCCGCAGGAGGCGCTGGCCGGCTGCACCATCCATGCGGCGCGCGCGCTGGGGCGGGCACATGACATCGGCACCCTGGCCGTGGACAAGCGGGCTGATTTCGCGTTGTGGCGCATCGCCCGCCCGGCCGATTTATCGTATGCGATCGGCTTCAACCCCTGCGCGGGCGTGGTGAATTCCGGCGTGTTCCGGGCGCCCGTGGTTTAGAGGGATTCCTCGAATTTCCGTCCGTGCGGCGGTTTGATCAGGTACATTATCACGAGCGTTTTTCCGACTCTCTGCCAGCACCAGGATCGCCATGCCCGTGTTACCGCCGTCGTTCGCCCTGAAATCCCTCGTCTCCACCGTGTTGCTGGCGCTGGCCGCCCAGGCGCTGGCGCAGGATCCCGCACCCGTCACCACGCCCCACACGGGCGAAGTGTCGGCCGTCGCCACGCCGGCGGCCGCGCCGGTCAATCCGCTGGCGGCGATGCTCGCTGCCGCGGCGGCGCCCAAGCCGTTCCTGGAGGTGGTGCGCGGGGCGGCCCACGTGCCGGGCTTCCTGCCCTTGTACCAGAAGGAGGAGAAAGTATGGCTGGAGCTGCGTCCGGAGATGTTCGACCGGCCCATCTTCATGTCCATCAACAACACCAACGGCATCGGCGAGCGTGGCTTCTACGGCGGCCAGATGGGCGAGAGCCAGGTGGTGTACTTCCACCGCATCGGCAACCTGGTGCAGATGATCGCCAAGAACACCCGCTACAGCGCGCGCGGCGGCACGCCGCAGGCGCTGGCCGTGTCGCAGGCCTATTCGGACAGCCTGCTGGCCGCCGCGCCCGTGGCCAGCGCGCCCCATCCGCAGACCCACGGGGTGCTGATCGAGGCCAATGCGTTGTTGTTTAGCGACATACCCGGTTATTCCACCCGTCTCGAATACGCGTACCGGATGCCGTTCGTGCTGGACGCGCGCAACAGCAGCTTCGTCACGCTGCGGGCCGACGAGGCCATGACGGGCCTGCGTGTGAGCGCCCACTACGCCGTGCCACGGATGGCCGCGCCGCCCATCACGCCGCAGCCCGTGGCGCTGCCCGGTCCGCCCACCACGCTGCCGGATCCGCGCAGCATGTTCCTCGGTTTCTACTACAGCTTCATGCCGCTGCCGGCGGAACCGATGCACGCGCGCCCGGCGGACGACCGCATCGGCCACTTCGTCACCACCACCCAGGACTTCACGGACGATGTCCGGCCCACCACGGCCAGCCACGTGATCGAGCGCTGGCGGCTGGAGAAGAAGGACCCGTCGTTGCCGCTGTCGGAACCGAAGCAGCCGATCGTGTACTGGCTGGACAAGAACATCCCCGAGAAGTACCGCAAATCCGTCGAGCAGGGCGTGCTGGCCTGGAACGCCGCGTTCGAGCGCATCGGCTTCAAGGACGCCATCGTCGTGCGCCAGCAGACGGAGCAGGACCACTTCGACACGCTCGACGCGCGTCACGCCTCGATCCGCTGGTTCATCGGCAGCGACGCCGCCTTCGCCATCGGCCCGACGCAGGTGGACCCGCGCAGCGGCGAGATCCTGGACGCCGACATCGCCATGTCCGACGTGTTCGCGCGCGACGCGCGCCGCGCGGCCGGCGAGGGCGATACGGGCAAAGTGGCGCAGCCGGTCGGCGATGGCGAGACGCACTGCGATTACATGCTGGACTCGGCCCAGGAGATGGGCTTCGCGCTGGATCTGCTGGAAGCGCGCGGCGAAGTGGGCCTCGATAGCCCGCAGGCCGACGCCGTGGCCCAGGCCTATGTGCGTTCGGTCGTCATGCATGAAGTGGGGCACACGCTGGGCCTGCGCCACAACTTCCGCGCCTCCACCGTGTACGACCTCAAGCAGCTGCAGGACCCGGCGTTCACGGAGCGCAACGGCATGACCGGCTCCGTGATGGATTACGCGCCGTTCAACCTGTCCGTCAAGGGTGAGCGCCAAGGCGAGTTTGTGGCCTCCACGCTGGGCCCTTACGATTACTGGGCCATCGAATACGCCTACAAGCCGATCGCGCAGGAGCAGGAGAAGGACGAACTGGCGAAGATCGCGGGCCGCTCGAACGAACCGCAACTGGCGTTCGGCACCGACCAGGAAGTGGATGGCCGGGCGGCCGACCCCGACGTCAACGCCTTCGACCTGGGCAGCGATCCGCTGGCCTATGTGCAGCGCCGCCTGACCCTGTCGCGCGAGCTGTGGGACCGGCTGCAAACGCGCCAGCTCAAGCCCGGCGAGAGCTACGAATCGCTGCGCCGCAGCTTCGACTATGGCTTCGTGCAGTTCGCGCGCGCGTTGCCGGTGGTGGTCAAGTACGTGGGCGGCCAGACCTATCTGCGCGACCACGCGGGCACGGGGCGGGCCACGTTCACGCCGGTGGCCCTGCCGCGCCAGCGGGCCGCGTTGCAGATGCTGACGGGTAGCCTGTTCCAGGCCGACAGCTTCAAGTTCGCGCCGGCCATGATCAGCCGGTTGGGGCCGGACCATTTCGAATCGCGCGGCCGGCCGGACGTGTCGGTGGGCGGACGTGTGCTGCTGCTGCAATCGGCGGCGCTGGACCAGCTGATGTCCGACGCGGTGGCCACGCGCGTGCTCGATTCGCAGGAGAAGCTGGAGGACGGCAGGAAGGCGCTCAGTCTCGACGAGCTGTATGGCACCTTGCAGTCGGCCGTGTGGAGCGAGCTCAAGACGGGCAAGGAGATCACGGGCATGCGCCGCAACCTGCAGCGCGCGCACCTGAAGCGGCTGGCCAACATGCTGCTGCGGCCGACGGCCACCACGCCGGCCGACGCGCGCAGCCTGCAGCGCGAGCATGCGCTGGAGCTGCAGCGCGAGATCCGCGCCGCGCTGGCCAAGCCGGGCAGCCGCGAGAACAAGGCGCATCTGGACGAGTGCTACGAAACGCTGAACCAGGCGCTCAAGGCGTCCATGGTGCGCCTCGGCGCCTGACGCCCACCGCGTGCGCCCTCCGGCAGTGGTAAGCTGGCCGGATTGCTGAAACGACAGGGGGGCGCGTGCGCGAACGGGAAGATCGGAGCAACGCCGGACGCTGGACGGCCCGGCTGCTGTGGCAGGCCATGTGCTGGCTCGCGTGCGCGTACGTGCACACGTGCGCGGCGGCGGCGCCCTCGGCATCGCCGCTGGCATCGCCGGCGGACGGCGCGCAAACCACATTGCGCATCGGCTCCAAGCGCTTCACGGAATCGTACATCCTGGGCGAGCTGCTGGCGCAGACGGCGGCCCCGTATGCGCGCACCGAACACCTGCAAGGATTGGGCAACACGGCCATCGTGTTGGCCGCGCTACGGGCCGGGAAGATCGACGTGTATCCCGAATATATGGGCACCATCGACCAGGAAATCCTGCGTCACAAGGAACCGGCCACGCTGGAGCAGATCGGACGCGAACTGGCGCCGCTGGGGCTGGGCGTGGCCGTGCCGCTGGGCTTCAACAACACCTACGCGCTGGCCGTGCGCGGCGGCCCCGATGGCCCGCGCACCTTGAGCGATCTGGCGGCCCGGCCCACGCTGCGGTTCGGCCTGTCGCACGAATTCATCGGCCGCGCGGATGGTTGGCCCGGACTGGCGCGGCGCTACGGCCTGCCGCAGCAGCCGGCCGGCCTCGATCACGGCATCGCCTACGACGCGCTCAAACAGGGACAGGTGGACGTGATCGACATCTACTCGACCGACGCCAAGATCGCCCGTTACGGCCTGCGCGTGCTCGACGACGACCGCCACTACTTCCCGCGCTACGACGCCGTGCTGCTGTACCGGCTGGACGCGGCGGCCCGCTTTCCCGCCGCATGGGCCGCGTTGGGCCGGCTGCAAGGGCGCATCAGCGCGGCCGACATGATCGCCATGAACGGCGCCGCCGAAATCGACGGCCAGAGCTTCGCCGCCGTGGCGCGCGGGTGGCTGGCGGCGCATCCGTTGCGGGCGGCGCCGGTCGCGACAGGTTCGGCATACCCGGCCCCGCGCGCCGGCCTGCTGGCCAAGATCTTCGATGACAAACTGTGGCCCCTCACGCGCCAGCACATCACTCTGGTGCTGATCGCCGTCGGCCTGGCCTGCGCGGTGGGCATCCCGCTCGGTGTGCTGGCCGCTTACGTGCCGCGCCTGCGGCAGGCCGTGCTGGCGCTGGTGGGCGTGCTGCAGACGGTGCCGTCGCTGGCCCTGCTGGCGTTGTTGATCCCTTTGCTCGGCATCGGCGCGGTGCCGGCGCTGGTGGCGTTGTTCGTCTATGCGCTGCTGCCGGTGGTGCGCAATACCTGCACCGGCATGCTGCAAGTGCCGCAGGGGCTGCGACTGGCGGCGCTGGCGCTGGGCCTGCGGCCGCATCAACGGTTGTGGCATGTCGAGCTGCCGCTGGCGCTGCCGGTGATCCTGGCGGGTGTGAAGACGGCCGCCGTGATGAGCGTGGGCACGGCCACCATCGCCGCCTTCATCGGCGCCGGCGGCTACGGCGAACGCATCACCATCGGCCTCGCCTTGAACGACAACGACATGCTGCTGGCCGGCGCCATTCCCGCCGCCGTGCTGGCCCTGCTGACCCAGGGCGCGTTTGAACTACTGGAGCGGATGGCGGGGCGCGCCACGTCACAGCGCATGTAATTTCGCGCGCACCACGGCTACTTCGCGGTGCAGCAGGCGTTCTGCCTGGAAGTCGTTCTCGCGCTGGGCGGCGATGGTGTGCAGGTGGCGCTGGCAATGGTCGAGCCGCGAGCGCAGGTAGGCCTTGTAGAGCAGCAAGGCGAAGGGCGGCAACTTGTTCATGGCGGGCTCCCGGACGAGGTGACAATCCATGGTACGGCTCGCCGAAGGGCGGGCCTTGTGCCGCATCAAGGGGCGCCGGACGGTGCGCGCATGTTAGGTGGATGTAAGCAAGATTGAGCTGGCGTAAGCAAATGTAAAGTACCTGCGCGCGTCATCGCGGGGACGCTTATAGTGAAGGCGTTGCTTCAATCTCCCCTCCCACTCAACATGGGTTCAATCCCACGCGGCGCCTGGCGCCCGTGGGATTTTTTTTTGGCTATGTCCTCGCTAAGTGTGGGAAGTAGCCGACCGCCGAACTGAGCATGACTTCCGGGCTGGCAATGCGGTCGCC
>NZ_JBXANP010000033.1:0-25553 GCF_058801745.1 Rugamonas sp. GW822-FHT03B10 | reverse complement strand
AACTCTGCGCCGATGATAGTGCTGCAACCAGTGTGAAAGTAGGTTATCGTCAAGCTAGTTATATGAGAAAACCCCGCTGACTTAACGTTGGCGGGGTTTTTTTTCGTCCCTGTCCTCCTCCTCCTTCGCTGTTGCTGGGCCCGGTGAAAACTTTTCACTTCAGCGGTCAATTCATTTCAACTTCCTACGACGGTGCAAGCGGCCGCCCGCGACTTACACTTCCTCCAGTTTAAAAAAATCCAAACCGGAGGAGATGACATGCAAGCTTGGAACCAGATTTACACGCCGTTGGGCAGCCTGGGGCTATCCGCCCTGGCCGCCGCGATTCCCATCATTTTCTTTTTCCTTGCGCTGGCAGTCTGGCGCATCAAAGGCCACGTAGCGGCGACCATCACGCTCGCGCTGTCGCTGGCCGTCGCCATCTTCGCTTATGGCATGCCGGTGCCGCAGGCGCTGGCCGCCGCCGGTTTCGGTTTCGCCTACGGTCTGTGGCCGATCGCCTGGATCATCGTCACCGCCGTGTTCCTCTACAAGGTGGTGGACCAGACGGGCCAGCTCGACATCATCCGCGCCTCCATCCTGTCGATCACCGATGACCAGCGCCTGCAGATGCTGCTGATCGGTTTCGCCTTCGGCGCCTTCCTGGAAGGGGCGGCCGGCTTTGGCGCGCCTGTGGCGATCACCTCGGCGCTGCTGGTCGGCCTGGGTTTCAATCCCCTGTATGCGGCGGGCCTGTGCCTGATCGCCAACACGGCGCCGGTGGCGTTCGGCGCAATGGGCATCCCCATCATCGTGGCCGGCCAGGTGACGGGCATCGAAGCCATGCATATCGGCGCGATGGCGGGCCGCCAGCTGCCGCTACTGTCGCTGGCCGTGCCATTCTGGCTGGTGTTCATGATGGACGGTAAGCGCGGCATCAAGGAAGTATGGCCCGCAGCGTTGGTGGCCGGCGGCAGCTTCGCCGTGACCCAGTACGTGACGTCGAACTACATCGGACCTGAACTGCCGGACATCACCTCGGCCCTGGTCAGCCTGGTGTCGCTGACCGCACTGCTCAAGGTATGGCAGCCAGCCGGCGCCAAGGCCGGCGCGCGCAGCACGATCTCGATGGGCGGCGGCACGGCGGCCATGGCCACCTTTGGCGGTTTCCCTGCCGCAGGCACGGCGCCGGTCGGCGGCCGCACCAAGTCGCCCTACACGACGGCGCAGACGATCCGCGCCTGGGCGCCGTTCGGCATCCTGACCGCCATCGTGACGGTGTGGAGCCTGCCCCAGTTCAAGGCCCTGTTCGGTCCCAAGGGCGCGCTGGCCGGCTCCGTGCTGAAGTTCCACGTGCCGTTCCTGGACCAGATGGTGATGAAGACCGCGCCGATCGTCGCAACGCCCAAGGCTTATGAGGCCTTGTACAAACTGGACCTGCTGTCGGCGGTCGGCACCGCCATCCTGCTGACGGCGTTCATCTCGATGCTGCTGCTGCGCATGAAGCCCAGCGACGGCGCCCGCGCCTTCCGCGCCACCGTGGTCGAGCTGCGCCGCCCCATCCTGTCGATCGGCCTGGTGCTGGCGTTCGCGTTCGTCGCCAACTACTCGGGCATGTCGTCCACCCTGGCGCTGGTGTTGGCCGGCACCGGCGGCGCCTTCCCGTTCTTCTCGCCGTTCCTCGGCTGGCTGGGCGTGTTCCTGACAGGCTCCGATACCTCGTCCAACGCGCTGTTCTGCTCCTTGCAGAATACAACCGCCCACCAGATCAATGTGTCCGACACGCTGCTGGTGGCGGCCAACACGACCGGCGGTGTGACTGGCAAGATGATTTCGCCGCAGTCGATCGCCGTCGCCTGTGCCGCCACCGGGCTGGTGGGGCGTGAGTCCGAGTTATTCCGCTTCACGCTCAAACACAGCCTGCTATTTGCGGCCATCGTTGGTATCATGACTGTGTTGCAGGCTTATGTGTTCACAGGGATGATTCCGCACTAAGTCTCCCCGTGGCCCTCGCAACGCCCGTCCTTCGCAGGACGGGCGTTGTCGCGTTTAATGTACCAGCGGTGAGATCACCATGCCCCGTCGTTTCCCTCCTGTCCATGCCCTGTCCGCGTTTGAAGCGGCGGCCCGCGCCGGCTCCTTCGCGGAAGCGGCCAACACGCTTTGCATCACGCCATCCGCGCTGTCGCACCGCATCCGGCTGCTCGAGGATTTCGTCGGCGAACGGCTGTTCATCCGCGATGGCCGGGCCGCCACGCTGAGCCCCTTCGGCCGCAGCTATCTGGACGTGGTGTGCCAGGCCTTGCGCACGCTGACCGACTTCCCGCTGCCGCACAAGACCTTGCCCGCCCAGCAGCGCGTGAAGATCACGGTGCCGCCCACCTTCGCGCGCTACCTGCTGATGCCCAAGCTGGCCAGTTTCACGCAGGCCCATCCCGACATCGTGGTCGAGGTGTTCCTGTCCGTGCCGCTGTACGACCTGTGCCTGAACGAGTCGGATCTGGAGGTGCGCTTCGGCGCGGGCAAATACCCGGACATGGTCACCACCAAGCTGTTCGAGGAACCCGCCTTCCCCGTGGCCACTCCCGCCTATCTGGAGCGTATCGGCGGCATCGCCACCCCGGCCGACCTGGCCAAGGCCACGCTGCTGCGCTCGGCGCTGGAAATGTGGCAACCGTGGTTCAAGGAGGCGGGCCTGGACTGGCCGGAGCCGACCACCGCGTTGCGCGTGGACGACCTGGGCCTGCTGCTGGAGGCGGTGCGCCACGGCCACGGTGTGGGTCTCACGCGACAGCATTTCGCGCACCAGATGATCGCCAGCGGCGAAGTGGTGGAGCTGTTCGACATCCGCCTGGCGTCGCCGCCGCACGCCTACTACATCGTGTACGAGCAGAGTCCGCGCCTGCGGCCGGAAGTGACGCTGTTCATCGACTGGTTGATGGCGACCTACGCCGGCACATGAAAATAGTTAAGCTCTGCGGTTAATTCTTTTCACCGCAGTGCCCCCGCTGCTATCGCTACACTGGACGGCATTCACATCGTGAGGCCATCCATGAACGCGCCGTCCCCCGACATTCCATTCACCGCTGAACGCCAGCGCGCCGTCGTGGCCGCGTTGCGCGCCGCGCTTCCCGCGCACTGCGTGCTGTACAACGAAGAAGATACCCGACCCTACGAGTGCGACGGCCTGACGGCCTATCGCCAGCTGCCCATGGTGGTGGCGCTGCCCGAGACGGAGGCGCAGGTGGTCGCCGTGTTGCGGGCCTGCCGCGACCTGCAGGTGCCGATCGTGCCGCGCGGCGCGGGCACCGGCCTGTCCGGCGGCGCCATGCCGATCGCCGATGGCATCGTGCTGTCGACGGCCAAGATGAACCGCATCGTCGCCGTCGACGCCAACGCCCGCACGGCCGTGGTGCAGCCCGGCGTGCGCAACCTGGCCATCTCGGACGCCGCCGCGCAGCACGGCCTGTACTACGCGCCCGATCCGTCGTCGCAGATCGCCTGCACCATCGCCGGCAACGTGGCCGAGAATTCCGGCGGCGTGCACTGCCTGAAATACGGCCTGACGGTGCACAACGTGATGCGCGTGCGCATGGTCGGCATCGACGGCGAGATCGTCGAACTGGGCGGCGGCGCGCTGGACGCGCCCGGCCTGGACCTGCTGGCCGTGTTCATCGGCTCGGAAGGCATGCTGGGCGTGGTGACGGAAGTGACGGTCAAGCTGATCCCCAAGCCGCCCGTGGCGCGCGTGATCATGGCGTCGTTCGATGACGTGGTGCGTGGCGCGGACGCGGTGGCCAGCGTGATCGCGGCCGGCATCATCCCGGCCGGGCTGGAGATGATGGACCGCACCAGCGCGCGCATGGTGGAGCCGTTCTGCAAGGCCGGCTACGACACGGACGCCGCAGCCATCCTGCTGTGCGAATCGGACGGCCTGGCCGAGGAGGTGGAGGAGGAAATCGGCCGCATGAGCGCGGTGCTCAAGCAGTCCGGCGCCACCGCCATCGCCGTGTCGCAGAACGAGGCCGAACGCGTGCGCTTCTGGTCCGGCCGCAAGAACGCGTTCCCGGCGGCGGGCCGCATCTCGCCCGACTACTACTGCATGGACGGCACCATTCCGCGCAAGCGGCTGGCCGAAGTGCTGCTCGGGATCGCGGCCATGGAAAGCAAATACGACCTGCGTTGTTCCAACGTGTTCCATGCCGGCGACGGCAACCTGCACCCGCTGATCCTGTTCGATGCGAACCTGCCCGGCCAGTTCCACCGCGCCGAGCAGTTCGGCGAGGAGATCCTCGCGTTGTGCGTGGAAGTGGGCGGCACCATCACGGGCGAGCATGGCGTGGGCATCGAAAAGATCGACTCCATGTGCGCCCAATTCTCCGTGCAGGAAGTGGCGGCCTTCATCGGCGTCAAGCGCGCGTTCGACACGGCCTTCCTGCTCAATCCCAACAAAGCCATCCCCACGTTGGACCGCTGCGCCGCCTACGGCAAGCGCCAGACCCGGGGCGGCCTGTTCAAGTTCGTCAAAGGATGACCGGCATGCAATCGCAACTGACCCAATTCCGCGAGCGCATCGCCGCCGCCACCGCCACGCGTACGCCGCTGCGCCTGCGCGGCGGCGGCAGCAAGGACTGGTATGGCGAGAGCCCGCGCGGCGAGCTGCTCGACACCAGCCCCTACACCGGCATCGTCGCCTATGAACCGACCGAGCTGGTGATCACGGCCCGCTGCGGCACGCCGCTGCGCGAGATCGAGGCGGCGCTGGCCCATCAGAACCAGATGCTGGCGTTCGAGCCGCCGCACTTCGGCCCCGGCGCCACCGTCGGCGGCATGGTCGCCAGCGGCCTGTCCGGGCCGCGCCGCGCGACCGTGGGCGCGTTGCGCGACTTCGTGCTGGGCGTGGTGCTGATGGATGGCCACGGCGAGGCGCTGCGCTTCGGCGGCCAGGTGATGAAGAACGTGGCCGGCTACGACGTCTCGCGCCTGCTGGCCGGCTCGCTCGGCACGCTGGGCCTGATCCTGGACGTGTCGCTCAAGGTCCTGCCGCGCCCCGTGGCGGAAACGACGGTGCGGCTGCCAATGACGCAGCAGCAGGCGCTGGACAATTTGAACCGCTGGGGCGGCAAGCCTTTGCCACTGTCGGCCAGCGCATGGCATGACGACGTCCTCGCCGTGCGCCTGTCGGGCGCGCAGGCGGCCGTGACGGCCGCATTGCGCCAGATCGGCGGCGTGGTGATGGACGCGGCCGAGGCGGACGCCTATTGGCAGGGTCTGCGCGAACAGACCGGCGCCTTTTTCACCGGGGAGCAGGCGACGCCGTTGTGGCGTTTGTCCGTGCCGTCCGTCGCGCCGGCCTGCCCGCACGCCGGCGCCCAGCTGATCGAATGGGGCGGCGCCCAGCGCTGGCTGCGTTCGAATGCCGATGCGGCCAGCGTGCGCGCGCTGGCGCAGGAACTGGGCGGCCACGCCACGCTGTACCGCGGCGGTGCGCGCGACGGCGGCGTGTTCCATCCGCTGGCGCCGGCCGTCCATGCCATCCACCGCAATCTCAAGCACACCTTCGACCCGGCGGGTATTTTCAACCCCGGCCGCATGTACCAGGATCTGTAGCCATGCAAACCAATCTCGCAGCCCAATTTCTCAACACGCCGGACGGCGACGAAGCCGAAGCGATCCTGCGCCAGTGCGTGCACTGCGGCTTTTGCACGGCCACTTGTCCCACCTATCAACTGCTGGGCGATGAGCTGGACGGACCGCGCGGCCGCATCTACCTGATCAAGCAGGTGCTGGAAGGCGCCCCGGCCACGGTCAAGACCCAGTCGCACCTGGACCGCTGCCTCACTTGCCGCAATTGCGAAACCACCTGCCCGTCCGGCGTGCATTACAGCCGCCTGCTCGACATCGGCCGCAAGGTGGTGGATCAGCAGGTGGCGCGGCCGGCGGGCCAGCGCTTCGCCCGCACGCTGCTCAAGGAAACCCTGCCGCGTCAATGGTTATTCAAGCCCGCCATGAAGACCGGCCAGCTGCTGCGCCCCTTGCTGCCGCAAGCGTTGCGCGACAAGGTGCCCCATGCGCACCCGGCCGGTGCCTGGCCCAGCGCGCCGCAGGCGCGGCGCATGCTGCTGCTCGATGGCTGCGTGCAGCCGGCCATGGCCCCCAACATCAACAGCGCCACCGCGCGCGTGCTGGCCGCCGTGGGCGTGGCGCTGGTGGTGGCGCCGCGCGCCGGCTGCTGCGGCGCGATCCGCTACCACCTGGACGACCAGGACGGCGGCCTCGATGACATGCGCCGCAATATCGACGCGTGGTGGCCGGAGGTGGAGGCGGGCGTGGAAGCCATCCTCATGACGGCATCGGGCTGCGGCGCGACGGTCAAGGAATACGGCCACCTGCTGCGCAACGACCCGGCCTATGCCGCGAAGGCCGAGCGCGTGTCGGCGCTGGCCAAGGATGTGAGCGAAGTGGTGTGCGAGTTCGAGGAGGCGCTGGCATCGCGCATCCGTGGCAAGCTGGCGCAGCCCGTCGCCTACCATCCACCCTGCACGCTGCAGCACGCGCAGAAGATCCGGGGCAAGGTGGAAGGCCTGCTGCGGGCGATCGGCGTGGACGTGCGGCTGTGCGCCGACAGCCACCTGTGCTGCGGCTCGGCCGGCACCTATTCCGTGCTGCAGCCGGAGCTGTCGTACCAACTGCGCGACAGGAAGGTGGCCAATCTGGAAGCGACCGGCGCGGCGCGCATCGTATCGGCTAATATTGGTTGCCAGACCCACATCCAGTCCGGGACCGCGCTGCCGGTCGGGCACTGGATCGAACTGGTCGACCAGTTGCTGGCGCAGGCAACATAGATAAAACCATCACAAGGAGACGAGTATGAAAACCCTGTTGAGAATCCTGGCGGTGCTGGCCGCGGCGCTGCTGATGCAGGCCGGCGCGCTGGCCGCCAACACCGGCAACGGCGCCGACGAGGCGGTGGCGCTGGTCAAGCGCGCCGTCGCCTACATCAAGGCCAACGGCACGGAAAAAGCCTATGCGGAATTCAGCAACCCCAAAGGCCAGTTCGTCGAGGGCGACCTGTACATCTTCGTGTACGACCTCAACGGCGTCAGCCTGGCCATCGGCAATGGCAACGCGGCGCGCATGGTGGGCAAGAACCTGATGGACATGCGCGACGCGGAGGGCAATTACCTGATCAAGGGGCTGGTCAACGTGGCCAAGACCAAGGGCCAGGGCTGGTTCGATTACAAATGGCCCAACCCGGTCAGCAAGGCCGTCGAGCAGAAATCCAGCTATGTCGAACGTCTGAACGATACGCTGGTCGGCTGCGGCATCTACAAGCCCATGAAATAAGGCGCTAGGCGGCGCCCTTGCTCATGCTGTCGCCGTCGCCCTTGCGCAGGGTCCAGAAGGTGAGCGACGACAGGACGGTCAGCACGGCCAGCGTGAGGAAGGCGTGGTGCAGGGCGGACGTGAGCGCCGCCCGGTTGGTCTGCGGCAGGCCGCCCAGGTACCAGCCCGTCACCAGCGAGCCGCAGGCCAGGCCGAAGCTCATCGACAGCTGCTGCAAGGAGCTGGCGATGGTGCTGGCCATGCTGGTGTCGCGCCCTTCCACGTCGGCGTAGGCGATGCTGTTCATGCTGGAGAACTGCAGCGAGTTGAAGAAGCCCAGGCACAGGCCGATGGCCACGATGGCGTACATCGGCGTGCCGGCCCTCACCAGCGAGTACAGGCTGATGGTGAGCCCAATCAGCACCGTGTTGACCACCAACACTTGGCGGTAGCCGAAGGTCGACAGCAGCCGCACCGAGATGAATTTCATGCCCATGGCCGCGGCGGCGGCCGGCATCATCAGCAAGCCAGATTGCCAGGCCGGCAGGCCCAGGCCCAGCTGGTACAACAGCGGTAGCAGGAATGGCATGCCGCCCATGCCCAGCCGCGTGATGAAACCACCGGCCACCGACACCCGGAACGTGCGTATGCGCAGTAACTTCAGCCGCAGCAGCGGGTGCGGCGCATCCTTCGCATGCCACACGTAGGCGCCCAGCAGGCTGGCCGCCAGCAGGAACAGGACGCCGGTCGACGTCGCGTCTATCCGGTGTTCGCCGAAGATCTCCAGCAGCCACGAAAGCAGCGCGATGCCGGTGCCGAACAGTACCAGCCCGATCAGATCGAGCGGCCGTTCCTGTTCGCCGTGGTAGTCCGGCATGTAGCGCAGGGCCAGCGCGATGGCCGCCACCCCCACCGGCACGTTGACGAAGAAGATCTCGCGCCACGACAGCCAGTGCACGATCAAACCGCCCACGGTGGGGCCCAGCAAAGGCCCGATCAGGGCCGGCACGATCACGAAGTTCATCGCCCGCAGCAGTTCGGACTTGGGGAAGGTGCGGATGATGGTGATGCGCCCGACCGGCATCATCATGGCCGCGCCAAAGCCCTGCAGCAGCCGCGCCGCCACCAGCATGGGCGAATTGACGGCCAGCCCGCACAGGATGGAGGCGACGGTGAAGATGGCCACGGCCGTGGTGAACACGCGCCGCGTGCCGAAGCGGTCGGCCATCCAGCCGCTGACGGGGATGGAGACGGCCAGGCTGAGGATGTAGCTGGTGACGACGGCCTTCAGGCTCAGTGGCGTCACTTGCAGGCTGGCGGCCATGCTGGGCACGGCCGTGTTGACGATGGTCGAATCCAGCTGCTCCATGAACAGGGCGGTGGCTACCACCCAGGGCAGATAGCGTTTGGCAGCGGAACTAGTCGTCTCGGTCATGGTGCCTGTTTTTGCCTGTCGATGGGTGCATGATGCGATGGGGCGATTGTCACACAATTGGCTGTTTCGTGTCGGTTGCGCGACAGGATGCGTTATTCCGTCCGCCCGTCACAAGGCCGTCACGAATGGCGCGTAAGTTGCGTCTCATCGACACGGGCACGGGGGCGCGATGGACGGCAAGGCATTGTTTCCACCAGCGGCGGCGGCAACGGGACGCCGCCACTTCATGCGGCAGGCGTGTTCCACCGCCCTGCTGGGGGCGGGCGGGCTGGCGCTGGCCAGTTGCGGGAGCACCGGCGGCGGCCCGGCCACGCATGTGGCCACCAGCTTCTTGCATGGCGTGGCCAGCGGCGATCCGCTCACCGACCGCGTGATCTTGTGGACGCGGGTGACGCCGCATGGGCAGGCGGGCGATATCGCCGTGCGCTGGTGGGTAGCCACCGATCCGGCCATGCAGTCCGTGGTGGCGGCCGGCACGGCGATCACCAGTGCCGCCCTCGATTTCACGGTCAAGGTGGATGCGGCGGGTCTGTTGCCGGGGCACGCGTACTATTACCAGTTCGCGGCCGACACGGTGAAGTCGCCCGTGGGCCGCACCCGGACGCTGCCGCGCGCGGACGTGCGCCAGGTGCGGCTGGCCGTGTTCTCGTGCGCGAACTACCCGGCCGGCTACTTCAACGTCTATGCCGACGCGGCGCGGCGCGACGATATCGACGCGGCGCTGCACATCGGCGACTACATCTACGAGTACGAAAGCGATGGCTATGCCTGCGACCGCGCGGAGGAACTGGGCCGCGTGTCCGAGCCGCGCGAACTGCTGCTGCAACTGGACGACTACCGGCGCCGCTACGCCCAATACCGCACCGATCCGGACCTGCAGGCGCTGCACGCGAGCGTGCCGTTCATCGCCGTGTGGGACGACCATGAATTCGCCGACGACACGTGGCGCGACGGTTCGGCCGACCACGTGAGCTCGCGCCAGGGGCCGTTCTCGCTGCGCAAGGCGGCCGCCATGACCGCTTACCACGAATGGATGCCGATCCGGGCGCCCGATCCGGCCACGCCGGAGAAGATCTACCGTTCCTTCGATTTCGGCAGCGTGCTGTCGCTGCACATGCTCGACACGCGCCTGATCGGCCGCGACCAGCAGCTGGTGCTGGCCTCCTATTACGACGAACAACGCCGCTTCGACGCTGAAAAGTACCGGCATGACCTGTGCTCTCCGCACCGCACGATGATGGGAGCCGGGCAGATGGCGTGGCTGGAGTCGCAGGTGGCCGCCTCGCAGGCGCGCTGGCAGGTGCTGGGGCAGCAGGTGCTGATGGCGCGCATGGAATATCCAACGGTCGTCGCCATGGGCGAATGCAACTGCACGGACTTCGCGGCCCTCAAGCGGCGCGCCGCCTGCGATCCGGCCAGCGTGGGCGAACGGGAACGGCGCTGGCTGGCGGCACCTTCCCTGCCGTGCTACCTCGATTCGTGGGATGGCTACCAGAACGACCGCGAACTGGTGTTCGCCATGATGCAGCGCCACCGCAAGAACATGGTGGTGCTGGCCGGCGACTCGCACAACGCCTGGGCCAGCGACCTGCACGATGCGCAGGGAAGGCAGGTGGGCGTGGAGTTCGCCACCGCGTCCGTCTCGTCGCCGGGCATGGAGGGCGCGTATCCGGAACGCGATCCGGACGACGTGGCGGCCATGATGGTGGACCTGATCGCACCCCTGTACTACGCCCAGACCAGCAAGCGCGGTTACATGGTGGTGACGGCGTCGCATGAACAGGTGCGCTGCGACTGGCGCTTTGTCGACACCGTGTTCGACCGGCGCTACACGGCGGCCACCGAGCGCAGCCTGCGCACGTTGCCGGGGCCGGGCAATCGCAGGCTGGAGGAGTGTGCCGGCTAGCCTGCGCTGTTGCCCCAGCTATCCTCGAACATCACGTCGGCCAGCGGCCGGCGCGTGTCCCACCGTTCCAGTTCCAGCATGGGGGCGCGGTAGAACTCGGGCACCTGGCCCACGCACAGCACGGCGATCGGCTGGCTGCCCTCGGGCATGGCGCACAGTTCGCGCAGGCGCTGCGGATCGAACATCGATACCCAGCCCACGCCGATGCCTTCCGCGCGCGCGGCCAGCCAGAAGTTCTGCAGCGCGCAGGAGGCGGACGCCAGATCCATCTCCGGCATGGTGCGGCGGCCGAACACGAAGTTGTCGCGCTTGTCCATCAGGCCCACCACCAGCACTTCGGCGCAGGTGAGTATGCCTTCCACCTTGAGCTGCATGAATTCCTCGGCGCGCTTGCCCAGCGCCTGCGCGGTGAGGATGCGTTCCTCGTTCACGTGGCCGTGGATTTGGGCGCGCAGCGCCGCGCTGGCGATGCGGATGAAGCGCCACGGCTGCATCAGCCCCACGCTGGGGCCGGCGTGGGCGGCGGCGATGAAGCGTTCCAGCTGGCCCGGTTCGAGCGGGCCGGGACTGAAGTGGCGGATGTCGCGCCGTTCGCGGATGGCGCGGTAGACGCCGGCGATCTCGGCGTCGTCAAAAGCGTGCGGATTCATGCGGTCTCCTGGCTCTTGTGCAGCGCGAGCAACGCGTCCAGCAGCGGGCGGCTGGCCTCGGCGATGCGATCAAGGCTGGCTTCGCGCAACTGCGCCGTGTCCACCGTGGCGGTCGAATGCAGCCCGGCCCAGCGCAGCAGCGCGCTGCAGGCCTGCGGCGTGTCGAACAGGCCATGCAGGTAGGTGCCCAGCACCTGGCCATCTTCCGAGCGTGCGCCTTCGGGGCGGCCGTTGATGCTGAACGCGGGGCGGCCCAGCGCGGCGCCGGTGGAGACGCCCATGTGGATTTCGTAGCCGCCCACGGGCCCGCCCTCGTCGTCGAACGCGCAGACGCCCAGCACCTGCACCAGCCGCTTCTCCGGCGTCATTTCCGTCTCCATGTCGAGCAGGCCGAGCGCGGGCGAGGCGCCGGGTGTGCCTTCGATGCCTTGCGGGTCGCCTACGCTGCGTCCCAGCATCTGAAAACCGCCGCAGATGCCGATCACCTTGCCGCCGTAGCGCAAATGGCGGGCAATGGCGGCCGGCCAGCCTTGCGCGTGCAGCCACGCCAGATCGGCCCGCGTGTTCTTGCTGCCGGGGAGGATCACCAGATCGGCCGGCGGGATCGCCTCGCCTTGCCGCACGAAGCGCAGGTCGACGTCGGGGTGGGCGCGCAGGGCGTCGAAGTCGGTGTGGTTGCTCATGCGCGGCAGGCTGGGAACCACCACGCGGAACGCGCCGCGCGAGGCTTGCACCGGCTGCACGGCGTCCTCGGCGTCCAGGAACAGGCCGTGCAGGTAGGGCAGCACAGCCAGCACCGGCTTGCCGGTCTGTTGTTCCAGCCATTCGAGGCCAGGTTCCAGCAACGAGATGTCGCCCCGGAAGCGGTTGATGACAAAGCCGACGATGCGCCGGCGTTCGCTGTCGGACAGGCAGGACAGCGTGCCGACGATGTGCGCGAACACGCCGCCACGGTCGATGTCGGCCACCAGGATCACCGGGCAGTCGACGGCTTCGGCGAAGCCCATGTTGGCGATGTCGCGGTCGCGCAGGTTGATTTCGGCCGGACTGCCGGCGCCCTCCACCACCACCGCCTCGTATTGCGCGGACAGGCGCTGGTGCGAGGCCAGCACCGCCTCCATGGCGATGGTTTTGTACTGGTGGTAGTTGCGCGCGTTCATGTCGGCCCGCACCTGGCCATGGATGATGACCTGGGCGCCCGTGTCGCTGGAAGGCTTGAGCAGCACCGGGTTCATGTCCGTGTGCGGCGCGAGGCCGGCGGCGATGGCTTGCAGCGCCTGGGCGCGGCCGATTTCGCCGCCATCGGACGTGACGGCGCTGTTGAGCGCCATGTTCTGCGGCTTGAACGGGGCAACCCGCACGCCACGCTGCTTGAGCAGGCGGCACAGGGCGGCCACCACCGTGCTTTTGCCGGCGTCGGACGTGGTGCCTTGCACCATCAGGGTGGGGAAGGGGAAGCGCATGCGGGGGATGTTCATGCCTGCGACTCCTGCCAGCGCGCGACCATGTCGCTGATCTGGCGCAGGCCTTCTGTGATGGCCGACGGGCCGGGCGAGAGGATGTCGGGCGATTTGATCTCGAACACCATGCCGTCGCGCACGGCGGGAACCGTGTCCCAGCCTGCGCGGCTGCGCAGCGACTCGGGCTGGAACTTCTTGCCGCACCAGGAGCCGATGATGATGTCCGGCGCGCGCCGCGCCACGTCCATCGGGTCGGCGATGATGCGCTCCTTCGCGCTCTGGTGGACCGATAGCTCGGGGAATGCGTCTTCGCCGCCGGCGATGCCGATCAGCTCCGCCGCCCAGCCGATGCCGCTCATCAGCGGATCGTTCCATTCCTCGAAGTAGATCACGGGGCGGCGCGTCCATTGCGCGGCGCGGGCGCGGGCCGTGTCCACGCACGCCTGCAACTGCGCCACCAGCTCCCGGCCTGCCTGCTCGCGTTGCACCAGCGCGGCCAGCACGGACACCATGCCCAGGATGCCGGCCACGCTGCGCTGGTTGAACAGGTGGACCTCCACGCCGGCCTGCGCCAGGTCGCGGCAGATGTCGGCCTGCAGGTTGGAAAAGCCGATCGCCAGATCCGGTTGCACGGCGAGGATGCGTTCCAGCTTGGACGACGAGAAGCCGCTGATCTTGACCTTCTCCTCGCGCGCGCGCGGCGGGCGCACGGTGAAGCCGGAGATGCCGGCGATGGTCTGCTCCGCGCCCAGTGCGTACAGGGTTTCCACCGACTCGGTGGAGAGGCAGGCGATGCGTTGGTAATGGCTCATGGTTTCGTCCTGTGCTGGCGCGCCAGCTCGAGTTTTTCGCATAAGGCGGCGGTGCCGGCGATCATGCGGGGGCCGGCGCGGTTGAGTAGCTCGCCGTTCAGCGTGAACAGGTTGCCGTTGCGGACCGCTTTCATGGTGGTGTAGGGCCGCCACAGATTGACGCCGCCGTAATTCTTTTCGGCCGTGCCGAAGATCGCTTCCGGGTCCTCCTGCAGCACCGCTTCCACGCTGACGGTGGGCGCGGTCGTCTTCAGCTTGCCGAAGATGTTCTCGCCGCCGCACAGGCGCATGCTGTCGCTGACGATGTGGACGCCGTTGAGCGTGTACAGCGGCTTATCCCATACCTGGTAGAACATGCGTACCGGCGGCCGTCCCGCGTATCTGGCCTTCAGCGCGTCGAGCTGCTGGCGCAGGTCGGCCGCCGCCGGCTGGGCCACGGCTTCCGTTCCCATCAACTGACCCAGGCGCAGCACACTGTCGGGGATGGCGTCCAGCGTGTGCGGCTCGCTGTGGAACATGGGGATGCCCAACTGGCGCAGCGCGTCGATCTGGCGCGGCGTGCTGCCATGCAGCCAGACCACCAGCAGGTCTGGTTTCATGGCGATGATGCGCTCCAGGTCCACTTCGCGGTTGTCGCCCACGCGCGGGATGGCCTTGGCCGCCGCCGGGTAGTCGCTGTAGCTGACGGTGCCGATGATGCGGTCGCCGCCGCCGGCCGCGAACAGCAGTTCGGTCGCGTGCGGCGCCAGCGACATGATGCGGCGGGCCGGTTGCTGCACCGTCACCGGCGCGCCATCGTCGTCGCGCACGGTGATGGCGGCGCCGGCCTGGCAGGCGTACAGCACGCCGAACAGGGTGGGAAGAATTTTCATGATTGGATGGCTTTCCATTCGAATAACGCATGATCGAGCCGGCGCCAGCCCCCTTCGTCCGGTGGCAGGCCAAGGCGGATGCCGCGCGCCGCTTGGCGGAACAGGCGCACCCAGATGCCGCGTTCGGCCATGTGCTGCCAGAAGCGTTCCGCGTCCGGTTCCGCCCACCATTGGAACAGGGCGCTGCCGCTGGTGTGGGTGCCGTGGGTGGCTAACAGCTGGTGCAGGCGTTCGCCCTCCGCGCACAGGCGCGCGCGCATGGCGTCCTGCCACGGCTGGTCGTTCAACGCGGCCAGCGCGACTTGTTGGGCAGGGCCGCTGATGGTCCACGGGCCGAGCAGGTCGGCCAGTTGGGCCAGCAGCGCCGGCTGGGCCGCCACGAAGCCGAGCCGGATGCCGGCCAGGCCAAAGAATTTGCCGACGGAGCGCAGCACGATCAAACCGGGTCGGCCGGTGTGCGCGCAGATGCTGGCGCTGGTGGCCGTGTCGCCGAAGGCCTCGTCCACCACCAGCCAGCCGCCGCGTTCGGCCAGCGCATCGGCCCAGCGCAGCAGCTGTTGCGGCGCCACCGTGGCGCCGGTCGGGTTGTTCGGGTTGCAGACCACCAGCACGTCGCAATCATCGGCCGCGCCATCCAGTTCCGCGTATTCCACTTGCCGCAGCGTGTGGCCGTGGCCGGACCAGTGGTGCGCGTGCTCGGCGTAGGACGGTGCAGCCACCACCACCCGCGACGGCGCACGCAATCGGGGCAGGGCCTGGATCGCGGCTTGGGTGCCGGCCACGGGCAGCATCAGCGGCGCACCGTAGTAAGCGGCGGCTGCTGCCGCCAGCGCGGGATCGGCTTCCGGCAGGCGATGCCACGCGTTGGCCGCCACCTTGGGCGCGGGATAGTGGTGCGGGTTGATGCCGGTCGAGAGATCGAGCCAGTCGTGCGGGCCGAAATGTTGCGCCGCGTCGCGCAGGTTGCCGCCGTGTTCAAGCATGCCAGTGGCCTTTCAGGGTGACGATGAGGGCAACGGCGGCGGTGCATGCCAGCCATAGCCAAGTGGTGCGGGCCACCAGCCGCCAGGCGCGCGCGATGTCGTGCGCGCCGGCCGGCTGGCCGCTGCCCAGTGGTGGCCGCTGTTCGATTTCGCCGTCGTAGGTGGCCGGGCCGCCCAGCGCCAGACCCAACGCGCCCGCGCCGCTGGACATGACCGGGCCCGCATTGGGGCTGCTCCATGCCGGGGCCTGTGCGCGCCAGCAGCGCCAGGCGCGGCGCCTGTCTTCCATGGTGGACGCTAGCAGCACGTAGGACAGGGCGGTGAGCCGGGCCGGCAGGTAGTTCAGCGCGTCGTCGATGCGGGCGGCGGCGCGGCCGAAGCGCAGCAGGCGCGCCGTGCGGTAGCCCCACATGGCGTCCAGCGTGTTGGCCAGCCTGAACATGACGGCCCCGGGACCACCCGCCACGATGAACCAGAACAGGGTGCCGAACACGGCGTCGTTGCCGTTTTCCAGCAGCGATTCGGCGCTGGCCTTGGCCAGATCGGCCGCGCTGGCGCTGGCGGTATCGCGGCTGACGATGTGGGCCGTGAGCCGGCGCGCCGTATCGAGGTCGCCGCGCTGCAGCGCTCCGGCGATGGGCAGGTTGTGGTCGCGCAGGCTGCGCAGACCGATGCAGAAATACAGCAGCAGCGCATCCACGGCGGGGCCGCCGGCCATGCACAGCAGCGTGGCCGCCAGCACGGGCGGCGCCACGGCCAGCAACCATGCCAGCAGGCCGCGCCAGAACCGCAACCGGCCGTGATTGAGTTTGCGTTCCAGCGCGTAGGCCAGATTGCCGAAGCCGACCAGCGGATGCCAGCGCCGGGCCTCGCCCAGCAGCAGGTCCAGCAGCACGCCGGCCGCCAACAGCACGGCGATGGCGGGCAGGCTCAGTCCCGTCAGCACGGCGCGCCCTTGAGGTACAGCGGCAGGCCGGCGGCCACGAACACGGCGCGGTCGCACACGGCTGCCACGGCCTGATTCAGGCGGCCCGCTTCGTCCATGAAGCAGCGTGAGATGGCGCCCATGGGGATGATGCCCATGCCGACCTCGTTCGATACGAGCAGCACGTCGCCCGCGCAGCCGGCCAGCGTTTGCAGCAGCGCCGTGCGCTCCGCGTGGAAGCGAGGCGGCAGCATGAATTCTGTCTGCCCGGGCGCGGCGTCGCCGGCGCTGAACAGCAGGTTCGACAGCCACAGCGTGAGGCAGTCCACCAGCACCACGCGCTGCGGCGCGCACCAGCGCGACAGTGCATCGGCCAATGCCAGTGGTTCCTCCACCGTGGTCCAGCGGGCGTCGCGCTGGCTGCGGTGATGGGCGATGCGGCTCGCCATTTCGCCGTCGCCGGCCTGCGCCGTGGCGATGTAGACCAGTTCCTTGCCGCTGGCGATCGCCAGTTTTTCGGCAAAGCCGCTTTTGCCGGAGCGCGCGCCGCCCAGCACCAGGGTGCGCGTCATACCGCGTCCCTTTTCAGGAACAGCGCGGCGGTGGCTGCGGGGCAGGAGGCAAAATAGGCGTGGAAGTAGGAGGCAGTCAGTGAGCCAGTGCGGTACACGGCTTCGCCCTGCGCGTCGGATGGATGCTTGATCGTGTACGCGATGGGCGCAAGGTCCGTGTGCAGTTGCGAGTAGTGGAAGGTGTGGCCGCGCAGCAGGCCGTGGGGCGTGATGATGCCCTGCGAACCCAGCCCCGCGAGCCGCGTTTGCATGCGCACGGCGCCCGGCAGCAGGCCGGCCATCGGCCACTCGTCGCCCTGCGGGGCGGTCAGCGTTTCGGCCAGCGCCATCATGCCGCCGCATTCGGCCACGATGGGCACGCCGGCCGCATGGGCGGCACGGATCGCGTCGCGCCAGCGGTGCGCTTGCGAGAGCGCCTGCGCATGCAGTTCCGGGTAGCCGCCGGGCAGGTAGACGGCGTCCGCATCGGCCGGCACGGGTTCGTCGGCCAGCGGGGAGAAGTAGCGCAGTGTGGCGCCCAGCTTTTCGAGCGTGTCGAGATTGGCCGGGTAGAGGAACATGAAGGCGGCGTCGCGCGCGATGGCCACGGTCTTCCCGGCCAGCAGCGGCGCCTGTGGAGCTGGCGCTGGCGGGATGTCGATGTGGACCGGCGGCAGGCGCTCCCACGCCGCCTCGTCGAACGTGAGCCCGTCGGCCAACTGGTCGAGCAGCGCGTCGACGCCGCCCACCTCGTCCGGCAGCACCAGGCCGAGGTGACGTTCCGGCAGCGATTTTTCCTGGCGCGCCAGGGTGCCGAACAGCGGAATGTCGCGCAGCGAGGCGGCGATCATGGCGGCGTGGCCGGGGCTGGCGACGCGGTTGGCGATCACGCCGGCCATGTCGACCGGGCCATAGTCGCGCAGGCCGTGCACCAGCGCGCCGGCTGTCTGCGCCATGGCCGATGCATCGATCACGGCCATCACCGGCACCTTGAATGTGCGCGCCAGATCGGCGCTCGATGGTGTGCCGTCGTACAGTCCCATCACGCCTTCGATCAGGATCACGTCCGCTTCGGCGGCCGCTTGCGCCAGCTGGGCGCGGCACAGGTCCGCGCCCACCATCCACAGGTCCAGCGAGCGCACCGGCGCGCCGCTGGCCCGTTCCAGCAGCATGGGGTCGATGAAGTCGGGGCCGCACTTGAACACGCGCACGCGCTTACCCATGCGGACCAGCTTGCGCGCCAGCGCGGCGGTGGTGCTGGTCTTGCCCTGCCCGGAGGCGACGGCCGCCACCAGCACGGCTTGCACTGCGATCTGGCGTTCCATCACCACTCCGTGCCTTCCTGCGCGCCGATGCCGGCCTTGAACGCATGTTTGACCTCGCCCATCTCCGTGACCGTGTCGGCGATGGCGATCAGCTCCGGCGGCGCGCCGCGCCCGGTGATGACGACGTGCTGCATGGTGGGGCGCTCCAGCAGGTCGCCGATCACGGTGTCGACGTCGAGATAGCGGTACTTGAGCGCGATGTTCAGTTCATCGAACAGCACCAGGCCGATGCCGGGATCGGACAGGAACGCCCTGGCCTGCTCCCATGCCGCTTTTGCCTTGACGATGTCGCGCTCGCGGTCCTGGGTTTCCCACGTATAGCCTTCGCCCATGGCGTGGAAGCTCACCTCGTCGGGGAAACGGCGCAGGAATTTTTCCTCGCCGGTGGACATGGCGCCCTTGATGAACTGGACGATGCCCACTTTCATGCCGTGGCCCATGGCGCGGATGGCCATGCCGAAGCCGCTCGAACTCTTGCCCTTGCCGTTGCCGGTGTTGACGATGATGATGCCGATCTGTTTGTCGGCGGAGGCGATCTTGGCGTCGATGATCGCCTTCTTGCGCTCCATGCGCAGTCGGTGGCGCTGGTTGATGTCGTCGGTGTTCGCTTCGCTCATGCGTGGTCCTCGGTGGGGATGAAAATGCTGCGCTGGCCGTGTTGTATCGTTTCGATCGGGTGGCCCAGGTAGTCGCTCAGGATGGGCGCCTGCATCACGTCGGCGACGGGGCCGGCGCGCCAGCGGCCGTCGCCCATCAGCAGCAGCGCGTGGGTGGAGACGCTGTGCGCCAGGTTCAGGTCGTGACCTATCATCACCACCGTCTTGTTCTGCTGGCGGCACAGGCGCGCCAGCAACCGCATCACGCTGACCTGGTGCGCCAGGTCGAGCGCGTTGGCCGGTTCGTCCAGCAGCAGCAGCGGCGTATCCTGGGCCAGCATGGCGGCGATGGCCACGCGCTGGCGCTCGCCGCCGGACAAGGTGCGCACGTCGCGCGCGGCCAGCTCGGACACCTCCATCGCCGCCAGCGCGTCGAGCGCCAGCTTGTGGTCGTCGCTGCCTTCCCAGTAGCGGTTGCCATGGTAGGGGTGGCGCGCGGCCAGCACGGTTTCGAGCGCCGTGTAGGCGAAGGCGTCGTTGCGGGCCTGGGCCAGGAAGGCGCGGGTGCGCGCCAGTTCTTCCAGCGGCCAGTCCGGCAGGGCGCGCTGGTCGATGCTGACCGTGCCCGCGTCGGGCTGGAGCAAGCCGGCCAGGGTGCGCAGCAGCGTGCTTTTGCCGGCGCCGTTGCGGCCGATCACGCTCCAGCACTGGCCGTCCTCGACGTGCCACGTCAACTGGTCGATCAGCGTGCGCGCGCCGGCGCGCAGGGTGAGTTGTTGGGTGTGGATCATGTTATTTGCGCAAGCGGTGCAGTTGATACAGGAAGATGGGCGCGCCCACCAGCGACGTGACCACGCCCACCGGCAGCTGCTGCGGCGCCAGCACGGTGCGCGCCAGCGTGTCGGCCAGCACCAGGAAGCTGCCGCCGGCCAGCGCCGCGGCGGGGACCAGCACGCGATGGTCCGGGCCGAAAGCGAAGCGGCAGGCATGCGGCACGATCAGGCCGACAAAGCCGATGCTGCCGGCGCTGGTCACGGCGCTGGCTGTGAGCAGGCCGGAACAGAAGAACAATCCCTTGCGCAGGGCGCCCACCCGGATGCCGAGCGTGGCGGCCGCTTCGGCGTGCAGCGCCATCACGTTCATGGCGCGCGCGCTGCGCAGCGCGAACCACAGGCCCGCCGCCAGCACCACCCACGGCATCGCGCGTTGCGGCGCGCCGGCCAGGTCGCCGATCAGCCAGAACACCATGCTGCGCAAGCGGCTTTCGGGTGCGATCGACAGCATGAGGGTGACGAAGGCCATGCAGACCGAAGCCAGGATGACGCCCGTGAGCAGCAGCAGGGCGGTGCCGCCTTCGGCCGCCGTGCCGCCGCGCAGGTCGCGCCGGGCCAGGAAGTACAACATCAGGGAAACGGTGACGGCGCCCCCGAAGGCGGCGGCGTCGATCACCCACGTGGCGCACATGAACAGCAGGGCGGCCAGCGCACCCACCGAGGCGCCGCCGGAAATGCCCAGTACGTAGGGATCGGCCAGCGGATTGCGCAACAGCGCTTGCATCATCACGCCCGCCAGTGACAGCGCGGCGCCGGTCACGAAAGCCGTGGTGGCCCTGCCGCCCCGCAGTTCCAGCAGCGTGGCGGCCAGCGAGTCGGCGCGGCCATGCAGCAGCGCGTCGATGGCGCCCGGCAGGTCCGACAGCGGGATCGCCACCGATCCCATCATGCTGGCGAACAGCAGGCTGGCGAGTGCGCACAGTAGCAGCGCGGCGATGATTACGCTGGTGCGCTGGCGCAGGTTGTGGAGGGGAGCATGCATGGACTGCCTTTGTTCAGTGGGTGCCGTCGCCGGACGGGGAGCTTTGCCCGGCAGGTTACACCAATTTCTTTGCCTTATTTGTAGCCGTAGCGCAGCCCGGCAAACAGGTTGGAGCCGGACGTGCTGTAGAAGCGCGCCAGCGCGTACTCCTTGTTGGCGACGTTATTCCAGCGCAGCAGCGCCGACCAGTCGTGCGTGATCTGCCACGTCGCGTACAGGTTCACCAGCCCATAGCCGCCCAGCCGGTTCTTGTTGGCCGCGTCGTCGTAGCGGGCGCCGGACAGCGTCAGTTCCACGCCGCCTTTGACCGGACCGGTGGTGTAGTCGAGCGCCAGGTTGGCGTGGCGCTGCGCGCGCCGCGCCAGGCGCTTTCCAGTGGTTTCGTCCTTCGGGTCCTGCAGGTCGAGCGTGGCGGCCAGTTCGAGGTCGCCCAGCTTACGGCCCGCTTCCACGGTCAGGCCTTCCAGCAGCGCGTGGTTGACGTTGTACGCGCAGCTGTAGCTCTTGGGCGTGGTGTTGTAGGGGCAGGGTGTGACGCTGACGATCAGGTCGGTCAGGCGGTTATGGTAGTAGCGGGCGGCCAGCGTGGTGGCGCCATCGTCGTAGTTCAGGCCTGCTTCAACGTTGCGGCCCAGCTCAGGCTTGTTGGTCAGCAGGCCGTAGCCGGGGTAGTACAACTCGTTGTAGGTCGGCGCGCGGAAGCTGGTGCCCACGCTGGCGCTGGCGCGCAGCTGGCCGCTGAAGTTGTAGCCGTAGCCGAGGGCGCCGGTGGTCTTGCCGCCATACGCGGAATTGTCGCGGCGGATGCCGGCGTTGAACAGCTGCGCGCCGCGCTTCGCGTTGTAGGACGCGGCGTAGGCATTGGTGCTGCGGTCGCGGTTCAGTGTCGTCACGCTGGTCGAGCTGACCGATTCCTCGCGATGGTCGTACAGCAGTTGCAGAATGTCGGCGCCGAGCTGGATATCGTTCTGCCACGTGAAGTCGGTTTGCCTGGTGTTGAGCTGGGCGCGGTCCTTGGGCAGGTCGCTGGTGAAGTTGCCCGACTCGTCGCGCGCTTGCGCGTACTGCAACAGGCTGGTCCAACCCGGCAGCAGTTGATTGCGGCTGTAGACGGCGGCGTTCTCCAGCTTTTGCAGGCTGCGCGTGTCGTAGCTGGACGGGCCGCTGTCGTATTGGGCGTCCAGTTTGCTGTGCATGAACAGCGCGCCGATCTCGTGGCCGTGGGCCAGGCGCAGGCTGATATGGCCGGCCGCGCTTTCCTTGTCGTAGCCGTCCTTGTCCGGATTGTAGGAGTAGTTGCCGGGGACGGTGGACGAGAAGCCGTCCGACTTTTCCTTGCCGGCGCTGAGCGCGTAGCTGACGCTGTGCGCACCGCCAGTGGTGCCGGACACTTGGGCGTCGGCCGTGCGGGTATTGTCGCTGCCGTAGCCGACGGCGGCCGTCAGTGCGGGCGCGCCCTGGCCTTGTTTGGTGAAAATCTGGATCACGCCGCCGATGGCGTCGGCGCCATACATGGTGCTGAGCGGGCCGTACACGACTTCGATGTGGTCGATGGCCGTCAGTGGGATGGCGCTCCAGTTGGCCGCGCCCGTGGTGGACGATCCGATGCGCACGCCGTCCACCAACACGATGTTCTGGTTGCTGTTGGCCCCACGGATAAACACGCTGGCGCTGGTGCCCGGCCCACCGTTGCGTGCCACTTCGATGCCGCGCTGGCGTTGCAGCAGTTCGATCACGGAACCGGCGCCCGATTGCGCGATCTGTGCCGAGTCGATCGTCAGGGTGTCGCTCAGGATGTCGGCTGCGGGTTGCGGTGTGCGCGCGGCGGTGATGAAGACGGCGCTGGCGGCCAGATCGTTCTGGCTGTCGGCGAAGACAGCGGGTGTGGCGAAAGCGAGCGCGATCGCAGCCGCGAGCGCGCGGCGGGAAACAGGAAAAGTCATGGCAAATCTTCTGTAAAAGAGCAACCGGCCGACGTCCCCGTAGGCCAGATTGAACAGAAGCGGTGAACTGGAACAGCGCATGGCAGCCCGCCGTGGCAGGCATGGTCCGTGTCGCGCAACTCCCCGTTCGCACACTTCCACCTGCTTTGGCCGGTATCCGGGCTGGCAAGTGGCGCCGCCTCACCTTCCCATGCCTAAGCACAGTGGTTGTTCGAGGCGGTTCGTCGCAGGTTGCGCGACACTTGCTTACCGTTGCGGGGGCAGCACACGTTGGCCGTCTGGACGGCTTCGTGTTTCCCGTTTAACTGCACGTCTGGACAGACATGCGGGCACCAAAACGCAGCCATTATACGGCCTGCGCGCATGACGGCAAGCGCGGCTTGCGATCCGCCTGTCAGTCCGACAGGACGATGCGCTCGCCGTAGGCGATGCGGTGGGGCGTGCTGGCGGCGCGCAGGGCCATGTCGGCGGGCGCCAGGCCGGCATGGCGGGCCATCAGCAGGCGGATGGTGCCGGCGTGGCAGATGACGATGGCGTTGGATGGCGCGTTGGCGCGCAAAGCGTCGTGGAAGGCGGCCACGCGCGTGGCCATTTGCAGCACGCTCTCGCCGCCGCCGGGGTGGTATTGGGCCGGGGCGGCGGCCCATGCGTCGATTTCCGCGCGTGGAATGTCGTCCCAGCGCTGCATCTCCCATGCGCCGAAGTGCATTTCGGCCAGGCGGGCGTCGAAAATGGGGGGACTGGTGGCGAGCTGCCTTGCCAGTTCGGCGCAGCGCCGCAATGGGCTGGCGTACAGATGCGCGCCTGCCGGTAGCGCGCCCGCCAGCGCGGCGACGACCTGGTCGATCTGTTCCTGCGCGACCGGCAGGTCGGTGCTGCCGTAGCAAACGCCGGCGGCGACCAGCGGTTGCGGGTGGCGTATCAGCGTGAGGCGCATCAGTGCCAGGCGCCGTGTCCCAGGCTGGCCAGCAGGCACAGGTAGATCGCCACTTCGGATACCTGCTGCACAGCGCCCAGGCAATCGCCCGTGTAGCCGCCGATGCGGCTCACGCATTTCTGCGCCAGCCAGTATGCGGCGGCGGAGGCGGCGAGCACGCTGGCCGCGAGCGCCGGCCAGGACAGCCAGCCGTACACGCCGCAGACGGCTGCTGGCAGCAGGGCGCAGGTGGCCGCGATGAGGAATTCGGCGTTGCTCATTTTTTGCGCCAGCGGTTTCGCCTTGCCTTCGTCGCGCGCGTAGTCGAGGCGCCAGATCAGCGCGGTCGATGTGAGACGCGACAGCGGATGGGCGACGAACAGCGCGGCGATGGCCACGGCCGATGGCAGCAAGGACAAGGTCACGCATTTGAGCGCGAGCATGCAGACGATGCCGATGGCGCCATACGCGCCGATGCGCGAATCCTTCATGATCTCCAGCACGCGCTGGCCGGTCAGGCCGCCGCCGAAGCCGTCGCACATGTCCGCAAAGCCGTCCTCGTGGAAGGCGCCGGTGGCGTAGATGGTGGCGGCGGTCGCCAGCACGGCGGCGACCGGCGCCGGAAACAGCAACGCCGCCAGCGCGTAGGTGGCGGCGGCGATGGCGGCCACCACCACGCCCACCAGTGGGAAGTAGCGCGATGCGTGGTTCAGCCATGCGGCCTCGAATCCCACCCAGCGCGGAATCGGCAGCCGGGTAAAGAACTGCAGCGCGGTGAAGAACAGGCGGATCTGGTGCATGGCTGGTCCCTGTTCCGCGACGCTATTCCGACTTCTCGCTGACCTGTGCCGACTCGAACGTCGCCATCTGGTTCAGGAAGTTGACTGCCGCGTGCAGCAACGGCAAGGCCAGCGCGCAGCCGGTGCCCTCGCCCAGGCGCAGGTTCAGTTGCAGCAGGGGGCGGGCGCCCAAGTTGTCCAGCATCTTCTTGTGGCCGCTCTCGTCGGAGCAGTGGGAGAACACGCAGTAGTCGAGGATGGCGGGTTGCAGGCGCGCCGCCACCAGCAGGGCACTGGTCACGATGAAGCCATCGATCAGCAGCACCATGCGGCGTTCGGCCGCTTTCAGCATGGCGCCGGCCATCATGGCGATTTCCAGTCCGCCGAAGGTAGCCAGAACGTCCAGCGGTTCGGTCGCCGATGCGTGCAGGGCGACGGCCGCCTCGATTACGCGCTGCTTGTGCGAGATGCCGTCGGCCGACAAGCCCGTGCCGGCACCCACGCACTGGGCGACCGGGATGCCGGTCAGCTTGTGCATCAGCGCGGCGGCGGCGGTCGTGTTGCCGATGCCCATTTCGCCGAAGCCGATTACGTTGCCATCCAGCTCAGCGACCAGCGCCATGCCGGCGGCGATCGCAGCGGCGCAGGTGTCGGCGCTCATCGCCGGCTGGTGGGCGAAGTTGTGGGTGCCATGGACCAGCTTGCGGTCGATGAGACCGTGGCGGGGCCCGAAGTCGTGATTCACGCCCGCGTCAATGATGTGCAATGCGCAGCCGTTCTGCCGGGCGAACACGTTGATGGCGGCGCCGCGCGCGAGGAAGTTCTCCACCATTTGCCAGGTGACGTCCTGCGGATAGGCGGATACGCCTTCGGCGACGACACCGTGATCGGCTGCGAACACGAGGATGGCAGGCTTTTCCAGCGCGATCTCGCGCGTGCATTGAATCAATCCAATCTGCTTGGCCATTGTCTCCAGCATGCCCAGGCTGCCCGGCGGCTTGGTCTTGTTATTGATGGCGTTATCGAGCAGCGCGGCGAGAGCGTCGTTGTGGGTAGGGGTGATAGCTGGGATGGACATAATCAATGTGCAATGGCTGGTTTTGATCGGCATTACGATAGCACACAGAATTATTTCAAAAACCGCCTTGCCAGCCTGAGGGGCGATTTGCTATAGTTCGCCTCCCGCAAAACGGCGCATGTAAATGCGAGTTGAGCGGGGCGAAAACGAGGGGTTGACGAGCTGCACGAAACACCGCATAATCTCATCTCTCTGCTGACGA
>NZ_JBXANP010000032.1:0-26333 GCF_058801745.1 Rugamonas sp. GW822-FHT03B10 | reverse complement strand
ACTGTCAGTTGCAGTTATTCCTGGCCGAGAACAGGCTGGAATGCTGGTCGGGGCCGTTTCAAATGCAGGTCATTACAGGTAACGGTCTCCTGATGCTCGCTCTTCCAGCGCTTCAGCATCGGCGCTATCGTACTTTTGCTGCCGGTGCCGCCCAGTGCTTCGCGCACGTTGTCGACGGTCGGGTTTTTACCTTCCACGGCAAGCGTTGCGGCCGCTTTGGCGACTTGCGAATATAGGATACCGGCACGAGCCATGACCACTCCATTAAATTAAGTAACGTATTATGTGTTACGTAATAATACGATAAATAACGATTAAAATTCTTCACTAATTTAAATATTTTGAGCTTCTATAATGTACGTTACAGCAGGTTATACCACCCGCAGCATGCTATCCTCATCGTAATCACGTTACGAGAGCGCATTTCGCGCGACGCCGCCATGGACAACCCGCCCACCGTACTTGAAGCCGACGAAATACCCACTACTAGGTCGGCGGCTGCTATCGATTCCGCCGTTACGCTGCTGAATGACCACGACTTGGCCGCGCGGCACCGGGTCTTCCTGACTGCCGCCACGTCCGACAACACGCGCCAGGCGTACCGGTCGGCGATCAAGCACTACCTAGACTGGGGCGGCGTGCTGCCGGCCGACGAGCCGGCCGTCATCCGCTACCTGGTGCGGTATGCCGACGCGCTCAACCCGCGCACCCTGGCACTGCGCCTAACAGCGCTCTCGCAATGGCACGTCCATCAGGGCTTCGCCGATCCTGCTGCCACCCCGACCGCGCGCAAGATCCTGGCCGGGATCGCGCGCACCAACGGGCGGCCGAAGAAGAAGGCAAAGGCGCTGCCGATCGTGGATCTGGAACTGATCGTGGCGACACTGGCCAGCCAGGGTACGCTGAAGGCGGCGCGCGATAACGCGCTACTGCAGGTGGGCTTTTTCGGGGGATTCCGGCGCAGCGAGCTGGTGGGCATCGAGGTCGATCACATTGCCTGGGACGCGCAAGGGATCACGATCACGCTGCCGCGCTCGAAGACGGACCAGACCGGTGAGGGCGTGGCCAAGGCGATCCCCTACAGCGCCGGGCCGTGCTGTCCGGCGAAGGCGTTGCGGACCTGGCTGGACGCCGCCGGCGTGACCAGCGGCGCGGTCTTCCGGTCGATTAGCAAGTGGAGCGTAGTGGGGAGCGATGGATTAAACCCTGCCAGCGTGAACACCATCCTGGCCGGCGCGGCCAAACTGGCCAAGCTCAGCTATGTGCCGGAACTGTCGAGCCATAGCCTGAGGCGTGGCATGGCCACCAGCGCCTACCGTGCCGGCGCTGACTTCCGCGACATCAAGCGGCAAGGCGCGTGGCGCCACGACGGCACAGTGCAGGGCTACATCGAGGAGGCCGGGTTGTTCGAGGAGAACGCTGCCGGTAGTCTGCTGCGCTCTCGGGTCAAATCGGCCTGAATCGGCTTAGCACCTGATTTTTTGAATTCCGTGCGCTCCCTGCTAGACATGACAAAGGTTTTGGAAATGAAAATACTGATTGTTGAAGACGAGCCCAAAACCGCCGCTTTCATCAAGCGAGGCTTTCTCGAGGAAGGTTTCGCTGCTGATCTCGCCACGGATGGGCCAGACGGGCTTCATCTCGCGCTGACGGGAGTATATGACCTCATCGTACTTGATGTCATGTTGCCCAAGCAGGACGGCTGGTCGGTGCTTACGCAGATCAAGGAACGTCTGCCCCGCCAGCCTGTGATTCTTCTCTCGGCCCTTGACGCCGTTGCTCATCGGGTCAAGGGCCTGGACCTGGGCGCCGATGACTACCTGGTCAAGCCGTTTGCGTTTTCCGAATTGCTTGCCCGTGTGCGCAACGCCTTGCGTCGGGCGCCGACGCAACAACCTGATATCTTGCGTCTGGCCGATCTCGACATGGACCTGGCTCGGCACAAGGCATCACGGGCGGGAAAGCCGCTTGACCTCGCTCCGCAGGAATACCGACTGCTCGAATACCTGCTTCGTCATCCCGGCGAGGTGCTGACCCGGACGCGGCTGGCCGAACAGATATGGGACATCAATTTTGACGGCGACAGTAACGTAGTCGACGTCGCTGTGCGTCGACTGCGGCGCAAGGTTGACGATCCCAGCGACCGGAAACTGATTCACACTCTGCGGGGCGTCGGCTATGTCATCGAAGAACGGCTTTGAGCCAATGGCCCTCATCGGGGAGCGTGGCTCGATCGCCTTTCGCCTCACGGTCTGGTACGCCCTTCTTAGCGTGGTGTTGATCGCGTCGGCCGGTAGCATCCTGTACTGGGTCTTGGCGGACCGCCTGCGCCAAGAAGATGACCAATGGCTGGCTGGGCGGATCGCCCAGGTGCGCGGTATCCTGTTGTTACATTCGCGCGACACTGCGGCCCTCCAGGAAGAGGTTCATCGTGAGGCAGCGATGCTTCCCGGCTCCTATCTGCGCGTCGTCGATGGCCACGGCATCAATGTGATAGAGGCACCGATTCCACATGCCGTCGCGGGTGGACGCCCATTCGCAGATCCCCGTTTTCGCACACGCGGCGACGAACAGGGCATGGACTGGCCTTCAGGTTCCGGGGAAATGTACCGACTTATGTCCGCTCGGGTCGGCGTCGGTGCCGGATTTACGGTGCAGGTGGCAATGAACCGGGCCAGTGAAGAAGAGGTACTCGCGGCATATCGGCGCATCCTGTGGCTCGCTCTTTCCGCTTCGCTTGCCATCGCCATCATTGCGGGCTACCTGATCGCACGGCGCGGCCTGCAGCCAGTGTCCCGGCTGGCAGCCATCATCGCGGAGCTGAGCGCAGCACAGTTGCACCGCCACGTGGTGGACGGCGACTGGCCTCGGGAATTGAAACCGCTCGCCGCCAATTTCGACCAGCTCCTAGTGCGCCTGGATGAGTCGTTCGTCCGAATGTCCCGATTTTCCGCCGATATCGCGCACGAATTGCGTACCCCTCTCCACATTCTTCAGGGCGAAGCGGAACTGGCCCTTTCCAAGGACCGCTCGAAAGAGCAATATCGCGACTGCATCGCCTCGGCTACGGAGGAGTACGAGCGCCTAGCACGGATGGTGGATGCGTTGTTGTTCCTCGCCCGTACGGAACAACCCGATTCGCTGCCTAACAAGCGAACACTGGTCATTGAGCATGAGATCGCAGCCGTGTGCGCTTTCTACCAGGCGCTGGCGGACGAGCAGGAAACCACGCTGATCGCTGGCGGCTCGGGGACGGTGCTGGCCGATTCCGCCTTGTTGCGTCATGCGTTGGGCAATCTGATCATCAATGCACTAAACCACACTCCAATCGGCGGGTCCGTTGTTGTCGATGTGACGAAAACATCTGATCGCGCTGTGGAAATCGTCGTCAGCGACACCGGAGAGGGCATTGCGCCGGAGGACTTGCCCCACGTTTTCGATCGTTTTTATCGTGCTGACAGCGCACGCTTCAGGCAGGGCGCCGGCACAGGATTAGGCCTTGCCATCGTCAGGTCAATCATGCTGCTTCACGGCGGATCGGTTTCTCTCGACAGTCAGCTTGGCCGCGGCACCGCTGCGACACTGAGATTCCCGGCCACGTAACGACGATATGCATCGGGCATTGCAAGATGACCAAATGGTCAGCTTCCGGTCATGTCGTGGCACTACTTCCTTCGCTATGATCGCGTCCACATGTAGTCGGCCCGCAACCTCAGCGCACGATTTTTCCATTCCCTGAACAGGCACCGATAGCGATCGGTCCGACTTGAATCCCATTGAAAGCGATGAATTAATGGAAGAGTTTTTAATCGCTCAGTTTGATATCTCTTTTATCGATGTCAGCGCCTATATTGGCCTGACGGCCGCCGGCATCATGACCCTGAACCTTTTCATTGGGCTGCTGCTTTCGGTGCACTACAACACCGAACTCCAGTGGCCTCATCGGCGTCTTCCGCTGCTGGAACTTCACAAATGGTCCGGTTACAGCGCTCTATTTGTTTCGCTGCTGCATCCCGCGTGGCTACCATTGGCGAAAGCGGCCAACTACACAATCCTTGCTGTGTTTTTTCCTTTCATCACGCTCGAGCAGCCGATCCTGACGAGTTTGGGTGCGCTCGCAGCGTACACACTGATATTTGTTGTGGTGACCGCGTACTTGCGAAATCGATTCAAATATACGTTGTGGAAAAAACTGCACTACGCAAGCTATGTCGTGATCGGCTCATTTCTGGTCCACGGAATTTTCACCGAACCGTCTTTAAAACATGGTGCAGTGATCGACTACCTGGATGGCGGAAAGTTATTTATCGAAGCTTGCGCGCTTGTCTGCGTCGGCCTCGTTATCTGGCGCGTGACATACGGAACTAAACTTCGTACATTCAATGCGGCACAACAGCCGGGAGCGCCTTCTTGGCGTGGTGAACTGGTCATTCACTCGATCATCGATCTGCGCGATGACGTCAAAATGTTCCGCCTGGTGAACCCGCGCGGTGGCGATCTGCCTTTTGCGTTTTTACCAGGACAGTATCTGAGATTTCGACTGAAGCAGGACGACAGCATATTTACCCGCAGTTACAGCATTTGCTCGGCACCAGACTCAAGAAGTTTTTGCGACATCGCTGTGAAGCGCACGAGCGACGGCAAAGGGTCAGCTTATATGTATAGTATGACGCAGGTGGGGCAAGTCCTGGCATGCGATGGGCCGCACGGCACTTTCACGTTCACTGGCGCAGGTTCCGATGGCGTCGTTCTCATCGCTGGCGGCATCGGCCTCACTCCGCTGCTATCAATCATCCGCCATCTGGCGAACCAGAAGTGGCCGCACGACGTGTTTCTTCTGTTTGCTGTCAGTACCCCAGCGCATGGTTTGTTCGAGGAAGAACTACACGCACTCGCCGAACGGTATCTTCATTTCAACTACTTGATTTTGCCCTCGCGAATCGATGGATCGGCATGGCCGGGTCCAAGTGGCCGCTTGCAGTCTTCTCACCTTATGGAACTTGCCCCTAAAATTGCTCGCCTTCCAGTCTACCTATGTGGTCCTGAGCCAATGATGGCGGCAGCAATTGCCAGCCTTCGCAGTTTAGGCGTGGAGGAAGCACAAATCCATACTGAATCATTCGGCGGTTCAATTATTCACGACGACGCGCTACGCGCTGCGACCATTATTTTTGCAAAGTCCAAGAAAACCGGGTTGATCACTGCCGGCAGAACGTTGCTTGACGCTGCAGAAGAATACGGCGTACCGATCGAGTCGCTGTGCCGAACAGGGGTCTGCGGAACATGTAAAGTCCAGCTGATTTCAGGTGAAGTCAAGATGCATACAGACACATCGCTTACAGCACGGGATATCCGCAATAACCTCGTCCTCGCTTGCCAGGCACGGCCGACCACATCAAAAATTGAAATCGCATGCTAACCCTACAAAACGTCACGAGAGCACAATGAAAAAATTCCAATATGGATGGGTTGTTTTTGGTCTGCTCGCCACTACCGGCACGGCGCAGTCGGAAGAGTTCACAGGTCAATATCTCGCCACAGGCAATCTCTCAACCCAGTCGCGCCTGATGCCCTCCTTAAATAGTCGGCTGACAGCGAATTATGCGCCACCCGCCCTGACGGGAAATTTCGATTTTCGTCTGGAGCGTTACACTGAGAACTCGTATCACACGGTCGATGGAAACATGACGCGCGAGCGTAAGTTTGAAGCGCAACTCAATTTCAATTTTCCACTCACCGAACATTTTACGGCGACGGTCGGGGCACTGCGGCATGAAAATTACACGTTTCGGGATAACTATAACTGGGCTGTGGTGGGATTGTCTTGGTCTGGCGATGTTGCAAAAGACACGAGTCTGACTACGGCGCTTTTTGCTGAGAAGCGTAACGGTGGTGGTCGCACTTTTTATGATCTGTCCGGAAATTCCGAGCACCGTTTCAATGAGAAATATGGGGTGTTTGTCGCCGCTCATATTTACGAAAATTTGGGCGAGTTCGATGCATCTCCATCTCATAAACGCGAGTTCGAGACGGGCATAAATTACTACATCAGCAAACGGTACTTCGCTGGAATTTCCTACTTTTATCATCAGCAGGTTGGCGATCCGACTGACCGGTTTTCATTTGTTAAACTGAAGGTTGGCGTAAATTTCTGAAAAATGCCTTCTTGACATAGCCTCGAGCAGCTTTGATATTTGGTTTCATGACGATGACGAAAAAATGACGACAAAGAACATCGGCAGCACACTCAGACAAATCCCAATCGGGATCTGGATGCTGGGCTTCGTGAGCATGCTGATGGATATTTCCTCGGAAATGGTTCATAGCCTGCTTCCTTTGTTTATGGTCGGCACGCTCGGGGCCAGCGCCCTCGCTGTTGGCTTGATTGAAGGACTTGCCGAATCTACCGCCCTCATCGTCAAAGTGTTCTCAGGAGCGTTGAGCGACTACCTCGGCAAGCGCAAGGGCCTGGCATTGTTCGGTTATGCGCTGGGTGCGCTGACAAAGCCACTTTTTGCGGTGGCGAATACAACCGGCATCGTGCTTATGGCTCGCCTACTGGACCGGGTGGGGAAAGGTGTGCGAGGGGCGCCCCGTGACGCGTTGGTCGCTGATATCGCTCCACCACACCTGCGCGGCGCTGCGTTCGGCCTGCGCCAATCGCTTGACACGGTGGGGGCATTCCTCGGCCCACTGCTTGCGGTCGGCTTGATGCTTTTGTGGGCCAACGATTTCAGGAAAGTCTTTTGGGTTGCGGTGATTCCTGGTCTACTGGCCGTTACGCTGCTTCTGTTCGGTGTGCGCGAACCAGTGCAGCATCAAAACGGCAAACGTACAAATCCTATCCGCCGAGAAAGCCTAATGCGTCTTAGCGCCCCGTATTGGTGGGTGGTTGGGATTGGCGCGGTATTCACGTTGGCCCGTTTCAGCGAAGCGTTTCTTGTCCTGCGCGCTCAGCAAAGCGGTATCCCGGTTGCATTTGTGCCTCTGGTAATGGTCGCAATGAATTTGATTTATGCCGCCTCGGCGTATCCATTCGGAAAACTTTCCGACCGCATGAGCCATACGAAGTTGTTGGCGCTCGGGCTTGCCGTCCTGGTGGCAGCCGATCTGATTTTGGCCGCAAGCGATCATTGGGCGGTGGTATTAGCCGGCGTCGTGCTGTGGGGCGTTCACATGGGGATTACACAGGGACTCCTGGCAACGATGGTCGCCGATACAGCACCGGCCGATCTGCGCGGCACGGCCTATGGCGTGTTCAACTTGATGAGCGGCATCGCCATGCTGATAGCGAGCGTGTTGGCGGGCCTGCTATGGGATCGGTTTGGGGCGTCGTCGACGTTCTATGCGGGTGCCGTTTTTTGCATGGTGGCCCTGATCGGGCTCGCCACATATCGTTCTGGCGCGATCCACAACCGCGCTACCTCATCCTCTGAGTAATATCGCGACGCAAGCCAAAATAATGCAATGACAGCTAAGCAGGGGAACTCATGCCAGTCAGCTGTTCACTTTATATTTTCCGTTCATGGCCACTGACACGCGCCGGCTGACGATTCTATCGGCTGAGGAAATTGCCGCCCTCTACGAACTGCCCAAGTTTAACGATGACGACCGGCGGCTTTACTTCGATTTCAGCGCCGCCGAGCGCGATGCGGTGGAGCGCGTCCATACTTCACCGGCGGCGGTGCACCTGGCGCTGCAAATGGCCTATTTCAAGGCCAAGCGACGATTCTTTGTCTTTGAACCGAATTCGGTCGCGGACGACGTCGCCCATGTCGTCAAGCGCCATTTCGTCGGCAAGGAGATCAGCACGCTGAAAGCCTTGTCCAAGCCTACCCGACTGGACCAACAAAAGATCATCCTGCAATTGTTCGATTACCGCCTGGCCGATCAAACGGCTAAGGAAGAACTGGAACACAAGGCGCAGCGTTTCGCGATGCTGTCGACACAGCCAATCTACATCATGCGCGAAGTCCTGCAGCACCTGGAAAGCCAGCGCGTCGTCATTCCCGGCTACAGCTATCTGCAGGACATGGTCGGGCGTGCCGTTACCTCGGAGCGCAACCGCATCACTGCCCTCCTGGAGGCGGCGTTGACGCCGGCGGCGCGCGAGCAGTTGGATGCCTTGCTCGAAGCCGACGAAAACATGTACCGGATCAGCGCATTGAAGCGCGAAGCCAAAGATTTCAGCTACAAGGAGCTGCGCCAGGAAGTCGAACGGCGCCGCTTCTTCCATCCACTGCATGATACGGCGCGCAAGTTCCTGGCCACCGCCGGACTCTCGGCCGAGAGTGGCAAATATTATGCGTCACTGGTCAAGTTCTATACCGTCTACAGCTTGCGACGCATGGCGACCAAGACAACACGGCTGTACCTGCTGTGTTTTGCGTACCATCGCTTCCGCCAGATCAACGACAACTTGATCGACGCCTTCATCCACCTGGTCCACCAGTACGAGAAACTTGGTAAGCGGGCGGCCGACGAGACCATGCACAAGGCGATGGAGGACGCGGCTGCACATTTGCAGGCGGCGGGCCAAGTGCTAAACCTATTTACCGACACCGCCATCCCCGAAGATGCGCCGTTTTCCACCGTCAAGGTACAGGCGTTTCATCTGCTGGAGCCGGAACAATTTCCGATCGTGGCGAACTACCTGCGCAATATCGCCTTCGACAAAGTCGGCTTCGAGTGGGCGTACTACACCACGTTGTCACACCAGTTCAAGCGCAATCTGCGCCATCTGTTTTGCGAACTGGACTTCGCCGGTCGTGTGGAAGACGCACCACTACTGGGCGCGGTGCTGGTCCTTCAAGACCTGCTGCGCAGCGGGAAGTCGCCGCGCCAGGCCAAGCCGTCGCTGTTTCCGACCGAAGTGATTCCCAAGAGCCTGCAGCGTTATCTTTTCGTGGATGCCGGGGAAGATGACGACCAGCTAGCCGAAGGCGATAAGGTGCTGGACGTCGACCGCTACGAATTCCTGCTTTACCGCCTGCTGCGCAATGCGCTCGAAGCCGGCAACCTATTTGTCAAGGACAGCGTGGAATTTCGCCGCTTCGAGGATGACTTGATCAGCGACGAGCGCTGGGAAAACAAGGCGCAAGTCCTTCAGGAAATCGGCGCGCAGATCCTGATCGATCCGATCGAGAACACACTGGCACAGATGAAGGCCGATCTGGAAACGAAGATCGAAGCCGTGAACCAGCGTATCGCCGACGCGGTCAACCAGCATATCAAAATCACTGGCCGTGGCGAAAAGAGGCGCTGGCAGTTGCTATATCCGAGTGAGGACGAACCGGTCAACAGCCCGTTCTTCGGCAAGCTGCCGGGCGTGGGTATCGCCGATCTGTTGTGGTTCGTCCATCAGCACACCGGGTTCTTAAAAAGCTTCAGCCACGTGCTGGACCGCTATGTCAAGCACGATCCCGATCCGCGCGAACTGCTGGCGTGCATTGTCGCCATGGGTACCAATATGGGGATCGGTAAAATGGCAGAGGTCTCGGGCCTGAATTACGCGTCGCTGCTTAATACGGCGCGCAATTTCCTGCGCCAGGAAACTCTGCATGTGGCCAACGATGCGATCAGCAACGCGATCGCCGTGCTGCCGGCATTCCATCTGTACGATATCCGTGACGACGTGCATTCAAGCAGCGACGGCCAGCGGATCGAAACGCAGATCGATACGGTCAACGCCCGTTATTCGCCGAAATACTTCGGATTGCAAAAAGGCGTCAGCGCCTACACGCTGGTCGCCAACCATGTGCCGATCAACGCCAAGATCATCGGCACGCACGAGCACGAAAGCCACTACGTGTTCGATCTGTTGTACAACAACACGTCGGACATCAAACCGGAGCGGCACTCAACCGATACCCACGGCACCAACCAGGTCAATTTCTGGACCTTGCATGTGTTCGGCTACCAGTTCGCGCCGCGCTACCGCGACCTACACAAGAAAATGGAAAAACTGGTCGGCTTCCAGAACCCGGGGGAGTATGGCGAGCTGCTGATCAAGCCATCCAGAAAGGTGCCGGAGGATCTGATCATCGCCGAATGGCCCAATGTCCAGCGCATTATGGCGTCGCTCGCGCAAAAGGATGTGACGCAGGCGACCGTCATCCGCAAGCTCAGCAGCTACACGCGCCAGAATCAGACCAAGAAAGCCCTGTGGGAACTGGACAATATTCGTAGGACGCTGTACATCCTGGACTTCATCGACGACGCCAGCCTGCGGCAAAGCGTACAAAAAGCATTGAATCGGGGAGAGGCCTATCACCGGTTCCGCAAATCGGTATCCTACGTCAACAATGGGAAGTTCAGGGTCAAGACCGAAGCCGAGCAGAATATCTGGAATGAGTGCTCGCGATTGATCGCCAACGCCATCATTTATTACAATACGGCGTTACTGTCGAAGGTCTATGAACAGAAGCGCGCGGCGGGGGACGGGGAGGCGATTGGCGCTTTGCGCAGCGTGTCGCCAGTGGCATGGCGCCATGTGAACCTGATCGGCCGCTTTGAATTCACGGCCGAGGCGCCGCAGCTCGACATTGACGCCCTGGCGGCACGCTACGCCGAACCGGGCTACTGGGGGCAGGCGTTCGAGGAAGGCGAGGACGGCTCATTAGCCTGAGAATTCAAGGGCTTACGAAAACTTTTACCTTTTCGAGGGGATGGGTAGAAATAGCCATTTTGCAGCTTGGGTGCTGGCCGGAAGCTGGCCCTGCCCTGGCGTGAAATCGGGTTTGTACGCCTTGGGCAAGTCGGCGGCGTCAGCCTGGCGCACTGCGCCAGCGATGGCGGCCCCCAGGATCAAGGCTTGTAGTGGCGTGGTCATGCGACCACTTTACGGCAAAACGCCCAAGGCGTGGGCCGTGGGCGTCTTGTTGGTGCGGCCAGCTGCTATCATGTGGCCGCGTTTTCGCTTTCTTGTCACAGGCGGCGAGGATGCTTGGGCCAGGCTATTTGCCTGGCCCTTCTCATTTCCTACGCAAGGAATTGACGATGTATTCGCCGACCGCCCGGCCGTCCATGTTGACCTGCGCCGGCGGCTGCTGGACGTGACCATGATTGACCAGCCACCACATGCAAGCACCGACCACGGCACCGCCGATCACGCCGCCGACCGCCGCCCAGCTCAGGACCTGCAGCGTGCCAACATGGCGAATCTGCCCTATCCGGCCCTCGGCCGCCGTCAGCGCCTCGCCCAGCGACTTCTGCGCCGTCCCGATCTTCGCCGCCTGGCGCTCGATGATTTCGGCCGCCTGGCGCTCCACGGCACCGGACACGCCGCGCACCAGGTCAGCCTGCGACTTGGCCGACAGCGCCTCGATCACCTGGCGCGCTTTCTCGGCCGTTTCCATGACACTCGCCTGGCTGGCGGCGGCAGCGGCCTGCAGCGTTTCCAGCTCCGCAGCCTTGGCCTCGGCCAGCGTCTTCATCGCCTCGGCAATCGCGTAATCCGACCCTTCCTTGATCGCCGTTCCCAGCTCGACAATGGCGCGCTGGATAGCGACCAGGCCATGCTGGCTGACCGCGAACGGTATCCATTCCGGCGAATCGAAGTCTAGGCCGTAGGCGGCCGCCACGGCATAGATGTTTTTCTTGTCCTCTTCCGGCAGCTGGGACATCACCTTTTCAAATGCTTGCTTGCTCATCATTTCCCTTTCAAGCCGATGAAATCGGCGATCTTGTCCAGCTCGGCATCCGTGTCTTTCATCCAACGGATCAGGCGCGAGCGCTGCGGCCTGGTCAGCGACGAGTGTTCGCACGCATCCCCGAACTTGAGCATCAGATCGTCAATGGCGACCATGACGCCGGCCTGCAGCTTCGGCAGCTCGATTTCGATACCGCCGTATTCCGGCAGCATCACGCGGCCCGTGCTGGGCTTGTTGTTGGCATCGCCCAGCCACATATAGAAGTCTTCATCATCGCCAAACCAACGATTGATGACAGCCACATAGTCCGCTTCCTTGCCGGCCATTTCGATCATCTGCTTGACCGTCCGCGTGCTCGACTGGAAGGGCGACAAAACATTGATGAGCGTGGGCCGGTATCCCGACCGTTTCAGCTCATCGAAGAACCCTACTTCGGCGTCGAACTTCGCCAGCGCCGTCAGCGAAGCCGCCGGCATGTCCACCAGCACGACCGGCAAATCGTAGTCCAGCATCGCCAGCAGCTTGTCCCGCTCCTTTTCCTCGCCGGTCACGCGCATGGTCAGCACGCCATCGCCCGGCGCTTGCTTGACCGGATTGCCGTCCCCATCGACCTTGCAATAGAACTGGAACAGCTGGCCTACTTCGCCGTCACCATCGACCAGCAATGCCTGCACGCCGTCACGCTGATAACGGTCAGCAATCGCCCGCGTCATCGTTGACTTGCCAGTACCGCCCTTGTCCGTCAAAACCATCACAAAACGTTTCATTACCGATCACCCCTTTTCTTTGCTGCTGGCGTCAACGAATTTTCAGCGTCATCACGCAGCGCTTGTTTGTCTTCTGGCGTCAACATGCGCCGCGCCTCTGGCGTGGCACTTCCTTGACCTTGATCCTGACCAGCACCTGTATTTCCGGCCGCAGATGGTTGCGTGTACACGCTTTGCTTTTTCCCATCTTCGACCGACGCTACCGCCTTCTTCTTCGGCTGTTTGATCGCCGCTTTCAGCGTCGTCAAGCCAATATCCACGCCGCCATCTTTGAAAAGCTTAACGATTTCCTCAATCGTGTATCCCTTCGCTTGTGCGGCCCGAATATCGGCCTTCAATGACGCGACAACCTCCTTTGCCGCCAAGCCTCTTTCTGCCTTTGGCTTTTCGGGCAATGCCGTCAGAATCGACGCGACTTTGTCGCGTGATTCGACGGTGAATTGCTTCGGTTTACCTGCCATAATGTTTGACCTCATCTTTGACTTAATACCGACCATTCGGTATTCATCACACTTTATGTCAGGCAACATTCCTTGTCAATGCGCGCCCAACATGATATTAATGCGTGACCTACACCACACGTCTTAGTAGAGGACAGGGTAGGAGATGTAATACCGCCGCTAAAGCGGCTGTATTCCACCGGCTGGCTCCACTCGTTTCACTCGTTCTGCCTGCCTTCTCCCCCTGCTCAGGGCTTCGCCCCGAGACCCCTACCGCGACGGCACAACCTGAGGTTGTACCTTATGAGCAACAGCGAAACCCGCAAGCGCACCGTGGCGCTTGCTGTCAGGCTCTCGCCTGACGAGTCGGACGCCATCAGAGACAAGGCCCGCGATGCGGGCGTTCCTGTCTCCGAGTTCTTGCGCGCCGCCGCTTTAGGCCGCAAGACGCGCAGCACCATTGATAGCCAGGTCATCAATGAGCTGCGCCGACTTGGCGGCTTACAAAAACACCTGTTCAACCAGTCCGGCGGCGCGCACTCCAAGGAGTTCGCCGCCGTGCTGGTTGAAATCAAAGATGCAGTCGCAAGGATCGCGGGCGATGCTAGCTAAAGTTCCTCCAAAGCGTAACGATGGCCGTACCAGCTTCGGCAAGCTGGGCCAGTACATCAGCCGGTACGACGCCGGCGCAGAGCTGCGCCAGGAGTTCGCGCCGCCCGAGCTGGAAGCCCAGGCGCGGGAGCTGGCGGCCGGCCTCGACCTGTCCGACCGCTACAGCGATCCCCGCGCCGTCGACTATCCTGGCCGAACGGCCGCCCTGGTCCATGCCCAGGCCAAGGCGCTGGAACCGCCACGCGAGCCGGGCCGTAGCCTGTCGAACGCCCGGACCTTGGACCAGCTGCAGACCCTCGGCAGCATGGATACGCTGCACATGCCAAAGCGCGGGAAGGATCACTCCAAGGAAAGGCCGGAAGCAGCGCCGCCTGGCGATGCGCCCGCCCTGGAAACGAACTGTCTTTCCCTCCGCACGGCCAGCGCCGAAATGAAGGCCGTGGCCGACATGAATACGCGGGTCAAGGACCCGGTGTATCACGTGGTCGTGTCCTGGCGTGAGGGCGAGCGGCCCACCAATGAACAGATGTTCGAGGCCGGGCGGGAAGCGATGAAAGCCGTGGGCATGGATGGCCACCAGTACGTTTTCGCGGCGCACCGCGACACCGGCAATCATCACTTGCACATGATGGTCAACCGCGTGCATCCAGAGACGGAAAAGGCCGTGTATCCCGAGCGCGATTTCTACAAGCTGGACCGCTGCATGCGCGAGGTCGAATTGCGGCAGGGCTGGGAGCATGACAAAGGCCCGTTTGCCGTCATCGAGCGCGACGGCCGCAAGGTCGTGGATTGGGCCAGCAAGGACGTGAACAGCCGCGAGAAGCTGCCGGCGAAGGCCCGCGACATGGAAGCCAACGCCGGGCATGAAAGCCTGTTCAGCTATGCACGCGGCGAGCCGCGCAACACCGTTTCCGAGCTGCTGAAAGACCCGCGCACCGGCTGGCAGGACCTGCATAGCGCCCTGGCGAAGCACGGCCTGGAACTGCGCGAGAAGGGCCAGGGCCTGGCGATCTATGACAAGGCCAACCCGGAGCAGACGCCCATCAAGGCCAGCGACGTGCACCAGGAGCTGGGCAAGGGCAAGCTGGTCAAGCGGCTGGGCGAGTTCCAGCCGGCGATCCGGGCCATCCAGGTCGAGGAACCGGCCAAGACCTACAGCCGGCACCGCGAGCCGGTCAGGGACCAGTCCAAACGCGACCAGGCACGCGAGGACCGGGCGCAGGCCCGTCGGCTGTTGCGCACCAGATACGACGACTGGCGGGCCAGCCAGATCGAGGCGCGGCAGCTGGACCGGACGGCCGGCCGGCTGGGCGAACGGCAGCAGCAGAAAGACCTGGCCTCGCACCACAAGACCAGGCGCGAGCAAATCCGCCGCATGGACGCGCCGGCGGCCGTCAAGAAGGCACTGTACAGCGTGGCCGCGATGGAAGCAGTACAGGCCCGCGAGAAACTGCGGGCCGAGCTGGACGCCAAGAGGAAGGCCGAGCGGGCCGACCGGCCGCAAAACTTCAAGGACTGGACCGCCGACCGCGCCCAGGAGGGCGACCAGGCTGCTATCAGCCAGCTACGCGGCTGGGCCTACGCCGACAAGCGCAAGGCGAAGGACATGGAGAAGGCCGACCAGGAGCGGGCAAAGCAGAACGGCATCACGGCCGAGGTTCCCGACCAGCGCGCCGAGCCGATGTCGCCGCGCCGCCTGGCCTTGCTCGATTCGCTGCAGTACCAGGTGGACCGGAAGACCGGCGATGTGCACTACCAGGCCGCGAGCCGCCACGTTTTCACCGACAGCGGCAAGCGAATCAACTTCAGTGCGGCCGGCGCGACCGACCGCGAGGCGCTGGCCGCCGGCCTGGCGCTGGCCCGCCAGAAGTTCGGCCAGCAGCTGACGCTGACCGGCTCCGAGCAGTTCAAGGAGGAAGCCATCCGGGTCATGGTCGAGAAGCGCCTGGACGTGCGCCTGGCCGATCCGGCCCTGGAAGCCAAACGCCGGGTCTTGGAGGCGGCCCGCGACTTGCCGAAGGGGCAGGGAAAGGAGCAAGGCGAAAGCCTCACCAGGAGCCGCCAGGGGCCGCAGAAAGGGCCAACTCCTGGCAAGGGAGGAATGGAGCGATAGACAACAAAAAGCCCTGCAACTGCAGGGCTTTTTTGTTGGGTGACGCCGGTTTCATTCGTCGCCGTGTTGCGTTTGGATGCCAGCGCCGCCGCCACTTGTCTTTTGCATTTCGTCAAGGACGCGCTGTGCAGCCTGCGCGCTTGTTTTGGCTGCTGCGTTAGTCGGCGCTTTCGGCTGGTCCTGTGGCGTTGACTGGCCGGCTTCCTGGCCTCCGATGGATGGCGCGGCCGTGTCGCCCAGGCTTGGAGCCGGCGCTGCTGGGGCTACTGGCGCCGGTGGTGCGGGTGGTGCAGCTGGTCCTGCAAGTGGCGGCGCTGGCGGGGTGGGCCGTTCAGCATCTGCGGGTGCGGCTGCTGATGCTTGGCTGGACGCGGCCGGCGCAGTTGTGTCAGCTGGAGCTGCAGGATGCGTAGTTGGCCCTGCAAACTGCGGCGCTGGTGGGGTTGCCCGGTCACCGGACGCGGGTGCTGAAGCTGCGCCAGATGCCGGCGCAGCTGGTGAGCTGGCCCCTGCGGACATAGGCGGCGCTGGAGGTGCTGCAACCGCAGCGGGCGAGGCCGCGGCCATCGGCGGAGCCGGCGGTTGCGCCTGGCCAGCGGCGGCGGCACCAGGATTCGCTGCGCCGGCCAGGCTGGCGGCTGGCGATGTCGAGCCACCGCTAACGCCGGGGATCGAGCCGGCCGCACCGGCGGCGGCTTGGCCAGGGCCGCGACCCATGCCAGAAAGAGCGCTAATCGCGTTAGAGCCGGCCTGAATGGCCGATCCGACGCTACTCTTAGCCATACCGCCGGCAGCGTAAATGCCTCCTGCAGCTGCGGCGATAGCACCGCCGCCGGCAACTACTGCGCCCACGCCATCGGCCGCCGACATCGAGGCGGTTCCGCCCAGCAGATCGGACGCCAAGGTAGGCACCTTCATTGCCAGGACCAGCAGCATCACCGAGCCGGCCAGAACCGTCCAGATCGGGGTCAAGTCGGTCAGCGACAGCTTGGCAATCTCCGTGCCGAAATCAGACGCCAGGCCGGTCCCGACCGCAATAACGAAGTAGAGGGCGAGGAACCGGATGCCGTAGACCAGGGGCGTTGTAATGATCTTCATGGCGATGTCCTTGGTCCACTTCATCACGCCAAAGGCCAGGGCAATCGGATAGACGGCGATGTAGAACCAGAGCTGAATCCATGCAACCGCGAACTGTGCCGCCAGCATCCCGAAACACACGATGATAATGATGAGGGAGCCGCCGACCAGGAAGGCCGCAAACGGGTTGGTCATGGCCGCCACGCCGGCCGGAACAGGTACGCCGGCAATGGTCGCATTGTCGGCCAGCTTCGACATCATCAGGTTCACCAGGTCGATGCCCTGCCAAAAGACCTCGCCGGGGCTGATCGCCGACGTGTGCGCGCCGTCCTTACCGATCTGGATAAAGCTGTTGACCACCGAGAGCGGGACGCTGGGGTTATTCATCACCCACAGAATGAGGCCCATCCACATTGTCCGCAGGATGACGACCGTGAGCATTTCCACGGCGTCCGCACCTTTCAGGAGGCGGCCGATAAGCGCCCATGCCAGATCAATCGCAAAGAGCTTGTAGCACAGCGACAGAGCTATCGACGTGATGTTCGCGCCGAACGCGGTAGCCGCATCATGGTACTTATTCATGATCGTGCCGAGGTCATAGCCGGTCGGCGTGTCTGCAAACGCGGGCGAAGTTAAAAGCAACAGGCCGGCCAGTAGTAGCAGGCGGCCTTTATGGTTACTGGTCATGGCTGGTGTCCTTGATCCGGTTAGAACGACTTGAAGCCGCTTTCGCCTGGCTTGCGCACAGCCTTAGTGCCGCCGCCCTGCTTGAGCATTTCCTGCGTGGCCTTGTTCGCGGCATTCTGCTGTTCGGCAGCCTTCTCGGCTTCCGATTTGCCGCAGCCGGTCAACATCGACGCCAGCGAAACGATGACGACAGCGAGGGCGAGGGAGAAGAATTTTTTCTGATTGAAGGTCATGATCTGGTCCTTGAGAGTGAGTGGTTAGAACGACTTGAAACCGCTGCTGCCGGTTTGGCGCACGGTCCCGTTGCCCTGTTTCATAAAGGTTTGGGTGGCGTCTACCTGGTCGGCCTGCTGCTGCGCCTGGCCGGCCATGTATGAGTTTTGCGCCTGCATCTGTGCCATGTAGAGCTGGCGCAGCTTCTGCAGCTGGTCGATCTGCTGCGAGGCGATCATGTTGCCGGCCTGCAGAGCCTGCAGCGAGCCGGGCGAGCCTGCCGACATGCTTTGAATTTGCTGGATGGCGGCGCGCTCGCTGGCGAACTGCGAGGACTGCAACCCGGCCGCCTGCAGGGCCGCGTTCAGGCCGTCCATCTGCACCTTCACCATGTCGCCAAACTTGCTACCGAAATTGGTGGTGCCGGCCGTCTTGGCGTAACCCGGAAATTTCGTCTTGAACAGCTGGTCGATGTTCCCGCCGGCATAGGACAGGCTGGCGGTCTTGTTCACCAGGTCGGCCAGCGCGGCCAGCTCCTGCTGCGCCTGGCCCCAGGTCTGCACCGGGGCGGCGATCAGGTTTTGCAGCTGCTGCTTCTCCATCATCACCTGCTGCAGCGTCTGCTGTACCTGCTGATACATCTGTGCCGACTGGTTCACCAGTTCGACGTTGTTGAGAATCTGCGTGATTTCGGTCGAGCCGCCGAAGCCCGCCACGCTGCCGGCATGGGCGGCAGGGCCGCCCAGGATCGACGCCACAAGAACGGGAACGATTAACCGTTTCACTTTGTTTTTAACGACATCCATTTTTAGCACCTCGAAATTGCATGTTTGGGAACCCACAAACCTGTTTTCGGCGCATCCTTTTGGTGGCAAAAACTGGTCCGCTTCACTCTGGAAACACCCGATTAGCTCAGTATAATTAGTGCTATACTTCGCCAATTCTACTAGTCGTTACATCTGACTGCCTGACTAACTTGTGTGTTTCCATGAATAAACATATTATTCCTGTCCGGCACAATAGTCAACAATTAGTCGTAACAAAATATGTCATGTCGTCAGTATTGATTTTGTGTTGACTACGTGGTTTAATACTGTTGCCGAGAGGCACAAAAGGAGATTCATTCATGCAGATCAAGCAGCGCGGCCGCCGCATCCTGTTCTTACGGGCGAGCTACGACCCAGCGGTAAAACGATCCAAGCAGATGCACCTGGGCTCGATCCCGGCCGGCGCGCTGGAACTGTCGCCGCAGCTGGCCGCCACCATGACGCAGGAAGAACGCGACCAGTTCGCGGTGTGGGTGGAAAAGCAGGTAGCGGCCGAGCGGGCCGCTAAGATCGCCAAAGAGATCAACGACTTCCCGGAGACGATGCGGGAAATCGCTGGCTACGTGATGCGCGGTGCTGCGCTCACGCCAGGCCAGGCAAAAGGAATGTGGGACGGCATGGCGCTACTGCGCCGGCAGCTCACCAGGGCGGGCTATACCAAGCCCCATTTGACCGAAGCACCAACAGCAGAAGGAACAAGCAATGACCGAGACGATGGAGATTCATGACGCGATGTGGCGGCTGTCCTGCGTCGAGCGCACGCAGTACCACTACGACCCCGCCGGCGACGTGTACGGCGATGGGCCGATACAGTACCTGGTCGAGGTGGGCGACCTGTTTTTCGTGGCGTGGGTGAACAATGACAGCGGTAGCGTGATCGTTAATCCGATCACCCGCTTCTCCCTGGACGAGCTGGACGAGCTGGGCGCTGCCGAGCCGTGGACGGTGCTGCGCGTGCCGTCCACGATGTCCGAGCGCATCGACTTCCGGGAGATTGACCCGGCCGAGCTGGCCGAGGTGTATCACAGGATGGAAGGGCGGTCGATTGCGGCGACCACCCTTCCTGTCATGACGGCCTATTCGTAGCACAACAAGACCCCCGAACGATACACGATGCCGGCGCAGCTGGCGAGCCTGACGGCCAGCTGCAGCCTTCTCACACGCCCCATTCAGCGGCGCTTTGACATGACCCGCACCAGGGCGACGGCCAGGACCATGACCAGGAACACGCCGGCCCCGACTGGATGCTCGTCCAGGACGATGACGAACACGGCGGCGGCGCGCAGGGTAGCAGGGGAAAACAGTTTTTGCATGAAACGGCTCCAAGAGGAAAATTCGTATAGCAACTTTGCTGTCACGACTTCCTCAGGAGCCTAATTTTTTTGTGCGGCCGTTTCTTGTGGTGGGATTTCCGACGTTGGAAATGCCAAGGGTCGGCCAGCAGCAGGTTCTAGCCGGTAAGATAGCGGCTTGCCCTTGAGAATCTGCCAACATGCCACTTTATGACAACGCCAAATATCTGATCCGTGCCAACCTGGAAGAACTGGATCGAGGCGGGCGCGTGCGCGCTGTGGTCATTGGGACGTTCACACGCGAGCAGCACGAGGCGATCAACGCACACAAGGCATCGGTTGGCCTCCCGCTGCTTGAAAGCCCGGAGATTGTTTTCATCGGCTCTCACCTGTATCGCAGCCGCGTTACCCGCGATGGATACACGCTTGAGGACGTCATGCTGCAGATCGAATATGCGCTGGCCGACACGGCCCTGGTGCTGTCCTCGCCCAAGATGACGGCGATCCGCAGCACCGTGCACAGACAGGACGGTTACGGCAATGAGGTTCTGGATGAGGCAGTCTTTGAGCTGACACAGCGCAAGCCCAGGGCCGAGCTGTATTCCGTGGTGCCGAAGGGCGACAAGATCAAGCCAACAAAACCGCAGCAGTAAAAGAAAAGGCCGCTAAAAAGCGGCCTTGTGAAACTGTGAAGCGTTCGCCCGGATAACTTAAATCTTTTCCGGCGCACCAACACTTCAAGACTGAATCATAGCACAGATGTCTCAAAAATGATCAAGGGCGTCGTGACGCCTTGCGCTTGCGCTCGATGAGGGCGCGCATCTCGGCCATCACCTGGTCATGCGGGATGCTGGGGCGCGGGTCGTCGATGGCTTCCTGCACCTTGGCGTGAAACCAACGGTCGTAAGCCGCTTCGTCTTCGGGGCCGGCGAAGCCAGGCGGGATTGGATCGGGCGTCATGGCGACACGGTACACCAGGTCAGCCGTGTGTGAAAGCACGAAGGCCGGCCCGGAGTTCGGGCGTGCTGCCCTGGCCCAGCTGGTACGCGGTGGCCGCCTGCAGGGACAACCAGGCGAACTATCGTGTTTTCACCCACGCGCCCAGCGCCGGCGATCAGGTTACTCAATTTGACTAATGAGTGCGGCAGTTTACTAGTACATGACACTTGACACTAGTGTTACTAGTGAATACTATAGTTCTACCGCACTCAAAGGAGAAACAACATGCCGCAATTCAATGTCGATGAGGACTTGGCTGCACTGGTCGAGCGCTTGGCTGAGCCGAAGCCGTTTGAGCATCTGTCGTTCAATAACGCCCTGCGCCGTGTCTTGACCAAGTTCGGCCAGATTGCCGAGGCGAAGCCGGTCATCGGTTTGGACGAGCTGCTGGCTGAGTCGATGGCTCTGATGAAGGGCCGCAAGATTCCTAAGAAACTGCCCTCGCCCAGCGCCCAGGAGTGGGCCTCTAGCGTTCCCGATTTGAAGGGCAAGCCAGGCTTGATTAGCTGGAAGGCTGTCTGTGATTTGCTGTCTGTGGAGACTGGCGGTGACTCTGCCCGGCGACGGCTGCGGAATTGGGTCAAGGAGAACCGCCCGAGCTGGCCGCCGGTGCCGGAAATTAGCGGGGACTGATGTTTATGAACCCGGCTTCATAAATATCATTCTGCTATGAAGTGCGTGGAAGCGATTTTATGTCAAACTGGCAAAACATTTTTGTATCCGGGTTCTATTAAGGTTTACATTGCGCCTCGTGCTGCCTGGAGTTTCTGTTCGAGGTCAGCTGGAGGGACGCCACGAAACTCAAGTATTGGTCCCATGCTCGTATCAATAGTAATCTGACCAGATTCAACCTGTTCTTTTAAATACTGCCGCCCGAGTTCCGTTTTAGGACCGATCAATTGCGACCCATTGATACATATAGCTTCCATCTGAACAAATTTGCCATTAATTTTCACGGCCGGGTAGCCATCAGGAGCTGTATAAGCATTTGCCTTGCACATCCGGCCTGATAGATCGAGGAGGCGGAATCCCACTTGATTATTGCGAGTGTCTATAGCGGCAGACATCATCACTTGTTCATTGTTCTCAGCAGGCAATACAAACATGCTGCTAGAGAGAGGGAGCCACTTCGATCTTTTTACGGGGGCTTGATCGACTTTCCCAATTCTTTGCTGGGTATTCACTTTGCATGAAACCCAATGCTTCTGATATTCAAAAGCGTCGGCTGGCCCCCAGCACCATCCCGCATTTTGAATACGACTGTAGATGTCATCGCGGCGTTCGCAAGACCTATGGGTGGCAGGATTGTCACCAGAACCCCCACGGCACGCCTCGTTTGCAGAGTCGTATTGCGCGACCAGTTGCTGAACCTGTGTAGTCATGTTCTTGTCTGCAGATGAAGCATACGACGTTGACGCAGCCGCTAAGAGTAGGAAAGGTAGGAGGGCTTTCATACTGTCCTTATGGAATAGAAATTGTTAATAATCATACTACTGTCAAAAACATAAAGGACCAAATCATGGAGAAGCAAAAGCGGCAGCCAGGCCGGCCGGCCGGATCGGGTGCGCAGCTGCCGCCCATCGAGCGCAACCGCCAGAGCCGCCGGCGACAAGCCGCCAAGGGAGCGCCACGGCTGGACTTCTTCCTGGACCCGGCCCACGCGGCCCAGCTGGCCGAGCTGATGGAGCATTGGGGCCTGAACACCCGCAAGGACGCCGTGCAGCGCACCCTGGACCTGGTGCACCAGCTGGTGCGCCGAAGCGGCGAGCGTCATTGATATAACGATAGTGGCCTGCGCCTAGTGTGAGTGAAAAGCCGATGCTCGACAGTGCGGCCATTAGCCGCGCACAGTGATTTCGATGTCTGATGGTTCGACGCCAAAAGTCTGAGCAAGACCGGCTTTGGCCTCGGCCATCGTGAGCGGTCCCACTTGACGCTTGACCTCTGGCACAGGCTCTTGTTCGGGCATCGGGTGGAATTCAAGCTCATCAAGTTTGATGCCGAACTGTTCCAGGTCGGTGTACAGGACAGGATTGCGGTTGCCTGGCCAGGCATCGGGAACGTCAATTTCCGCATACTCGCTGAAGACCAGACGCCAGCGGTTTTCGCTGTCGTCTTCCTTGGAACGCACCACGTCTTTGAGCTTGCCGACAACGAACGCCGTGTGATGCGGTGCCGAGACGTGGCCCCAGTCATCAGTGAATCCTCGGTTTTGGACGCATACAACATACTGGCAACCGCGTGCGCGCTTCGCATCCAGCACCCAAGCCTGGGAGCCGCCTTCAGCCAAAATCTTCTCAATACCACGGGCAGTAAGTACGCAAACGACGCTGTTTTTATTTATAGTTTCCATCAAATCACCCCTTTAAAGTGAAAAAGTATGATGAAACTATAGCCAAAGTATAGATACTTCGCAAGGAATTTATTCAAAAGGTTGTTGACTGTTTTGTGCTTTTCTGTAAAATTACAGTATCGCAAAAACACAAAAGGGTAAAACATGATTTTCGGAATTCTGAATCAGAAGGGTGGTGTCGGGAAAACGACTCTAAGCGTTAACCTGGCGGCGTGCCTGGCCCGCGCCGGCGGCCGTGTGCTGCTAATCGACGCCGATCCGCAAGGGAGTGCTTTGGATTGGGCGGCCGCTCGCCAGGGCGAACCTCTCTTTACCGTTGTCGGTTTTCCCCGCGCATCCATCCACAAAGAAATCGCGCAGATGGGCAAGGGCTACGATCACATCGTCATCGACGGCCCGCCCCGCGTCACCGACCTGGCCCGCTCGGCCATCATGGCGTCCGATGTGGTTGTGATCCCGGTCCAGCCCAGCCCCTACGACATCTGGGCCGCTGACGAGGTGGTTAAGCTGATCGAGGAAGCGCGGGTATTTAAGGAAAACATTAAATCCGCTTTTGTAGTAAATCGTAAAATCACAAATACGGCAATTGGCCGCGACGTGCGCGATGCCTTGGCCTCGTACCCGGTCCACGTCCTGCAGGCGAGCGTCACCCAGCGCGTGGTATTTGCGGAAGCCGCCGCCCAAGGCCAGGCTATTTTTGAAATCGACGCAGCAGGCCCGGCCGTGGCCGAAATCGAGGCCGTCGCTGCTGAACTGATGGAGTATGCAAAATGAGCAAGAAAATCGCTTTCGGCGCGAAGCCGACCACTAAGCCCGCATCGGCGGATGCCTGGGTCGAGGACCGTTCGGCGGCCGCCGCAGCTGCAGCTGGTGAAGCTGATCCCATGAAGCGCCTGACCATCGACATTCCGGAAAGCCTGCACCGGACGATCAAGGCGCAATGTGCGATGCGCGGGACCAAGATCGCGGACGAGGTGCGCGAGCTACTTTTGCAGAAATACGGAAATGCGTAAAAAATGAAATACAGTTATACGATTGAACCGCGTGCCGCTGAGCTGGGCGGTGGCTGGCGGCTACGACTGATCGAGGACGGCCAGGAAGTCGGCGGCGGCGTGTTCCCGCCCGAGGAAGGCCATGATACGGAGGCGGCTGCTCTGCAGGCGGCTTTTGACGACGCAGAGGCTACCGCCTATGACTGGCTCGATTCCAGGGAAGGGGCCGCGCACGATGCCGGCGAATAATCGCAAGCACAAACATGATTTGCGGAAAGCAGTAATTAATGTTTTCTGTATTTGTTGAAATGTGAGGTATGCAGATGAAGTCAACTAAGGCATTGAGTGACGCCATGACGCGGCTGAACGCTAACCGGCAGGCTAAGGCAGCGCGCCGCCTGGCCGATCAAGCGGGCCAGTCTGAGCTGTTCGGAACCGCCGGCGAAACCCCGCTGTCGGCCGACGAGCTGGCCGCCTTTGAGACGCCACCCAAAGCGCAAGATGCGGAGACGAGCGGCAAGCGGGCGGCATTGCTGCCCGTCCGACACCCTAACCGCGACTTCTTCCTCTGCGATATGTTCGACTATGCCATCAAGGACGATGGAGCGAGCATGGAAGCGCCCATTTTCACCCTCTCCACGCGACCGGACCTGTCCACCTGGTCGTGGAAAAGCCAGGACGGAAATCGCAGCGTTGAGGTCTATCCGAGTGTGAAGGGCCGGGCCACTCAGCATGATAAGGACGTACTGATTTACGTCATCAGCCAGCTCACCGAAGGCATCAACAAGGGGCGGCCGGATGCGGTCAACAGGACCGTGCGCTTCGTGGTGCACGATTACCTAGTCACCACAAACAAGTCCGTGAGCGGTGACGAATACAAGCGCCTGCAGGCGGCGCTGGAGCGGCTGCGCGGAACGTCAATCACCACCGACATCAAGACCGGCGGCCAGCGAGTTAAAGAAGGTTTCGGCCTGATCGACAGCTACTCGATCATCGAGAAGTCGCAGGACAACGAGCGCATGATTGCCTTGGAAGTCACCCTGTCGAAATGGCTTTTCAATGCCGTCCAGGCCCATGAGGTCCTTACCCTCAATCGGAACTATTTCCGTCTGAGGAAACCGCTAGAGCGCCGCTTGTACGAGCTGGCCCGCAAGCATTGCGGCCATCAAGCCATGTGGCAGATCGGCCTGGAGCTGCTGCGGGAAAAATGCGGCTCCAAGATGGAACTCAAGGCTTTCCGGCGGGCTATCAGAGAAATTGTCGAGGCCGACACGCTACCCGACTACCGCATGTCCCTGGACGCAGAGAAAGACCAAGTCCTGTTCTACACTAAGGACACCAGCAAACTCGTCACGGGCATTGCCAAACGGCAGCGCCGGGATAGCAAATAATTATGATGAGCCGGTCATCATAATTCGTGGTTTCACACACCGGATCGGTTGCTATGTGCCTGGTGTTGGACGTCAGGATGACATAGTGGCCTGCTAAACGGCGCTGCAATTCGGGTTTTCAGCCTCCGGGACTCGTGGTTTCACTCACCACAGAGCCTAAAACAGGCTTCGTGGTTTCGCGCACTGCTGTGGATAGTATCGTGGTTTCACTCACCGAATCTGTGGATAGTATCGTGGTTTCACTCACCGGCAATTCGTGGTTTCACTCACCGGCCACTCCGCTAACACGTTGATTTATTACAACAAAAAAGCACTATCCACAGGCGTAACACGCGCGCGCTTTTTAACTCTTTATAAAGTCTTTAACGCTTGGCGGCCTGCGGCCGGGCACCCCGCTGCGCGAGGTTCCCCGGACAAGCCGGCTCCCCTCCTGGCTTATCGACAGCCCGCAAGCGGGCTAAGAACGCGCCTCTCGGCGCGTAGTACGAAACACACCGAGACGCAACGGGCAGCGGATCGACGCCATGCTTTCGGCGGGCTACGGAGTTGGCCGCAAGCGGCCAAGCCCTACCGGGCCGGCTCCTACCGCCTCACCGCCGGCAAGCCGGCGGCCCGCTACATGGCGCGATGCAGCGCAACTGGTACGCGGCGGCCCTATGGTCTTCCAGGAACAGGAATGCCGGCGATCGTGGGCGAAATGAAAGCCTGCGGAACGCAACGGCCGGATGGGATGACGCCAAGGAATGGCCTCAGGCTGCACCAGAGAGCGCAGGAGCCGCTTTTATGGGTTGGTTGACCTCTGCCCCACCCCTACCTTCAAAAAACGGCTCTACGGGCCTATTTTGGCTAATTATGCCCATCCCCTCCAAAAGGTAAAAGTTTTCATGACTGCTTGATTTTATGGGCAACGCTGCTTTCG
>NZ_JBXANP010000031.1:0-31759 GCF_058801745.1 Rugamonas sp. GW822-FHT03B10 | reverse complement strand
TGGAGCGGGAGAAGAGTCTCGAACTCTCGACCTCAACCTTGGCAAGGTTGCGCTCTACCAACTGAGCTACTCCCGCATTTGGTCCAACATTGTAGCAGCTTGCTGCTTGTATTTCCAGTGCAACTTCTTGTCACCAACTTGCCGTCATTCTGAAAAACTGGAGCGGGAGAAGAGTCTCGAACTCTCGACCTCAACCTTGGCAAGGTTGCGCTCTACCAACTGAGCTACTCCCGCATCTGCTTTTCAGCGCGTCGTCGTCATCAACAACAGGCCAGCATTATAGAGGATCTGTCGGGGCTGTCAATGGTAAAAACCTTTTCAATAGGGAAAGAATGAAAATTGTTTATACCGGGACCGCCGTCAGATCGTGCCGGCGCGCTCCTTGATCATGGGCCAGGCCAGGCGCAGGTAGTAGAACATCGACCACACGGTCAGCACGCAGGCCACCAGCAGCAAACGCTCGCCCCACACCTGGGTGTCGACGGCGCCGAGCAAAATGTCATGGAACAGCAGCATGGGGATGGCCGTCATCTGGGCCGCCGTCTTGATCTTGCCCAGCGAGCTCACGGCCACCGATTTCGATGCGCCGATCTGCGCCATCCATTCGCGCAGCGCGGAGATGGCGATCTCGCGGCCGATGATGATGAACGCCAGCACGGCGTTGACCCGGTCCAGCTGCACCAGCACCAGCAAGGCGCCCGCCACCATCAGCTTGTCGGCCACCGGATCGAGGAAGGCGCCGAAGGCCGACGTCTGGTTCCAGCGCCGCGCCAGGAAGCCGTCGAACCAGTCGGTGACGGCGGCGACGATGAACACCAGCGTGGCGGCCAGGTTGCGGTCGGCCAGCGGCAGCCAGTGCGTGGGCAGATAGAACACGCCAACGACCAGCGGAATCAGCGCCACGCGCAGCCAGGTCAGCAGGATCGGTATATTGAAAGGCATAGGGTCAAGTAAAGTTGCAACTGTAAAAACTGATGTCGCCGCTAGTCTACCTTGCGGACGCACATTAAACCAGCGCGGGCTGCATACGGCGACAGCCGCGCCACGCCGGCGCGGCCGGGCATCGCCGCTGCGATGCAGCACGGCCCCGCGTAGGCCACTAGTGCAGCTGGCGGTAGATTTCCTCGGCCAGCGCGCTGGAGATGCCCTCCACCTGCATCAAGTCCTGCACGCTGGCGTCGATCACGCCGCGCAGTCCGCCGAAGCGGGCCAGCAGCTTCTGACGCCGCTTGGCGCCGATGCCTTCGATCTCCTCCAGCCGCGACGTCTGGCGCGTCTTGGCGCGCTTGGCGCGCATGCCGGTGATGGCGAAGCGGTGCGCCTCGTCGCGGATCTGCGCCACCAGCATCAGGGCCGCCGATTCCTTGCCCAGTTCCTGCGATGGCCGGCCGTCCACGAACATCAGCGTCTCCAGGCCCACGCGCCGCCCCTCCCCCTTGGCCACGCCGACGATCAGGCCGATGTCCAGCCCCAGTTCGGCGAACACCTGGCGCGCCATTTCGATCTGGCCCTTGCCGCCGTCGATCAGCACCACGTCGGGCATCACGCCGTCGCCGTTGGCCACTTTCTCGTAGCGGCGCATCAGCACCTGCCGCATCGCAGCATAATCGTCGCCGGGCGTGATGTCGTTGATGTTGTAGCGGCGGTACTCGCCGTTCTGCATCTGGTGGTGATGGAACACCACGCACGAGGCCTGCGTGGCCTCGCCCTGGGTGTGGCTGATGTCGAAGCACTCGACGCGCAGCGTGTCGATGTCCTCCGGCTCCAGTCCCAGCGCGTCGACCAGCGCGCGCGTGCGCGCCTGCTGCGAGCCCTGCTCCGACAGCAGGCGGGCCAGCGAAATCTCGGCGCCCTTCTGCGCCAGCTCCAGCCACTTGCGGCGCTGGTCCTGCGGCTGGAACACGAGGTGGATGCGGTGCCCGCACTGCTCCTGCAAGGCCAGCATCAACGCCGGCTGGTCGAATTCGATGTTCAGGATCAGCGTGCCGGGGATGAACTTCTCCGTGTAGTGCTGGACCAGGAAGGCGCTCAGCACCTCGACCTCGATCGCCTCCTCGGCGATGGCGGCCGCGTCGCCCAACTGGGTGGGGAAATAGGCGCGGTCGCCCAGATGGCGGCCGCCGCGCACCATGGCCAGGTTGACGCAGGCGCGCCCGCCCTGCACCAGCACGGCCAGGATGTCGACGTCGGCGTCGCCGGTCGTCTCCATGCTTTGCTGGTGCAGCACGCGCGACAGCGACGCGATCTGGTTGCGCACCACCACGGCCTGCTCGAATTTCAGCTCGGCGGCGTAGGCGTGCATCTTCTTTTCCAGCTCGTCCATCACCTCACTCTGGCGTCCGCGCAGGAAGCGGGCCGCGTTGGCCACGTCGGCCAGGTAGTCCTCCTTGCTCACCAGGTCCACGCACGGCGCGCTGCAGCGGCCGATCTGGTGCAGCAGGCAGGGGCGCGTGCGGTTGGCGTACACGCTGTCCTCGCAGGTGCGGATGCGGAACACCTTCTGCAGGATCTGCATCGACTCCTTCACCGCCCACGAGCTGGGGAACGGGCCGAAGTACTGGTTCTTCTTGTCCACCGCGCCCCGGTAGTAGACCATGCGCGGCGCGTCGCCGGCCGTGATCTTCAGGTAGGGATAGGACTTGTCGTCGCGGAACAGGATGTTGAAGCGCGGGTGCAGCGTCTTGATCAGGTTGTTTTCCAGGATCAGCGCTTCGGCCTCGCTGTGCGTGACGGTCGTCTCCAGCCGGGCGATGCGCTCGACCATCATGGCGATGCGGGGGCTGGACAGGTTCTTCAGGAAGTAGCTCGACACGCGCTTTTTCAAGTCGCGCGCCTTGCCCACGTAGAGCACATTGTCGGCCGCGTCGAAATAGCGGTACACGCCCGGCAGGTTGGGCAGCTTGGCCACGGTGGCCAGCACCTGCGCGCGCGGATCGGGGGTGTCGATTACTTCGTCAGTCACTTCTGAGTACCTCTCGCAGCCAAATACCCGTCATTCCCGCGCAGGCGGGAATCCATACTTCGCCGGCCGGGAGGCTCAGCATGGGTTCCCGCCTGCGCGGGAACGACGATGGGGCGCTATTGTATGCCTGCCCGTGTCAGCCGGCCTGTTCGACGATGACGAAAGCGACCGCGTATTCTTCCTCGTCGCTGATGCTCACCTGCGCCGTCAAACCCTTATCCTGCATGAACTGCGCCAGCACGCCGCTGCACACGATGGTGGGCTTGCCGCTGGGGTCATTGAGCATCTGAGCCGCCGGCCACGTCATCGGCATACGCAAGCCCAGGCCGATGGCCTTGGAAAACGCTTCCTTGGCGGCGAAGCGGGTGGCCACGAAGCGGATGCCGCGCGCTTCGTTCTTGGCCTTGCGGGCATGGTATTTCTCCATCTCCTGCGGGCCCAGGATCTTTTGCGCGAAACGGTCGCCGTGCCGTTCCAGCGCGGCGGCGATGCGCGGGATGCGGCAGATGTCGGTGCCGATCCCGTAGATCATTGTGCGCCCTGCCCCAGCCGCGTGGACACCATGATGGCCTTCATCTCGCGCACGGCGTTCTCCCAGCCCGCGAACACCGCATGGGCAACAATCGCGTGACCGATATTGAGCTCGGCGATCTCCGGGATGGCGGCGATGGCTTGCACGTTGGTGTAGTGCAGGCCGTGGCCGGCGTTGACCTTCAGGCCGCGCCCCACGCCGAACAGCACGCCGGCCTTGATCCGCTCCAGTTCCGCCGCCTGCTCGGCGCCTTGCGTGTCCGCATAGCGGCCCGTGTGCAGTTCGATCGCGGGCGCGCCGATCTCGGCGGCGGCGGCGATCTGCGCCTCGTCGGCGTCGATGAACAGGCTGACGCGGATGCCCTCCCCTTGCAACTGGCGCACGGCCGCCTGCACGGCGTTGAAGTGGGTGACGACATCGAGGCCGCCCTCGGTGGTCACCTCGGTGCGCTTTTCCGGCACCAGGCACACGTCGGCCGGCTTGATGCGGCAGGCGAAGTCGATCATCTCCTGGGTCACGGCCGCCTCCAGGTTCATGCGCGTCAGCAGCTGGGGCGCCAGCGCGATCACGTCGGCGTCCTTGATGTGGCGGCGGTCTTCGCGCAGGTGCAGCGTGATGCAGTCGGCGCCGGCCTGCTCGGCCAGCAGCGCGGCGCGGATGGGATCGGGATAGCTCGTGCCGCGCGCGTTGCGCAGCGTCGCCACGTGGTCGATGTTGACGCCCAGGTCGATGACGGGGCCGGCAGGCTGGAGGAAGCTCATTGATGTATACCGTTTATCAGGTTATTCGGGTTGTCTGTTCAAAGCTGCATCAGGTCGATCAGGATCTGGCGCGTGTTGAGCGGCGCGCCGCCCAGGTGGTGCGCCAGCAGGAAGCGCATCAGCTGCTTGCTCTGGGCCTGGGTGGCCGCGTCGGCGTAATCCTCGCGCTCCATGTCGAGCAGGGTCTTGCCGGCCACGCGCGGCCAGGTGTCGCTGGCGCGCTCGGGGCGCGGGCCGCGCTCGGGGTCCACCACGTACAGGCGCTCGGCCACGATGGCGGCGCGGCTGGACGTGCAGCGCGTGAGGTCGGCCGCGACACCCGTCTCCTTGAGCAGGGCCAGCTCGAACTTGCGCAGCACGATGGGCGCCGGTTCGTCGTGGGCCAGCTGGTTGAGGGTGGCTACGTAATGGTCGAACAGGGCCGGATGGGCGTCGTCGCGCGCCAGCAGTTTGACCAGCAGTTCGTTCAGGTAGAAGCCGCACAGCAGGGCCGTCTTCTCCAACGGCAGCATGCCGCCCACCCATTCCGCATGGGTCAGCACGCGCAGCTCGGACTTGCCGCTCCAGCCGGCCTGCAGCGGCTGGAAGGTTTGCAGCACGCCGCGCAGCTGGGAATGGGGGCGCTTGGCGCCCTTGGCGATCAGAGCCACGCGGCCATAGTCGCGCGTGAACAGGTCCACGATCAGGCTGGTTTCCTTGTATGGATAGCTGTGCAACACGAACGCGGGCTGGCCGCCGACCTTGGTGCCCACGGTGCGCTCGCGCGCGGGCGGGCGCGGGCGGCGCGCGGCGGTCGGACTGGCGCCCGCGCCGGTGGCGGCAGCGGCGGCGCCCCTGGTTGCGGCGCCGGTGGTAACGTCGGTCGCGGCGCCGGTCGCGGCGCCGGTTGCGGCCCCGGCCACGGCCGCGGTGGCTGCCGCCGTTGCAGTCGCCGGCGCAGCCGCAGAAGCGACTAAGCCCGTGTCCGCCCCGGCGTCGGGCGCCCGGGTGGACACGGGCTCAGCCGTATCGTGGTCTGCTGTCAGCGTGGACATGCGTGTGCCGGGCTCCCCTGGCGCTTACTCGTAACCGTAGGCGCGCAGGCCCGCCTCGTTGTCGGCCCAGCCGGATTTGACCTTGACCCAGATCTCCAGGTACACGGGGCCGCCGAACAGCTTCTCCATGTCCAGCCGGGCCTGGGTCGACACTTCCTTCAGGCGCGCACCCTTGTTACCGATGATCATGGACTTGTGCGTGTCGCGCTCGACCAGGATGGCGGCGAACACGCGGCGCAGGTCGCCCTCCTGCTCGAACTTCTCGATCAGCACGGTGCTCGTGTACGGCAGCTCGTCGCCCACGAAGCGGAACAGCTTCTCGCGCACGATCTCGGAGGCGAGGAACTTCTCGCTGCGGTCCGTGATGTCGTCGGGGCCGAAGATGGGATCGTTCTCGGGCAGGAATTTCTTGATCTCGTTCTGCAGGCCGTCGAGCTGGAAGCGCAGCTTGGCCGACACCGGCACGATGGCCGCGAAGTCGTGCTTGGCCGCCACCTTCTGCGCGAACGGCAGCAGCACGGCCTTGTCCTTCACGCGGTCCGACTTGTTGATCACCAGCACCGTCGGCACTTCCTTGGGCAGCAGGTCCAGCACTTCCTGGTCGGCCGGGCCGAAGGTGCCCGCCTCGATCACGTACAGGATCAGGTCCGACGAGATCAGGGTGTTGGTCACCGTCTTGTTGAGCGTCTTGTTGAGCGCGTTCGAATGGCGGGTCTGGAAACCGGGCGTGTCGACGTAGATGAACTGGGCGTCGTCCAGCGTCTGGATGCCGGTGATGCGGTGGCGCGTCGTCTGCGCCTTGCGCGAGGTGATGCTGACCTTGGCGCCGATCAGGGTGTTCATCAGCGTCGATTTGCCCACGTTGGGGCGGCCGACAATGGCGATGTAGCCACAACGGAACGGGGCGGAGGTAGGTGCGGTAGTCATGCTGCTCGATTCTATCAATGTTACGTGTTGGCCAGCTTGCCCGTGGTGGGGGCATCCGGCTGGGCCGGGGCGGCATCGCTCTGGATGGTGGCGATGCCGGCCAGTTTAAGCTGGGCCGCGCGCGGCTTGGCCTTGCGGGCCGACGCCGGGGTCTTCACCAGCGCCTGCTCGGCCACTTCCAGCGCCAGCTTGGCGGCGGCCTGTTCGCCGGCGCGGCGGCTGCCGCCCCGGCCATAGACCTGGATGCCCAGCTTGGGCACCAGGCATTCGATTTCGAATTCCTGGCTGTGCGCGGCGCCATGGGTGGCCACCACATTGTACTGCGGCAGCGAGATCTTTTTACTTTGCAGGAATTCCTGCAGCAGCGTCTTGGCATCCTTGCCCAGCGTCTGCGGGTCGACCGTGTCGAGGATGGGGATGTAGAACGCGCGGATCACGTCGCGCGCGGGATTGAAGCCGCCGTCGAGGAAGATCGCGCCCAGCAGCGCCTCCAGCGTGTCGGCCAGGATCGACGGCCGGCGGAAACCGCCCGATTTCAGCTCGCCCTCGCCCAGGCGCAGGAACTGCGACAGCTCCAGCTTCTGGGCGATCTCGTACAGCGATTGCTGCTTGACGAGGTTGGCGCGCAGGCGCGACAGGTCGCCCTCGTCGATGGCCAGATAGCGCTCGTACAGGATGGACGCGACCACGCAGTTGAGCACGGAGTCACCCAGGAATTCCAGCCGTTCGTTATGCAAACTGCTGTGGCTACGGTGCGTCAAGGCTTGCTGCAACAGGCCAGCATCCTGGAACGTGTAGCCTAAACGGGTTTGCAAGAGCTGAAGATTCATTATCGGTTGAGTAAGTATGGGATTCTTGAAGCTTTATTGGTCGGCCTTGGCCGCCGCCACGCCGCCCTTGGCGGTGGTGCCCGCGTATTCGAGCAGCAGGCTGGCCGGGCCGAACAGCGGGATCTTCTTCTCGTAGGCGAAGCTCACTTCCATCTCGTTGTTCTCCTTCGAGATGATCAGATCCTTGCTGTTGATCGACGTGATGTAGCCGACGTCGGCGTTGGCGTCGAACGAGGCCTGGATTTCCCGCACGGTGGAGCCGGCGCTCTTGGCCTTGATGATGGCGTTCTGGATCGCCCGGTATTCCGTGTAGGTGGGCACGATCTTCATCGCCAGCACGCCGAGGAAGCCCAGGACGGCCAGCGTGAGGATCAGGCCAACCAGGGAAATGCCGCGCTGCCGTTTGCCGCTATGCTTGATGCCCACCATGCTCGCTCCTTAGTGTATGCCGCCGATACGGCGCAAGTTGCTCAGGTTCATCCAAACGAAGAAGGCCTTGCCCACGATGTTCTTGTCCGGCACGAAACCCCAGTAACGGCTGTCGGCGCTGTTGTCGCGGTTGTCGCCCATCATGAAGTAGTTACCCTCAGGAACCACGCAGGTGAAGCCGTCGTAATTGTAGGTGCACGCATCGTCATGCGGGAAGTGCTTGACGTCGGCCAGGTTCAGGGTCGGCGCCTGCTCGTTGTTGAGGATGCGGTGCGACACGCCCGTCAGGTTCTCCTGGTATTGCTTGTTGTACACCAGATGCTCGTCATCGAGGTAATCGTCCATCGGGGCGTACGACACCGCCTTGCCGTTGACCGTTAAGCGCTTGTTTTCATACGTGATTTTATCACCGGGCACGCCGATCACCCGTTTGATGTAATCCTGGGTCATGTCCTTCGGATACTTGAACACCATCACGTCGCCGCGCTGCGGGTTGTTGATCTCGATGATCTTCTTGTTCAGCACCGGCAGGCGGATGCCGTAGGTGAACTTGTTCACCAGGATCAGGTCGCCCACCAGCAGGGTCGGCACCATCGACGACGACGGGATCTTGAACGGCTCGTACAGGAACGAGCGCAGGAAGAACACCAGCGCGATCACGGGGAAGAAGCTGCCCGAATATTCGATCCAGGTCGGCTGGCGCAGCAGCGCGTGCTCGATGGCGCTGCGGTTGGCCGCGTGGTCGACCTTGATGCCATCGGCCGTCAGCTTGGCGTTGCGGCCGTCGAACTCGGCCAGCGCGCGGTCGGCCGCCAGCCGGCGCTGCCTGGCCAGGTAGAACACGTCCAGGAACCAGATCACGCCGGTCACCACCATCAAGACGAACAGAATTAATGCGAAGTTCCCTAAGATGACTTGCAGGTTCATTTCTCTTCCACTTGTAAGATTGCCAGGAACGCCTCTTGTGGAATCTCGACCGAGCCCACTTGCTTCATGCGCTTTTTACCCGCCTTCTGCTTCTCCAGCAGTTTCTTCTTGCGGCTGACGTCGCCGCCGTAGCACTTGGCCAGCACGTTCTTGCGCAGCGCCTTGACGTTCTCGCGCGAGATCACGTTGGCGCCGATGGCGGCCTGGATCGCCACGTCGAACATCTGGCGCGGGATCAGTTCGCGCATCTTGGCGGCCACCTGGCGGCCACGGTAGGCGGCGTTCGAACGGTGCACGATGATGGCCAGCGCGTCGACCTTCTCGCCGTTGATCAGCATGTCGACCTTGACCACGTCGGACGGCCGGTATTCCTTGAACTCGTAGTCCATCGAGGCGTAGCCGCGCGAGGTGGACTTGAGCTTGTCGAAGAAGTCGAGCACGATCTCGCCCATCGGGATCTCGTACACCAGCTTGACCTGGCGGCCGTGGTAGCTCATGTCCATCTGCACGCCGCGCTTGCCGATGCACAGCGTGATCACGGAGCCCACGTATTCCTGCGGCATGTACAGGTTGACCGTCACGATCGGCTCGCGGATCTCCTCGATCCGGGACGGGTCCGGCATGCGCGATGGATTGTCCACCTTCAGCACGGTGCCGTCGCGCATGACGACCTCGTACACCACGGTCGGGGCCGTGGTGATCAGGTCCATGTCGAATTCGCGCTCCAGGCGCTCCTGCACGATCTCCATGTGCAGCAGGCCCAGGAAGCCGCAGCGGAAGCCGAAGCCCAGCGCCTGCGACACTTCCGGCTCGTACATCAGGGCCGCGTCGTTCAGTTTCAGTTTTTCCAGCGAGTCGCGCAGCGCGTCGTACTGGTTGGCCTCGACCGGGAACAGGCCGGCGAACACCTGCGGCTGCACTTCCTTGAAGCCGGGCAGCGGCGCCTCGGCCGGACGGTTGGCCAGGGTGATGGTGTCGCCCACCTTGGCGGCCTTCAATTCCTTGATGCCGGCGATCACGAAGCCCACCTGGCCGGCCGACAGCTCCGGCAGCGACACGGAACGCGGCGAGAACACGCCGATGTCCTCCACCAGCTGCAGCGAGTCGGTGGCCATCAGGCGGATCTTGTCCTTCGGCTTGAGCGTGCCGTTGACCACGCGCACCAGCATCACCACGCCCACGTAGTTGTCGAACCACGAGTCGATGATCAGCGCTTGCAGCGGCGCATCCTTGTCGCCCTTCGGCGGCGGCACCTTGGCGATGATCGATTCGAGCACATCCTCCACGCCCAGGCCGGTCTTGGCCGAGCAGTGCACGGCGTCGCCGGCCTCGATGCCGATCACGTCCTCGATCTCGGAGATGGCGTTCGGCGGGTCGGCGTTGGGCAGGTCGATCTTGTTCAGCACCGGCACCACTTCCACGCCCAGGTCCAGCGCCGTGTAGCAGTTGGCCACGGTTTGCGCTTCCACGCCCTGCGACGCGTCCACCACCAGCAGCGCGCCCTCGCAGGCCGACAGCGAGCGGCTGACCTCGTACGAGAAGTCGACGTGGCCGGGGGTGTCGATCAGGTTCAGGTTGTAGACCTTGCCGTCGCGCGCCTTGTATTGCAGGGCCGCGGTCTGCGCCTTGATGGTGATGCCGCGTTCGCGCTCCAGATCCATCGAATCGAGCACTTGCGCCTCCATCTCGCGGTCCGACAGGCCGCCGCACAACTGGATGATGCGGTCGGCCAGCGTCGATTTGCCGTGGTCGATGTGGGCGATGATGGAGAAATTGCGTATGTTATTCATTAACAAATATTCAAAAACGGATTGAAACGACGAGGTGACGGCTGGGTTCCATACAAAAAAAGCGCTTCGTACGGGGCGGTAATGCCCTGGCGAGCGCCTTGATGACAACCACTAAAACGCAAAACAGCAGCAAAACGGTAACTTCACTAACCCGCCATTTTACCGGATTTCAGAGTGGAAAGCCCGTGTTATGACGTGGCGACGCCATCGAAATATCAAACCGTCAATATTTTGCAGCACAAATTGGCGTAGACGAACGGGAGATAGTTGAGTAATCAAGCAGTTTCGCCGGCCAGGGCCAGGCGCACGCGGTCGGCGTCGAGGAAGTAGTGGCACAGCTCGGGCTGGTCGAGGGCGGCGAACAGCACCGGCACCAGTTCGTCGAAGCGCTCCACCAGGGCCGGGTCGGCGTCCACGTCGATCACCTCCACCGTGAACGGACGTTCCGGCGTTTGCAGCAGGTTCAGGGCGTCCAGCATGTCCTGGCACAGGTGGCAATAGCTGCGGGAATACAATGTGAAATGCATCATGAGCGGACAGAGAAAGAAAACGGGCCGCCCCATGATACAGGACGGCCCGCGTGACGGACCAGTGAAGGCGGGCCCCGGCTTACTTGGCCGTCGGCCGCAGCGAGACGAACTGGGTCACGTCGCCGCGCCGCACCAGCACCACGGACGCCTTTTTCGGATCGAGCTTGGCCACGGCCGCGTTGAACTGCTTGGCGTCGCGGATGTCGATATTGTTAAGCTGCAAGATCACATCGCCCTGGCGCAGGCCGGCGCGGGCCGCCACGCCCTCGGCCGCGTCCACCACCACGCCGCCTTCGACGTCGAGCTCGCGCTTTTGCAGCGGCGTCAGGTCGCTGACCTTGAAGCCCAGCGCGTTGGCCGCCTCGGCCTTCGGTTTGGCGCTCTCGCCCTTGGCCTTGGCCTTGGCGGTCTTGTCCGACTCCAGCTCGGCGATCGTCACCTGCACGTCCTGCTGCGCGCCCTTGCGCCACAGCGTGATGGTGGCCTGGCTGCCGAGGGCCGAACCGCCCACCAGGCGCGGCAGGTCGGACGAGCGGTTGATCGGCGTGCCATTGAACTTGAGGATGATGTCGCCAGCCCGGATGCCGGCCTTGTCGGCCGGGCCGCCCGGTTCCACCAGCGACACTTCCGCGCCCTGGGCCGACTTCAGGCCCAGCGACTCGGCCACTTCCTTGCTCAGCTCGCCAATCTGCACGCCGATGCGCCCGCGCGTCACCTTGCCCGATTTCTTCAGCTGGTCGGCCACGCGCATGGCTTCGTCGATCGGCACGGCGAACGAGATGCCGTTGTAGCCGCCCGACAAGGTGGCGATCTGGGAATTGATGCCGATCACCTCGCCGCGCATATTGATCAGCGGCCCGCCCGAGTTGCCGGGATTGACGGCCACGTCGCTCTGGATCAGGGCCAGGTAGTCGCCCGTGTCGCGCGCCTTGGCGGAAATGATGCCGGCCGTGACCGTGTTCTCCAGGTTGAACGGCGAACCGATGGCGATCACCCACTCGCCCACGCGGATCTTGTTCGAGTCGCCCATGGTCAGGGTGGGCAGGCTCTTGCCGTCGATTTTCAGCAGCGCCACGTCGGTGCGGGCGTCGGCGCCCAGCACCTTGGCCTTGTATTCGCGCTTGTCCGTCAGCGTCACGTACACCTCGTCGGCGCCGTCGACCACGTGGGCGTTGGTCATCACATAACCGTCGGCGGAAATGATGAAGCCGGAGCCGATGCCGCGCTGCACCTGCTCATCGGGCGCCTGGCGCCGTCCGCGCGGCGCCCTGCCGCCGGGGCTGGGCGTGGGGATGGCGCCGCCGAAGAAGCGGCGCAGGAATTCCTGCATCTCCTCGTCGCCCGGCATGCCCTGCCCGCCCTGCATCTTGAGGCGCTCGGTGGTGCGGATGTTGACGACGGCCGGGCCGGCCTTGTCGACCAGCTCCGTGAAGTCGGGCAAGCCCGCCACCGCCGAGGTGGCCGCCGCCTGGGCGGCCGGCGCCAGACCCAGCATGGCGGGGGCGAACAATACGCCGGCGCTGACCATCAGCGCGGAAAGAGTCTTACTACCAGTGTAGATGTAATTTTTCATGGAAAGTATCATCTTTGTCGAGTTCGGGGAACTGCGCCGCCGGTGCTGCACGCGGCGGCGGCATGGTCGATGGTAAGCGAAAACCGGTGCTGCCGTATCGGCAAGATGTTACTAATCGCTACTTTTTCAAGGGGCGGCGGCGCGGTGGGCGGCTCACGGCGCGGAAACGATCACGGCCGCCGGCGCGCCGTCGCCGTCGCCGTCATCGCCGGCGTCGCCATCGGGCGCGGCCGGCCCGGCGGGCGATGGGCGGGCCAGCGGCGGCTCGGCCGCCAGCCGGCGCGCCAGCCTGGCCTCGAAACCGTCGCTGAGCGCGCCGTCGGCGCCGGCCCGCAGCGCGTCGCCGATCGCGTGGTAGGCGCGCCAGGCGGCACGGCCGTCGTCGCCGGCCAGCGCGGCCAGCGCCAGTTCCCGCTCGCTGTCGGGCAACTCCCCGTCGGCCAGCGCCGATATGTTCTCATGCAATCTCTTGGACCTGTCCATGCCCTATCCTGCCATGCTCACATCAACCTGCCACGCGCGGTGGACGGCAGGAACTGTAACTTGCAGTACCTGACGTGCCCCGCCATCATTGCCGCCTCACCAGCGCTTGTCAACCGGCATATCGAGCAAAGGCCGCAACTTTTCCGCGATCACTTGGCGCGCCCGGAAGATGCGGCTGCGCACGGTGCCGATCGGGCAGGCCATGATCTCGGAAATGTCCTCATAGCTCAGGCCCTCGATCTCGCGCAAGGCGATGGCGGTGCGCAGATCGACGGGCAGGCTGTCCATGGCCGCGTTGACGGTCTCGGCGATCTGTTTGCTGGCCAGCACGGATTCGGGGGTGTTGATGTCACGCAGATGGTCGCCGTCGTCGAACCCCTCGGCGCGCTCGGCGTTGGCCTCGGTCGAGGTCGGCGTGCGCCGCGATTGCAGCGACAGCGCGTTCTTGGCCGTGTTGATGCCGATCCGGTACAACCACGTGTAGAACGCGGCGTCGCCGCGGAACAGGCGCAGCGCGCGGTAAGCCTTGATGAATGTTTCCTGCACCACATCCTCCGCCTCCACCGGGTCATGCACGATGCGCGACAGCAAACGCATCAGCCGGCGCTGATACTTCACCACCAGCAGATCGAATGCCTGTTTGTCGCCAGCCTGGACCCGCTCGACCAGCAGCTGATCGCACTCACGTTCTGTCGTCACGCCCATCGTCCTCGGTGCGCTGCAGCGTGGGCGCATATAGCAATAGAGTTTGCCGGCTGCAAATAGTTCACGGTTTACGTCATTTTTTTCATGCCCGGTCCGCCAAGTCGCCGCCACGGGCGGCCACGGCGCGGCACGCGAGCGCCAGCGGACGGAACGCGCCCGCGGCCACGCAAGCGGGGCCGACCAGCACCTCGTGCACGGGCCCGCCCTCGCGCCCCAGCCGCAGGAACAGCCAGCCGGGCCACAGGGTCGAGCCCGCGAGCAGGGCCAGCGGCGGACCTGCCCGCGCCGGCGGGGCCGGCGTGGCCGACGTCGCCGCGCCCGTCCCTGTCTGCTGGTATACCGTCAGCCGAATCTGTCCAACCGGGGATATATCAATCCGGCGCGGCTTAGGATTGCCGCCGCGCCAGGGCAAGGCGGCCAGCCCGGCCGCCATGCACGCGAGCGCCCACGGCGGCCCCGGACAGGCCAGGGCCGACAGCATCACACCCGCGCACGCGAGCACCCGCAACAGGCGCAGCGCAGACGCTGGCCGCACCAGGACCGACACCGCAATCGACATGGCAATGGACGTGCGAACCCGCCGCACGATGGCAAAGCACTGTGAAACAAAAGGGGATAAAACAGACGCGCCGGCCAGGCCGGGCAATTCAGGCGCCGGCGAATGCCGGCGCCGAATCAGCGCCTACCCTGGTTGGACAGGGCGGGCGCTGAAAGGTTCACACTTTTCCGAACACGAGACTGCCGTTGGTGCCGCCGAAGCCGAACGAGTTCTTCACTGCATACTCGATCTTCATCGGACGGGCCGTGTTGGCACAGAAGTCCAGGTCGCAAGCGGGGTCCTGGTTGAAGATGTTGATGGTCGGAGGCGACACCTGATGGTGCACCGCCAGTACCGTAAACACCGCTTCCAGACCGCCGGCGCCGCCCAGCAGGTGACCGGTCATCGACTTGGTCGAATTGATCACCATGTTCTTGGCGTGCGCGCCGAAGGTGCGCTTGATGCCCTGCACTTCCGCCATGTCGCCCAGCGGGGTGGACGTGCCGTGCGCGTTCAGGTAGTCGACCTGGTCCGGGTTCACGCCCGCATGACGCAGGGCGTTGACGACGGACTTGCTGCCACCGCTGCCATCTTCCAATGGCGAGGTCATGTGATAAGCATCGGCGCTCATCCCAAAGCCCAGCAGTTCAGCGTAGATCTTGGCGCCGCGCGCCTTGGCGTGCTCGTACTCCTCCAGCACCATGACGCCCGCGCCCTCGCCCAGCACGAAGCCGTCGCGGTCGCGGTCCCACGGCCGCGAAGCGGTCGCCGGATCGTCATTGCGGGTGGACAAGGCACGGGCCGAGGCGAAGCCGCCCAGACCCAGCGGCGACACGGTCGATTCGGCGCCGCCGGCCACCATCACATCGGCGTCGCCGTACTCGATCAGACGCGCGGCCGCGCCGATGCTGTGCAGGCCGGTGGTGCAGGCCGTGACGATCGACAGGTTGGGACCACGCATGCCGTACTTGATCGACAGGTTGCCCGAGATCATGTTGATGATCGAGGCGGGCACGAAGAACGGCGAGATACGGCGTGGACCACGCTTGTCGTAATCTTCCTTGGTTTCTTCGATCAGCGGCAAGCCGCCGATACCGGAACCGATGATCACGCCGATGCGATCGGCGTTTTCCTCGGTGACGACCACGCCGGAGTCCTGCACCGCCTGGATGCCGGCGGCCATGCCGTAATGGATGAAGGTATCCATGTGGCGCGCTTCTTTGGCGGGGATGTAATCCTCGATGTTGAAGCCTTTGACTTCGCCGGCGAACTGGGTGGTAAAGGGTTGCGCATCAAACTTGGTGATGTTGGCGATACCCGATTTCCCCTCGGTGATTGCGCTCCACGCTTCGGCAATGTTATTGCCGACGGGCGTCACGCAGCCAAGGCCGGTGATCACAACACGACGGTTTTTAGAACGGCTCAAGCGATTCTCCTGGAGTCGATCGGACAGGCTTAGGCCTTGACGTGGGCAGTAGCGTAGTCGATCGCTTGCTGCACGGTGGTGATCTTCTCGGCTTGCTCGTCAGGGATTTCCATTTCGAATTCGTCTTCCAGGGCCATCACCAGTTCCACGGTGTCCAGGGAGTCGGCGCCGAGGTCGTCGACGAACGAGGATTCCGTCTTGATGTCTGCTTCAGCGACGCCCAGTTGCTCAGCGACGATTTTCTTAACGCGTTGTTCGATATCCGACATGTTATGGCTCCATTTTGTTTGTTACGGAAAGCGCGCATTTTATCAGGTTTGCGCACTGAAAAACTAATTTCGGTGTCTGCTGCTATTTCTACCGAAATCACTGCTAAATGATTTGAACAGGCGCCCTACGGCCGCCCGTCCGCCTCAATTCATGTACATGCCACCGTTCACGTGCAAGGTCGTGCCGGTGATGTAGGCCGCCTGCGGCGAGGCCAGGAAGGCGACGGCGGCGGCAATGTCCTCGGGCTTGCCCAGGCGCGCCAGCGGGATCTGGGTCAGCAGCGCGGCGTGCTGCTCCTCGCCCAGCGACTTGGTCATGTCGGTGTCGATGAAACCGGGCGCGACGCTGTTGACGGTGATGTTGCGGCTGCCGATCTCGCGCGCCAGCGCGCGGCCCATGCCCTCCACGCCGGCCTTGGCGGCCGCGTAGTTCATCTGCCCCGGATTGCCGGACGAAGCCACCACCGAGGTGATGTTGATGATGCGGCCGGTCTTGGCCTTCATCATGCCGCGCAGCACGGCGCGCGACAACCGGCCCACGGCCGTCAGGTTGGTGGCGATCACGCTGTCCCACTCCTCGTCCTTCATGCGCATGGCCAGCTGGTCCTGCGTGATGCCGGCGTTGTTGACCAGGATGCCGACGGCGCCCCAGCTCTTGCCGATCTCGTCGATGACGGCGGCGCAGCGCGCGGCGTCCGTCACGTTGAGCACCATGCCCTGGCCCGCTTCCACGCCGATCTCGGCCAGATAGGCGCTGATGGCCTGGGCGCCCGCTTCCGTGGTGGCCGTGCCGATCACGCGCGCACCCTGGCGCGCCAGTTCCTGGGCGATGGCCTTGCCGATGCCGCGCGAGGCGCCCGTCACCAGGGCGATTTGATTTGCTAAATTCATGGTTATCCTTATGTCAATGTCGATACTGCCCCAGTGGGGCCGCGCTTACTTGAGCAGCGTCAAAACCCGTTCCAGCGAAGCCTGGTCGACGATGGCGTCGCCCACCAGACGCGCGTCGATGCGCTTGGTCAAGCCCATCAGCACCTTGCCCGGGCCGCATTCGATCACCTGCGTGATGCCGTCGTTGGCCACCTGCTGCATGGTTTCCACCCAGCGCACGGGGCTGGCCGCCTGGCGCACCAGCGCATCCTTGATGGCGGCCGAGTCGTTGACGACGGCCACGTCGACGTTGTTGATCAGCGGGATCTGCGGCGCGGCGAAGGTCAGGCCGGCCATGTACTCGCGCAGACGGTCCGACGCGGGTTTGAGCAGCGACGAGTGGAACGGCGCCGACACCGGCAGTTTCATGGCGCGCTTGGCGCCCTTGGCCTTGGCCAGCTCGCAGGCGCGCTCGACGGCGGCCGTGTGGCCGGCGATCACCACTTGCGCGGGCGCGTTGAAGTTGACGGGCTCGACCACGGAGGCCGGATCGGCCGCCGCCGCCTCGGCGCAGGCGGCGCGCACGTCGTCGTCGGACAGGCCCAGCACCACGGCCATGGTGCCCTGCCCCACGGGCACGGCTTCCTGCATGGCCTGGGCGCGGAAGCGCACCAGCGGCACGGCGTCCTTGAACGCGATCACGCCGGCGGCCACCAGGGCCGAGTATTCACCGAGGCTGTGGCCGGCCACCACGGTCGGCGCCGGACCGCCGGCCGCCAGCCAGGCGCGGTACACGGCCACGGCGGCCGTCAGCATCACGGGCTGGGTGTTGGTGGTCAGGTCCAGCTCTTCCTTCGGACCTTCGGCAATCAGCTTGCCCAGGTCGAACTGCAGCGCGTCGGACGCCTCGGCCACGGTCTGGGCCACGACGGCGTTGCCGGCGAAACCGTCCAGCATCGCAATCGCCTGCGAACCCTGGCCTGGGAATACAAATGCAAATTGAGTCATACGTTATCCGTTTGTTAAGTGGGGCGAAACCCCGAAACCTTACACCGGGCCGCCGTTCCGCGAAGCGGCCCCATGCGCGCTTAGAATTCTAATTCTAAATTGCGACCAAAAAATTACATGCGAGCTAGCACGGCGCCCCAGGTGAAGCCGCCGCCCACGCCTTCCATCATCACGTTCTGACCGGGCTGGATGCGGCCGTCGCGCATGGCGATGTCGAGCGCCAGCGGGATCGAGGCGGCCGACGTGTTGCCGTGCTGGTCCACCGTCACCACCATCTTTTCCGCCGGCATGCCCAGCTTTCTGGCCGTGCTGTTCATGATGCGGATGTTGGCCTGGTGCGGGATCAGCCAGTCGAGCTGGTCGGACGTCATGCCGGCCTTGTCGAGCGCCTCGTGCGCCACCTTCTCCAGCACCGACACGGCCAGCTTGAACACGGCCGGACCATCCATGTACAGGAAGCCGCTGCCGGCGATGGCGCCGCCATCGACATTGCCCGGAACGCTGAGCACGTCCGCGTGGCGGCCGTCCGCGTGCAGCTGGGTGGCCAGGATGCCGGGCGTGGCCGAGGCCGTCATCACGATGGCGCCGGCGCCGTCGCCGAACAGCACGCAGGTGCCGCGGTCATCGAAATTGAGGATGCGGGAGAACACTTCGGCGCCGATCACCAGCACGTTCTTGTGGGCGCCCGACTTGATGAAGCTGTCGGCCACGGACACGGCGTACACGAAGCCGCTGCACACGGCCTGCACGTCCACGGCCGCGCCGTTGTTGGTGATGCCCAGCTTGCGCTGCACGATGCAGGCCGTGCTGGGGAAGCTGCCGAAGAAATCCGGGGTCGAGCTGGCCACGATGATCAGGTCGATATCGTTCGGCTGCATGCCGGCCATCTCGAGCGCGTTCTTGGCCGCGTGCACGGCCAGGTCCGAGGACTTCTGCTCGGGCTCGGCGTAATGGCGGGCCGAAATGCCGCTGCGGGTGACGATCCACTCGTCCGACGTTTCGATGCCCTTGGCGGCCAGCTGGTCCGCCAGGTCCTGGTTGGTGACGCGTTTGGGGGGCAGATAGCTGCCGGTGCCGATAATTTTGCTATACAAAGTCATTCCGCTATACCGTCCACTAGATAGTTGAGCCAGGTGCTTCCTGTGCCGTCGTTTCGCGCGGCATCAATTCGGCGATCATGGTCGCCAGATGGGCCAGCACGTCATTTTTTGCAGCATCATACGCGCGTCGGATCGCCCATTCAAAGGAATAGGCGTCGGCGCCGCCGTGGCTCTTGAACACCAGGCCGCGCAAACCGAGCAGGCTGGCGCCGTTGTAGCGCGACGGATTGACACGGTTGCGCACGGCCTTCAGCGCGCCCATGCCCAGCAACGCGCCCAGCATGCTGAGCCAGTTGCGCTTGAACTCGGCGCGCAGCGTGTCGGCGAACAGGCGGGCCACGCCTTCGATCGCCTTGAGCGTGACGTTGCCGACGAAACCGTCGCACACGACGATGTCGGTGGTGCCCTTGAAGATGTCGTTGCCTTCCACGTTGCCGTAGAAGTTGAGCGCGCCGCGCTCGTGGTCGGCCTGCAGCAGCTTGCTGGTGGCCTTGACCACCTCGTTGCCCTTGATGTCCTCCGTGCCCACGTTCAGCAGGCCGATGGTCGGACGTTCGATGTGCTCCATGGCGGCCACCAGCACCGAACCCATGATGGCGAACTGGTGCAGGTGGTGCGGCTCGCAGTCGACGTTGGCGCCCAGGTCCAGCATGTAGGTGGGGCCGTTCTTCTGGTTCGGCATGACGCTGCAGATGGCGGGACGATCGACGCCGGCCATGGTCTTGAGCACATAGCGCGACACGGCCATCAGCGCGCCCGTGTTGCCGGCCGACACGCAAGCCTGCGCGCGGCTCTCCTTGACCTGCTCGATGGCCACGCGCATGGACGAATCCTTCTTGCGGCGCAGCGCCACCTCCAGCGGATCGTCCATCGTCACCTGTTCGGAGGCGTGCAGCACGGACAGGCGCGGGTGCGCGTCCGCATGGTGTTTTTTCAGCTCGGCGCGGATCACATCCTCCAATCCAACAAGGATCAGTTCGGCGTCCGGCTCAGAGTTTACGAAGGAAATAGCTGCGGGAATAGTAACCGACGGGCCGTGGTCTCCGCCCATGCAGTCGATAGAAATTTTGATTGTCATTGTTTTGATTCAGTACCACGCTCCGCCCTTCTGGGGCCAGTCGCGGCAAGATGCGGACCTCGGTGACGCAGGGTCAACGCGATTCAAAATGACGGTGTGCAAACACGATTGCAGCCGATGAAAAAAGAAAAAGCGGCGCCACGCAGGTTATGTACCACGTCGCACCGCTTATCTTAGCCCACAAAAAACGTCGATTACTCGTCGTTTTTGGTTTTCAGGACTTTACGACCACGATAGAAGCCGTTAGGGCTGATGTGGTGACGCAGGTGGGTTTCGCCGGTGGTAGGCTCGATCGCCAGTTGCGGGGCAACCAGGAAATCGTGCGAACGGTGCATACCGCGCTTCGAAGGGGACTTCTTGTTCTGTTGAACGGCCATGATGACTCCTAATACATAAGTTCTTAAATTTTAACACATTCGACTGGCAAATTCATGCGAATCGAGTATCCCAGCGGCAAAACTGGTCATACTTGCCTTGCCGACATCGCTAAATTGCTTTTACTACGCTTCACTACACAATGCCATACTCGATTACCACACGCGTTTGACACGTTTCTTACCTACTACTTATTCGGATCTACTGCTTATTCGGATTTGAGGCCCTTGAGGGCGTCGAATGGCGACGGCTTCGCGCTCTTGGCCGCTTGCACCAGCGAGGCGTCCGGGCAGACGTCGTGCTTGGGCGTATGCGGCAAGGCCAGCAGGGCCTCGTCTTCGACCAGGTCGGCCACGTTCATGCTGCGCGTGCCGACGATCACGTCGATGGTTTCATCATCGATCATTTCCTCGATCTCGTCGGCGTGCGCGTCGTCTTTACCGAGCATCAGCAACGTCGAAGAATCGATCTTGTATGCATAGGGGGTCAGGCAACGCTGGCATACCAGCTGCACCGTGCCGCTCACCGACAGACGGATCTGCGGAAAACCCTGCTTGCTGGTGCTGCCTTCGAGCTTCCAGCTGATCGTGCCGGACTGGTCCGCGCAATCTTTCGTCAAGCGGGTCATTTCGGCGACAGGCGTCACGCCCTCGCTGATCCCGTTCGTGCGACAGAATTCAAATGCGTCGATCACAACAGCGCTCATGGACTAGCTTCCCCGGAAAACCTGCGATAATAACAGGGTTTTCGCCACCGAGTCAAAGCCCGGCGCATTTTTTCACGCGCCAAGTCGCTTGTTGCACCGCTTTTTCGTCCGGCGTCAGAGCATATAACATTTCTTCCCACCAAGCCAGCATCCTGGCCAAAAAATTGCATGAAGCCTCTCGATACCCTGCCCGTCCACCTCGTTTTAGCCTCCAGCTCCGCCTACCGTAAAGAACTGCTGTCGCGCCTGCACCTGCCATTCGACGTGGCCGTGCCCGACATCGATGAAAGCCCCCTGCCCGGCGAATCGCCGAGCGCCACCGCCCTGCGGCTGGCGCGCGAGAAGGCGGCCGCCGTGGCTGCCCGCCTGCCCGGCAGCGTGGTGATCGGCTCGGACCAGGTCGCCACACTGGACGACCAGCAGATCGGCAAGCCGGGCGACCACGCCAACGCGCTGCGCCAGTTGCAGCAGATGCGTGGCCGGCGCGTCGTGTTCCACACCGCCCTGTGCGTGTGGGACGGCCGCGCCGCCGATCCGGCCCGCGCCGCCCAGGTGCAGGATATCCAGACCGTGGTCACCTTCCGCGACCTGCCGGACGCCGAACTCGACGCCTACCTGCGCATCGAACAACCGTATGATTGCGCCGGCAGCGCCAAGAACGAGGGGCTGGGCATCGCCATCCTCGAACGCATCGACAGCAGCGACCCGACCGCGTTGACGGGCTTGCCTCTGATCGCGCTCACTGGCATGCTGCGCCAGATCGGCGTGCCCTTCTTCGGCCTCGCCTGAGCCATCGTCGAAACCATTTTGCACCACTAACAAGAAAAGCAAATATCCATGCCAGGCACTCTCTACCTGATTCCCAACACCTTGGGCGCCACTGAAGCGTTATCCCACGTCATCCCCGAACACGTGCAAGCGACCACGGCCAGCCTCGACTATTTCGTGGCCGAGAACGCCAAAACGGCGCGCGCCTTCCTCAAGCTGGTGGGCGCCAGTCATCCACTGTGCAAAACGCTGCAGGAAATCCAGATCGCCGAACTGAACGTGAACACTCCGGCCCAGGCGCTGGCCGGCCTGCTGGCGCCGCTGCTGGCCGGGCGCGACGCGGGCCTGGTGTCGGAAGCCGGCGTGCCGGCCGTGGCCGACCCCGGCGCCGACCTGGTGCGTCTCGCGCACCAGCACGGCATCCCTGTGCGGCCGCTGGTGGGGCCGTCGTCGCTGTTACTGGCCGTGATGGCGAGCGGCCTGAACGGCCAAAGCTTCGCCTTCAACGGCTATCTGCCGACGGACGCGGCCCAGCGCACCAAGCGCATCCAGGAACTTGAAAAACGTTCGCGCGCGGAGAAGCAGACCCAGTTGTTCATCGAAACCCCGTACCGCAACGCCGCCATGCTGGAAGCGCTGGTGGCGGCCTGCCAGCCGGGCACGCTGATCTGCGTGGCGACAGACCTCAGCCTGCCAACGGAAACCATCCGCACCATGACTGGCGCGAAATGGAAAAGCCTGCTGGCCGACGGCAAGGCGCCGGATTTCCACAAGAAACCGACCGTGTTCCTGCTGCTGGGGCAGTGAGCGAAGCCGTCCTACGCCTTGATCGCGAACAATTCGACCTTCAACTGATCAAAGATCGCCGGTACGAAGATGGCAATGGCGCGCGCCTTGATCATCGACTCGTACAGCTCTCCTCTCGCTTCGATGGAGAAATAGCAGGTGCCAGGCCGGACGGGCGCTTGCGGCGGGACCTGCGGCATGTGCAGCACCGGCGTGCCCGGCAACGCGTGGGCGATCATGCTGTCGACGTCCGGCGGCGCCCCGATCTTGAACAGGCGCGGCACGTCCGCCACCAGTTTCTCCGCCGGCATGTTGGCATTGACGGCGAGGTAGAGGCTTACCGGCCCTTCTGTGACGACGGCATCGAGCTTGGCGGTGTGGAAAGCGCGCTCTTTCGACAACGGGATCGCCAGATACTTCGACGAAATCACGGTGTCGAGCAGCTCCTCGATGATGGTATTGAGCGTGAGAAACCCGGGCGCCGGGTTCTCATGCACATAAGTTGGCAGGTCGGCGACGGCGTATTTGGTCGAGAACGCCATCAGGCCGCCGGCCACGCCCATCATCGCAGCAAACAAACGCTCCGGATGGCAGCATCCTGCATTCGCGCAATGGGTCAACGACGCGCACGCCACATTCACCGAATGCAGCATGAAAAATGACGACACATTGGTGCTGTGCGCGTCGACCGACTGTCCCCGCGTCTGCGGCTGCATTTGATACAGCGTGTCCGCCTTGGCTGCCAGCCTTCCCAGCAAGCGCCGCAGCAGGCCCTGCAACATCGGTTCCGCATCGACCGACAGGCTGGGCGCCATAAAAGTCGGGTCGATTTCGAAGGTATTGTCCGCCTTGCGCCGCACGCGGACCACGGGGATGGCGTCGCTGCCATCGCGCGCGTCCAGCTGCGACAGCAACCGCACCCGTTTGGTCAGGTAGGACAGGTTGATGTTCCAGCCTTCGCTGTAAAGATCGGGCGTTTGCGCGTCGTACCGCACATAACGTCCATTGGTGGCGGCGGTGGCACCGTCGGCCAGATTGCCGCCGTTTTCGTTCACCGCCGGCAACGCCGCGTAGAACGTGAAACTCTGCTCGTCGGACGGCAGCGCGCCCAGATCCACCTTCGCCGGCAACGCATCGGACAATGGCGCCTGATAAATCTCCCCATCCTGGAAAATGAGCGTCAGCGCGTCGGCCCGCAAGGTGTTCCTGCCCACGCCTTCGATATCCCACTGCGCCACCTGCACACCCCATGCGTAGGCATGCATGGCGGCGGCCAGGTGCCGCTGCCGCGCCTCGTGGTAACGATCGAGCCGTTGCAAGTGCTGCACATTCAACACCAGCCCCTCTGACCACAGTACTTTTTTGGACAAGATCATCGCAACCCCATCATGTGGACACGTCGCCTGTCCACGGAGTATGGAACTACCCCGGTGCAACTCTTTGATTTCACTCAGAACCATGCGCTGGCCCGAGCTTGCGCCAACTCAACTTGACCGGCTGTCGGCGCTTGATACTGGCAATTTACCGCGGCGCCGTATCCGGCCTGGAAAAGGAGAAGTGTATGGAGGATCTGCTGCCCTACTTCGAGCGTGAACTGGTCGCGTTGCGCGGCCTCTGTTGCGAACTTCACGAACGCTATCCCGGACTGGGCGGACGGCTGGGATTGAATGAGGACACCTGCCCGGATCCGCATGTCGAGCAGTTGATACAGTCGGTGGCACTGCTCGGTGCGCGCATCGCCAAGCGGCTCGACGACAGCTATCCCGAATTTACCGAAGCGCTGCTGGAGACATTATTTCCGCACGGCTTGCGGCCGGTGCCGTCCTGCGCCATCATCCGCGCCACGCATCGCGCGGTGGACGGCGCGGGTGGCGCAACGGTGCACACCATTGCGCGCGGCACGGTGATGGAAACCGCGCTGGTGCAAGGCGTACGTTGCCGGTTCAGCACCGCCTACGACATCGCGCTGGCGCCGCTCGCCATCGCCGCCGCCCGGTTCGACGCGGTGACACGGCAACCGGCGGGCCTCGTGCCGGGTCCCGTCACCGGTTCGTCGCTGAGCATCGTCATCGAAGGCGCGATGCCGGTGGAATTGAACGCCTTGCGCGTGTTCATCGACGGCGAACCGACATTCTGCGCCGCCCTGCGCAACGCCCTGTTCATGCAGGCGACCGCCGCCTGGCTTGAATGCCAACCCGGCCAGTGGCTGCCGCTGCCCGGCGTGCCGCTGACGCCGGTTGGCTTCGCCGACGACGAAGCCCTGCTCCCGCTCGACGCGCGCTCGCACGCGTCGGCCCGCCTGCTGATCGAATATTTCGCCTTCCCCGACAAATTCAACTTCGTCGACCTCGATATGGCGGTGCTGCGCCAGCTACTGCCGCCGGCTTGCCAGCGCTTCACCCTGCATCTGGCGCTGCCTGGATCACGGCCCGACTCGGCCGCCGCAAGGCTGCTGGGCAGCCTGTCCGAACGCAACCTGCTGTTGGGCTGCAGCCCGGCCATCAACCTATTCCGCCGGCCGGGCCAGCCGATCTCGATCACCCACGCCACGGCCGACTATGGCGTACTGCCGGACACCACGCGCGCCACCGCCTTCGACGTGTATTCGATCGACGCCGTCCACATGGTGCGCCGGCGCGACCAGAAGGAGACGGTGACGGAATTCCGCCCGTTCTATTCCCTGCGCCATGGCGAAGACGCCGGCGGCAAAGGCCACTACTGGGTGGCGCGCCGGGACGCGACGCTGGCCGCCATCAGCCCCGGCCACGAAACGCGCATCGCCCTGGTCGACGTCGACTTCAACCCCATGCAGGTCGAGAAAGCCAGTCTGTCGATCACCTTGAGCTGCACCAACCGCAACCTGCCCAGCCAACTCAAATACAACCAACCGGACGGCGATCTGACGCCGCTGCATGACGCAGACGGCTACACGGTGCGGTTTCTGCGCCGTCCCACGCCGCCGTACCGTTTCGCTAACGGCCCCGGCATGCACTGGCGCCTGATCTCCCACCTGAGCATCAACCACCACGCGTTATCCCAGCACGGCTTGCCTGCCTTCCGCGAGATGCTGACCCTTTACGACCTGCCCCAGTCCCCCGTCACGCGGCGACAGATCGAGGGTATCGTCGGCCTGGAGACGGCCGACGCGGTCACCTGGCTGCGCGACAAATACGGCAGCACGCTGGTGCATGGCACCGAGGTGCGCATGACACTGGACGAGGACGCCTTCGTCGGCACCGGACTGCTGCTGTTCGCTCAAGTGATCGACCTGTTCCTCGGGCTATATGTGCAAGTGAACAGCTTCATCGAACTGGTCGTGCTATCCCACCAATCCGGGAAGGAGTTGATCCGATGCCAACCGAGAAGCGGCTATCAGAAATTAGTGTGATGCAGCAGTTGCTGGACATGCCACAGCGCTTCGCGTTCGTCCAGGCGGTGCGCTTGCTGCTGGACTGGCTGGCGCGCCACGACGTGCCGTATGACCGTGCCTTCTCCCACGTATTGCGCTTTCAGAACAGCCTGTCCTTGAATTTTCCGGCCAGCGAAATCGAAGCGCTATCAGCCGAACCGCACCCCATCCGCCTTGCGGACGAACTGCCAGCTGCGCTGCAGGGCGACGATGGACTACAGTTCGCCGTCACCCCGACCTTCATTGGCCTGCTGGGCGGGGGCGGCGCCCTGCCACTCAATAAGACGGAACGCGTCGCTGCGGCCGAGCGCGATGGCGACGCGGGCATACGTGCCTTTGTCGACCTGTTCTCGCATCGCATGGTGTCGATGTTCTTCCAGGCGTGGGGCAAATATCGGCTGGAACACAAGTTCGATACCCGGCGGGAGGATGGGCTGCTGCCGCTATTGACGGCGCTGGCGGGCACTGGTGGTAAGACACATGACGCCACGGACGACGCGGTCGCCCGCTACGCCGCGCTATTCCGCACCCGTCCTGTGGCGGCGAGCACGATCGCGCGCGTGCTGACCAGCTATTTCGGCATTCCCATCGGCGTGGAATCGTTCGTCGGCGGGTGGGACTATGTTCCCCGGAGAAAACACAGCGAACTGGGTACGATCAATGCCACGATCGGCCTCGGCGCCGCACTCGGCGGCCGTCTCTGGCGCCGCGATTTAGGTGTGCGCCTGCATATCGGCCCACTCGACCAGGAAGCGCTGGAACGCTTTCTCCCGCGCCGCGATGGCGCGGTGGCGCTGGCGAAGATAGTCGCCCTGTTCGGCCTGCCCAATTTGCGGTTCGAGGCCCAGCTGATCCTGAGCCCACCCTGCATCCGGCCCGCGCTGCTGTCGAACAGGGCGGGCGTGGGGCCGCGCGTGGGCTGGGATACTTTTCTGCCCGGCCGTGATGGTCAGGTTGCTAGCAACACCATCCGCTACCTGTTGCCCCGCCCGCTGCCACCGACGAGCTCCCTTGAGTGTCCTCAACACGTGAATGACCGGGCCGTCTACAGTGGCTGACACCTGACAGCGTGGCGAGATGGAGGTGGTATGAGAGAAGACATCGTGGACATCGGCATGACGGCACTGTCCGTGTTCGGCGCCAACGCGCAGCACAACCGCCTGCTGCGCATGCGCTTCCCGCACGACGATGGCCCGCGCGAGACCATGCTGGTTAACACGGTGCAGATGCGCGAGGAACTGTCGCGCGACTTCCGCATCGACGTGGAAGTGCTTTCAGACAACGCCCGCATCCCGCTCAAAGGCTTGATGGGCAAAATGGTGACGATCTCACTGGTGCGCGAAAACGGCAGCGAGCGCCACATGAACGGCTACGTCAGCCAGTTCCGCTTCCTGCGCACAGACGGCGGCTTCGCCTTCTACCGCATGGTGCTGGAACCATGGCTGGCGTTCGCCAAACTGCGCAAGGACAACGTCTCGTTCCACCACCGCAGCGTGCTCGAACTGACGGAAACCACCTTCGACCACTACCGCCAGCGCGACTGGACCACGCGCATGAGCCTCGACTACCCCGACCCCAAGCTCACCTGCGCCAACCAGCACAACGAAACCGACTACAACCACCTGCACCGGCGCTGGGAAGACGCCGGCCTGCATTACCACTACGAACACAGGGCCGATGGCCACACGCTAGTCATCAGCGACAATTCGATCCAGTCCGCCCCGATCGACGCCAGCCACGTGGTGGGTATGACAGACCAGATGCAATTTCGCGCCCACAGCGGTTCGGGCGAAGGCGACGGCATCCACGACTGGCACGCCATCCGCGAGCTCGGCTCGGGCCTATTGACCCTGAGCAGCTTCAACTACAAGAACCCCGGCCCCCAACTGGTCAACGGCCACTCCCTCAACAAGCAGGGCGACGTGGACAGCTACGAGCTGTACGAAAACGCCGGCGCCTACGGCTACCCCAGCCTGGGCGACGGCGACGCGCTGGCGCAGCGCCGCATGGAAGAACGGGATCAGCATACCCAGTATTTCGAAGCGGCCGGCAACGACCGGGCCGCGCAGCCGGGACGGATCTTCAAGCTGGCCGGCCACTTCAGCGCGGCCGACAAGCCGGTCGCCCAAGGCCAGGACGCCAAGCCCAGCATCGCCACCCGCGACTACCTGATCCTGTCGGTCGTCCATACCGCCAGCAACAATTATCCGGCCGGCCCGAACGGTAAATCGGAATACAGCAACACCCTCACCTGCCTCCGGCGCGACATCCGCTGGCGCCCCGGCCGGGGCCACAACAGTACCCCTTGCGCCAATCCCGGCGTGCAGACGGCCATCGTCGTCGGCCCGCCGGGCGCGGACATCTACACGGACGAGCTGGGCCGGATCAAACTGCAATTCCACTGGGACCGGCTGGGTACGTTCGACCAGGCCAGCTCGCCATGGATACGGGTCATGATGCCGATGGCGGGCCCCTACTTCGGCCAAATGTGCCTGCCGCGCGTGGGGCAGGAAGTGGTCGTGCAGTTCTTGGACGGCAATGTCGACCGCCCCATCGTCGTCGGCCTCGTCTACAACCGCCACAACATGCCGCCATGGAATTTGCCTTCGCAACAGGCGCTGGCCGGCCTGCGCAGTCGTGAACTGGGCGGCACCAACGGCGGCAGCAACCATTTGATAATGGACGACACCAAGGGCGCGCTGCAGGCCCAGCTCAAGAGCGACCACCAGTGCAGCCAGCTGTCGCTGGGCAGCATCACGCGGGTCGAAACGGCACAAGGCCGCATGGATGCGCGCGGCGAAGGCTGGGAACTGGCCACCAACGCCTGGGGCGTGGCGCGCGCCAACCGGGGCATGCTCATCACGACGGAGGCACGGCCGAATGCGGGTTCGCACATCAAGGACATGGGCGAGACGCTGCAACGGCTCAACGCGGCGCAGAGCCAGCACGAAGCACTGGCAAACGCGGCGCAAAGTGCTGGTGCGCAGGATGCGGGCGAACAGACCAAGGCGGCTGCGGCCATCAAGGCACAGAACCAAGGCATTCAAGGCGGCGCAACGGGCAGCTTCCCGCAGTTGGGCAATCCGCACCTGGTCCTTGCCAGTGCTGCCGGAATTGAAACCACAACCGCTGGCAGCATGCATCTTGCCAGCGCCCAGCACATCGCACTGACGACCGGCCAGGATCTGTCCCTTGCCAGTAGTGGCGGCCTGTTTGCCAGCGTCCGGCAAGCTTTGCGGCTGTTTGTCCATAAGGCTGGCATGCGGCTGGTCGCGGCGGCGGGCGACATCGACATGCGAGCCCTGTCGGATAGCGTCAATATCCTGGCGAAGCTGAACATCACACAAACAGCCAACAGCATCACCATCAGCGCCAAGGAACAGGTTGTCATCAACGGCGGCGGCAGCTTCGCCAAATTCAGCGGTGGCAGTATCGAGATGGGCACCAGCGGAAATTTCGTAGCGCATGCGGCGAAACACAGCCTGACGGCGCCCAAGACCATGGAAATGGCGACAGTACAGCCCCCGAAAGAGACGCTTAACGGCGCAGGCACATTTCACCTGAACAGCCATGCGGCGGCCGGTGGCCGCATCAATGCCGGGTTGCCTTACAAGCTGTACAAGGATGACGCCTTGGCCGAGCAGGGACATTTCGACGACAACGGCAACATGACCTTCAAGCACGAGTTGGACAAACAGTCCAAGTACGAGGTCGAGCTCCACAACGGCAACCGCTATGTCATCGATCCGAATCCGCACGAGGAGCAGCACGAAATGAGTGCGGGCATCGGCTACCACGGCTACGCAAATGAAGCTGGCTCGTTCAGCGAACAGCCTGCTTCCATGGAGCAGAACCGCCTGCGCGCCAACCCTGCGTTGCGCGACGCAGACGAATCGCCAACGTAACGAGACATAGGCAATACTCAGGAGAATTCTGCTATGGGCAGCATGGACGACAACGCAAAACTATATGTGCAAAAGCTATCGTATCGCGACAACGGAGCTCCCTGTCAGTGTCTGGCCCAGCCTTGGTTCATCAGGGTGCCACACCGGGTCTACGAGCCACGTTATGGCTGCGAGTTAAAACCGATCAATTGCGGACAAGATGTCTTCGAATCCATCGCGACGGATATTAGAAACGCCAAGCATTCGGTGGACATCATCACCTGGGGATTCGACCCAGGCATGGTTCTTGTCCGCGAAGGAGCGGCGGAATCCGGGCAGCGATATGGCGACCTATTGAAGGAAATTGCGGGACGCGGAAAGGATCCGGTCAAGGTGCGCCTTCTGGTATGGCATGACGACGCGGTCTCCCAGAAAATGATGAACAATTTGCCGGACTACTTTGGGCGACTCTATCAGGGTATAGGTAAGGGATTGCACGGATTTTATAGCGATGTTCATTGCAGGTATAACGAAGAGTGGTTTAAGCAGGTCTGCTCCGACAACATAACGAATATTCACTTTCACGGCCGTGAAGTTCCAGGTGCATGCATGGGACGAGCACTTTGGGGCGAGACGCTCCCCGAGGGCGTGTCGACTAACCCGGCTGGTGGCGCGTCCATGCTCTATCCGGCCCACCACCAAAAAATGGTATTGATCGATTATGAATATCCGGCCGAGGCGGTGGGATACGTGATGGGACATAATTCAATCACCGACTTTTGGGACACTTCAGAGCACGAATTTAGAAGCCCATTACGAGAACGAATCTACCGCAAAGAGGAATCCGAGGTATGCAAACTGGCCGAAGGAGATCAACCGTCACGCAGTGACATCGCCTTTGGCTATGGACAAACCGAACGTGGGAAGCGGGACCATCAAGAGAGGGTACAACGCTACCTCGACAACAATACTTGCGTCGCCAAACCCTACCAGGACGTTTCTTGCCGTCTGAAAGGTCCGGTGCTATACGACCTGAATCACAATTTTTGCCAAGCCTGGACCGAATCCAAGCCACCGAGTTCACTGTTCTACGACAGTGTTCGCGCACTCCTCAACATTCTTCCAGTCGCGAAGAAATTTGTGGAAGGAATTCACGAGGATGTCGCTGACGTTTTCCATAAGGAGATGGACGGGGACTTCATCGCTCGCCGCGCAAAGATTCCCTGGACAGCGTTCAAATTGCCGAATGGACAGCACAACGTGCAGTTGCTTCGAACTCAGCCAATGCACGGTGAAAAAGGCGCGAAGGAGTGCTATGCCAACCTTACGCGGCAAATGCAGCATTACATTTTCATTCAAAATCAATACATCCAATATGCCGCCTGGGCAGAGCACCTCATCCATTGCGTCGGCAATTTGCGGAAAGCGGGGTTTAACCAGCCAATCTACGTTTTCCTGCTTACCTCTACCCCGGAAATGGACCGTATGGATTCCCCTACTTATGAGGTGGCCAGTAAGGTAGGGATGAGCAAGACGATGAAGGTTGAACATGAGGCCGCTGTAGAGAAAGCAACTAAGAAAAAGACAAAACCGCCCATTACTGCGGAGGAGCTGGCTAACCACGGTATCAACGTTGTGATGTGCTCGTTATGGACCTGCGCCGAGGCCGAAAAGCTGAGGTGGGATGATTATGAGGAAATCTACATCCATGCCAAGGTGGCCGTGGTAGATGATGCCGCCTTCACCATTGGCTCAGCCAATTTGAATCTGCGCAGCATGGCGATGGACAGCGAACTCAATATCTTGAGCGAATCGAAAGACATTGCGTATCAATTGCGGATGGAGTTGTTTGACAAGTGTTCCGGAGACTTTGGCCCAAAACAGTTTGGGGATATGGGGAAAACACTTAAGAAGTGGCATAAAAAAGCGATGAAGAATGCAGAATATATGACTTCCGGGGAGAAGCTGCAGGGACAGCTACTTGAATCGCCACGACTCTTGTAGACACTCCTGAGCCATAATTCTAGGCTAAAGGAGTGAGTATGAGCGGCAAACGGTA
>NZ_JBXANP010000030.1:0-35808 GCF_058801745.1 Rugamonas sp. GW822-FHT03B10 | reverse complement strand
GACCTGCTGCTGGCCGTGGCCGTGGCCGCCGCCGCCGCCGCCGGGGCGCCGTCCGCCGCGCCGCGCGCCCGCCCCGAAGGCGAGAAGCGCGAGGACCGGCCGCAGGCGGCCCCCGTCAAGGAGGAGAGCATCCGCGTCGACGCCGTCAAGCTCGACGCGCTGCTGGAGGTGGCCGGCGAATCCGTGCAGGCCGCCAACCAGGCCGCCGTGCTGCTCGAACGCCTGCTGCAATTCAAGTTCGAAGGCCAGGCCGCCACGCTGATGGCCACGCTGGCCGAGACGCTGGAGCGCGCCTCGCGCTACTCGACCGAGCTGCAGCGCGCCACGCTGGCCACCCGCATGCAGCCGGTCGGCCGCCTGTTCCAGAAATTCCCGCGCCTGGTGCGCGAACTGGCCAAGGACCTGGGCAAGGACGTGGAGCTGACCATCGAGGGCGCGGAGACGGAGGTGGACCGCGTCGTCGTCGACAGCCTGTACGATCCGCTGGTGCACATGCTGCGCAACGCGCTCGACCACGGCGTCGAGTCGCCCGAGGAGCGGGTCGCGGCCGGCAAGTCGACCAAGTCCTACATCTCGCTCAAGGCCTGGCAGGAAGCCAACAGCGTGATGATCGTGCTGCAGGATGACGGCAAGGGCATGGACCCGATCAAGCTGCGCGCCAAGGCGCTGCAGAAGGGCCTGATCAGCGAATCGGCCCAGCTGACGGCCGACGATTGCTTCCAGCTGGTGTTCCTGCCCGGCTTCTCGACCAAGGAAGTGGCGTCGAGCGTGTCCGGCCGCGGCGTCGGCATGGACGTGGTGAAGACGGCCGTGGAGAAGAACCGCGGCGCGATCCACATCGAATCGGCGCTCGGCTTCGGCACCAAGTTCGCGATCCGCCTGCCGATCGAACTGTCGATCGTGCCGACCATGCTGGTGTCGACCTCGGGCGCGGCGCTGGCGCTGCCGATGGCGGTGGTGCAGCGCGTGGTCGAGCTGCCGGAGGTGTTCATGGAGGTGGGCGGCGCGCCCGTGCTCAAGGACCAGGGCCGGCCGTTGCCCGTGCGTTCGCTGGCCGGCGCGCTCGGCTACGAGAACTGCCGCGAGAAGGTGGGCATTGTTGTTGCAGCGCCACAACCGTACATCCTGGCCGTGGAAGCGGTCGACGGCACGGCCGACCTGGTGATCAAGCCGATGACGGCCATCGCCGTGGAAGGCATTACGGGCACGGCCCGCTCGGCCGAGGGCGAGCTGGTGCTGGTGGTGGGCCTATCGTTCCTGATGGACGGGTGCCGCGGCAGTGTCCGAATGGCAGCCTAGCGTTACGCTGGCGACCGACACGAAGCCTGCGAACCCCGCAGGCTTTTTTTTTCGCCGGGCCCGGCCGAGGGCCGCGCCGGCAAAATGATGCAAATTTAGCAAAGGAGTCATAGCAGGTGTATCAGGACGCGGGACCGCATCGGCTCACGAGGCTTGAAGGCAGCGACGCTTTTGCAATGCACAAATATGGCATAATCAAAGTGGATTACTCACACAGGCGGTAGCAGCACTGCATAAATCATGATGAAGACGCTTTACGACAAACTCTGGGAATCGCACGTGGTCAAGGCCGAGGAAGACGGCACCACGATCCTCTACATCGACCGGCACCTGGTGCACGAAGTCACCAGCCCGCAGGCATTCGACGGCCTGCGCGCCGCCGGCCGCAAGCCATGGCGCATCTCGGCCAACCTGGCCGTGGCCGACCACAACGTGCCCACCACCGACCGCGCCGGCGGCATCGCCGACCCGGTCTCGCGCCTGCAGGTGGAGACGCTGGACGCCAACGCCAAGTCCTACGGCCTGACCTATTTCAACATGAACGACAAGCGCCAGGGCATCGTGCACGTGATCGGCCCCGAGCAGGGCGCGACGCTGCCGGGCATGACGGTGGTGTGCGGCGATTCGCACACCTCGACCCACGGCGCCTTCGGCGCGCTGGCGCACGGCATCGGCACCTCGGAAGTGGAGCACGTGCTGGCCACCCAGACCCTGCTGCAGAAGAAATCGAAGGCCATGCTGGTGCAGGTCGACGGCGCGTTGCCGGCCGGCGTGACGGCCAAGGACATCGTGCTGGCCGTGATCGGCAAGATCGGCACCGCCGGCGGCACCGGCTACTGCATCGAGTTCGGCGGCTCCACCATCCGCGCGTTGTCGATGGAAGGGCGCATGACGGTGTGCAACATGGCGATCGAAGCGGGCGCGCGCGCCGGCATCATCGCGGTGGACGACACCACCATCAACTACGTCAAGGGCCGTCCGTTCTCGCCCGTGGGCCCGCACTGGGACCGCGCCGTCGAGTACTGGCGCACGCTGCATTCGGACGCCGGCGCCAAGTTCGACCTGGTGGTCACGCTCAACGCGGCCGAGATCAAGCCGCAGGTGACATGGGGCACCTCGCCCGAGATGGTCACCGCGATCGACGGCCGCGTGCCCGATCCCGACCACGAGAAGGACAGCGTCAAGCGCGACGCCATGGAGAAGGCGCTGGTCTACATGGACCTCAAGCCCAACACGGCGATCGAGGACATCCGCATCGACAAGGTGTTCATCGGCTCCTGCACCAACTCGCGCATCGAGGACCTGCGCGCCGCCGCCGAGGTGGTGCGCGGCAAGCAGCGCGCCTCCAACGTGAAGCTGGCGCTGGTGGTGCCCGGTTCCGGCCTGGTCAAGGAACAGGCCGAGCGCGAAGGGCTGGACCGCATCTTCCGCGACGCCGGCTTCGAATGGCGCGAGCCGGGCTGCTCGATGTGCCTGGCCATGAACGCCGACCGGCTGGAGCCGGGCGAGCGCTGCGCCTCGACCTCGAACCGCAACTTCGAAGGCCGCCAGGGCCAGGGCGGACGCACCCACCTGGTGTCGCCGGCCATGGCGGCGGCGGCCGGTATCGCCGGCCACTTCGTCGACGTGCGCGCGCTGCGCTGAACCGCCGCCGTCCTGAAACCGGGAACGGACCCCAGGGGCCGTTCCCTTATCCGCACGAATGTAAAAAGATAACCAGTCCCAAACGAGAGTCCATCATGAAAAAACTGTTCGCCCTGTCCCTGATCGCCCTGTCCCTGACCGCCTGCAACACCATTCAAGGCATGGGCAAGGATGTGCAGAAGGTCGGCCAGGTGGTCGAAGGCGCTGGCAAAAAATAACCGCGGCGCGGCGGGCCCGGGCGGCCCGCCGCCGCACCAACTGATTGAGTACCATGGATAAATTCACCATCTACGAAGGCCTGGTGGCCCCGCTTGACCGCGCCAACGTCGACACCGACGCCATCATCCCCAAGCAATTCCTGAAGTCCATCCACCGCACCGGCTTCGGCCCCAACCTGTTCGACGAATGGCGCTATCTGGACCACGGCGAGCCGGGCCAGGACAACAGCCGCCGTCCGCTGAACCCGGACTTCGTGCTCAACGAGCCGCGCTACCAGGGCGCCTCGATCCTGCTGACCCGCAAGAACTTCGGCTGCGGCTCCTCGCGCGAGCACGCGCCGTGGGCGCTGGACCAGTACGGCTTCCGCGCCATCATCGCGCCGTCGTTCGCCGACATCTTCTTCAACAACTGCTACAAGAGCGGCTTGCTGCCCATCGTTTTACCCGAAGCACAGATCGATCATCTGTTCAATGAAGTCAAGGCCTTCCCCGGTTACCGTCTGGTGGTCGACCTTGAGCAGCAGCGCATTTCCACCAGCAATGGCAGCGTCTCCTACCCCTTCGAGATCGACGCCTTCCGCAAATACTGCCTGATGAACGGTCTGGACGACATCGGCCTGACCCTGCGCCACGCGGACACCATCCGCGAATACGAGGCGCGTCATCTGGCAAGCCAGCCCTGGCTGGCCAACGTCATCTAATCTCGAACCAACACTATGAAAATTGCTATCCTCCCGGGCGACGGTATCGGCCCGGAAATCGTCGACCAGGCCGTCAAGGTCCTGAACGCGCTGGACGAAAAATTCGAGCTCGAAACGGCGCCCGTCGGCGGCGCCGGCTACGCGGCCCATGGCCACCCGCTGCCCGAGGGCACGCTGGCGCTGGCCAAGGCGGCCGACGCCATCCTGTTCGGCGCCGTGGGCGACTTCAAGTACGACACGCTGGAGCGCGCGCTGCGCCCCGAACAGGCCATCCTGGGCCTGCGCAAGCACCTGGGCCTGTTCGCCAACCTGCGTCCGGCCATCCTGTACCCTGAACTGGCGGGCGCCTCCACGCTCAAGCCGGAAGTGGTGTCGGGTCTGGACATCCTGATCATCCGCGAACTGACGGGCGACATCTACTTCGGCCAGCCGCGCGGCGTGCGCGAGTGCCCGGACGGCCCCTTCAAGGGCCAGCGCGAGGGCTTCGACACCATGCGCTACGCCGAAGGCGAGATCCGCCGCATCGCCCACGTGGCGTTCCAGGCCGCGCAAAAGCGCGACAAGCGCCTGACCAGCGTGGACAAGGCCAATGTGCTGGAGACGTTCCAGTTCTGGCGCGACATCGTCACCGACGTGCACAAGGAATACCCTGACGTCGCGCTCGACCACATGTACGTCGACAACGCCGCCATGCAACTGGTGCGCGCGCCGAAGCGCTTCGACGTGCTGGTGACGGGCAACATGTTCGGCGACATCCTGTCGGACCAGGCCTCGATGCTGACCGGCTCGATCGGCATGCTGCCATCGGCCTCGCTGGACGCCAACAACAAGGGCCTGTACGAGCCGTCGCACGGTTCGGCGCCCGACATCGCCGGCAAGGGCGTGGCCAATCCGCTGGCCACCATCCTGTCGGCCGCCATGATGCTGCGCTACTCGCTGGGCCGCGCCGAACAGGCCGAGCGCATCGAGAGCGCCGTCAAGGCCGTGCTCAAGCAGGGTCTGCGCACGCCGGACATCTACGAGGCCGGCACCACCAAGGTCGGCACCGCGGAGATGGGCGACGCGGTGCTCAAGGCGCTGGCGCAGTAACGGTATAAACGATTTACATGATATTGAAGGAATGATGATGAAACTAGTAGGCTTGGTAGGTTGGCGCGGCATGGTCGGTTCGGTCCTGATGCAGCGCATGCGGGAAGAGGGCGATTTCGCCCACATCGAACCGGTGTTCTTCACCACCTCGAATCCGGGCGGCGCGGCGCCGGCCATGGCGAAAAACGAGACCAAGCTGAAAAGCGCGACCGACATCGCCGAGCTGAGCAAGTGCGAGATCATCATTTCCTGCCAGGGCGGCGACTACACGAGCGAGGTGTTCCCGAAACTGCGCGCGGCCGGCTGGAACGGCTACTGGATCGACGCCGCGTCGACCCTGCGCATGGAGAAGGACGCCGTGATCGTGCTGGACCCGGTCAATATGCACGTGATCAAGGACGCGCTGGGCAAGGGCGTGAAGAACTTCATCGGCGGCAACTGCACCGTGTCGTGCATGCTGATCGGCCTGGGCGGCCTGTTCCAGCACAACCTGGTGGAGTGGATGACCTCCATGACCTACCAGGCGGCGTCGGGCGGCGGCGCCCAGCACATGCGCGAACTGCTGACCCAGTTCGGCACCATCAACAGCGCCGTCAAGCCGCTGCTGGATGATCCCGCGTCCGCCATCCTGGAGATCGACCGCCAGGTGCTGGCCACCCAGCACGGCATGTCGGCCGACGAGACCAAGCAGTTCGGCGTGCCGCTGGCCGGCAACCTGATCCCGTGGATCGACAAGGACCTCGGCAACGGCCAGTCGAAGGAGGAGTGGAAGGGCGGCGCCGAGACCAACAAGATCCTGGGCCTGGGCCCGGACTTCGGCTCCACGGCGATCCCCGTCGACGGCCTGTGCGTGCGCATCGGCGCCATGCGCTGCCACTCGCAGGCGCTGACCATCAAGCTGACCAAGGATGTGCCGCTCGATGAGCTGACCGACATCATCGCCTCGTCCAACCAGTGGGCCAAGGTGGTGCCGAACACGCGCGAAGCGTCGATGAAGGACCTGTCGCCGGCCGCCGTGACCGGCGGCCTGACCATCCCCGTCGGCCGTCTGCGCAAGATGAGCATGGGCAACGACTACCTGTCCGCCTTCACCGTGGGCGACCAGCTGCTGTGGGGCGCGGCCGAACCGCTGCGCCGCATGCTGCGCATCGTGCTTGATGCATAACGACTGTTAATCGGCAACCATCGCGGCGGGCGCCAGGTCCGCCGCGCACCGACAGCGGCCCCGGCGTCAACCGGCGCCGCTGTTTTTTTATCGGGCGCTTCCCAACGCGGTTTTTTAGGCATACATTAGGCGCCAAGGTGACATATCGGGGCGCACGGCACGTGCAAAGCTTGCACGGGCCAGCCCGTGGTGATATGTTGATACTTCCGGGAAAGTAACATTTTTCCCTCTGACAACTCTATCGCCGCCCACTATGCATTTAACCACTCGCCCCCGCATCGTTTCGTTCGCGTTGAAAACACTGACCAGCGCCGTCGCCTGTGCCGTGCTTTTATCCCCCGCAGCAAACGCCGCCGGGCTGGGCAAGCTGACCGTGCTGTCCTCGCTCGGTCAGCCATTGCGGGCGGAAATAGAACTGACGGCCGTGTCGGCCGACGAGGCCGGCGCGCTGGTGGCCAAGCTGGCGCCGCCCGACGCGTTCCGCGCCGCCAACATCGATTTCAATCCCACCCTGCTGTCGCTGCGCTTTGAGGTGCAGCAGCGCGACGGCCGCCAGGTGATCCGCATCACGTCCGGCCAGCCCGTCAACGAGCCGTTCGTCGACATGCTGCTCGAACTGGACTGGAACGGCGGCCGCCTGGTGCGCGAATACACCTTCCTGCTCGATCCGGCCGAACTGCGCGCCACCCAGCCGGCCCAGGTGGCCGCGCCGGCCCGTCCGGCCACGACGGCGCCGGCGGTGCAGCCGGCCCCGTCGCCGGCCCAGCCCGCGCAGCCGGCACAGCCGGCCGCCCGCGCGCCGGCGCCCGAAGGCGAGAAGTCCCGTCAGGCGGCCAGCCAGTACCACGTCAAGGCCGGCGACAACCTGACCCGCATCGCCGACCGGTTGAAGCCGGTCGACGTGTCGCTGGACCAGATGCTGGTGGCGCTGTACCGCGCCAATCCGGAAGCGTTCGCCGGCAAGAACATGAACCGCCTGAAGGCGGGCCGCATCCTGGCCGTGCCCGACGCCGACAGCGTGCGCGCGACCGCCACGGAAGGCGAGGCGCGCGGCGTGGTGGTGGCCCATGCGGCCGACTTCAACGCCTACCGCAGCAAGCTGGCCGGCCAGGTGGCCACCAGCGCGCCGGCCAAGGAGCCGGAAGCGACCCAGAGCGTGGCCGGCAAGATCACGGCCAAGGTCGAGGAGCGCGCCACGCCCGCCAACGAGGCGCAGGACAAGCTGAAGCTGTCCAAGGCCAATCCCGCCTCGGCCCCGGCCGGCGGTAAGACGGCCATGGCGGTGGAGGACAAGATCGCCAAGGAAAAACAGGTGGCCGACGCGGCCAGCCGGGTCAAGGAGCTGGAGAAGAACGTCAGCGACCTGGAAAACCTGATGGCGGTGAAGAACAAGGCCATGGCGGACCAGAAGAAGGCGTCCGCCCCGGCCAGCGCGGCCGCTTCCGCGCCGGTGATCGACCTGAACGCGTCGGCGTCGGCGTCGGCGTCCGCGCCGGCCAGCGCCGCCGCCACCGTGCCGCCCAAGCCGCGCCGCACGGTGGTGGTGCCGCCGCGCATCGCCGAGCCGAGCATCACCGACATCGTGATGGACAACATCACCTACATCGGCGCCGGCCTGGCCGCCCTGCTGGGCGGCGTGGGCCTGCTGCTGGCGCGCCGCCGGCGCCAGGAGCAGGCGGCCGCCGAGGTGCGCACGGAGACGAGCGTGCTGGGCGACTCGCCCACCACGGGCCAGCAACTGATCGCCGAGACGGGCGGCCAGAGCGTGGACACCAACAACAGCGTGTTCAACTCCAACTTCGCGCCGTCGGCCAGCCAGCTCGACACCAATGAGGTCGATCCCGTGGCCGAGGCCGACGTGTACATCGCCTACGGCCGCGACGCCCAGGCCGAGGAAATCCTCAAGGAGGCGCTGCGCATGCATCCGGAGCGCCACGCGGTGCGCCTGAAGCTGCTGGAGATCTACGCCACGCGCAAGGATGTGCGCGCGTTCGAAACCCAGGCCTCCGAGCTGTATTCGCAGACGGGCGGCGAGGGCGACGACTGGGATCAGGCCGTGGCGCTGGGCAAGGCGCTCGACCCGAGCAACCCGATGTACGCGGCGGGCAAGCAGCAGTCCGCCGCGCCGGCGCCGGGCGCCGCGCCGATGGACGATTTCGATCCATCCATGTTCGCGCCGCCGCCGGCCGAGGCGTCGATGGCCAGCAACTTCGCGGCCCCGGCCGCCGCCGGCCTGGACCTGGATTTGAGCCAGGACGCCGCGCCGGCCCCGGCCGCGATGGACTTCGGCACCGACCACGCGCTGGAGACGGCCGTGCCGTCCGCCGCGCCCACGCCGGCCGCGATGGCCGCCGCCGCGCCGGCCGACCAGTTCCTCGACTTCGACCTGGGCGGTCTGAGTTTCGATGCGCCCGCCGCGCCGGCGCCGGTCGAGGCGGCCGAGGCCGCCCCGGCCCAAGCCGAGGACCATGCCTTCGACCTCGATTTCGACGCCACGCCAGCGGCGCCGGCCGCCGCCCCGGCACCGGCCCCGGCACCGGCCCCGGCTGACGACTTCAGCATGGACTTCGGCCTCGACCTGCCGGCCACCGCCGCGGCCGTGCCGGCCCCGGCGCCGGCCCCGCTGCCGGTGGTCGACAGCGACCCGCTGGCCGACCTGAACCTGATGGACTTCGACATCCCGGCCGTGCCGGCCCCGGCCCCGGCGGCCGAGCTGAGCGCCAGCGATTTCGCGCTGCCCGAGATTCCGGCCGCGGCACCGGCGCCGGCCCCGGCCGACGTGGCCGCGCCCGAGTTCGACCTGTCGAGCATCGATCTCGACCTGAACAACGCGGCCGTGGACACCAAGCCGGCCCGCGCCGAGCCGCAGTCGGCCGTCCACATGGAGATGGAAACCAAGCTCGACCTGGCCATCGCCTACCAGGAGATCGGCGACAAGGAAGGCGCGCGCGAACTGCTGGACGAGGTGATCCGCGGCGGCAGCGACGAGCAGGTGGCCAAGGCCACGTCGATGCGCGCGCTGCTGGGCTGATGCCGGCCCGCGCCACCGGCCGGGGCCGCCGTCCCGGCCATGGCGGCGTCGTTTCCCGTTTATAATGCGCTGACTTGAATTTTTGAGCGGACAGCAATTGAAACGGATAGCAATCGGCGTCCAATACGACGGCAGCGCCTGGCATGGCTACCAGAAGCAGCCGGGCGGCCACACGGTGCAGGACCAGCTGGAGCGGGCGCTGGCGCAGTTCGCCACCGTGCCGCTGGCCACCACCTGCGCCGGCCGCACCGACACGGGCGTGCACGCGCTGGAACAGGTGGTGCATTTCGATACCGACCTGACGCGCGAACCGCATGCCTGGATGCGCGGCGTGAACACCTTCCTGCCGCCGTCGATCGGCGTGCGCTGGGTCAAGGAGATCGAGCCGTTCCCCGAGGGCGACGAATTCCACGCCCGCTTCAGCGCCCGCGCGCGCACCTATCACTACGTGCTCCACAACGCCCCCGTGCGCGCGCCGCTGCTGGCGGGCCGGGCCGGCTTCTTCTGGCGCCCGCTGGACGTGGACCTGATGCGGGCCGCCGTGCCGCCCCTGCTGGGCTGGCATGATTTCACGGCGTTCCGCGCGGCCCAGTGCCAGGCCAAGTCGCCCGTCAAGCTGATGCACGACATCACGATCGAACGGCGCGGCGAGCTGGTGATCTTCACCGTCAAGGCCAACGCCTTCCTGCACCACATGGTGCGCAACCTGGTCGGTTCGCTGGTGTACGTGGGCTCGGGCCGCCAGCGGCCCGAATGGCTGGGCGAGGTGCTGGAGGCGCGCGACCGCCACGAGGCCGCGCCCACCTTCATGCCCGACGGCCTGTACCTGGCCGAAATCGACTACGACCCCAAATGGCAGCTGCCGCTGGAGACCTCCAGCCCGCTGTCGTGGTTCTGAAGGAGTGTCCATGCACCGCACGCGCATCAAGATCTGCGGCCTGACCCGGGAAGAGGATGTGCGGGCCGCCGTGGCGGCCGGCGCCGACGCGCTCGGTTTCGTGTTCTATCCCAAGAGCCCGCGCTATGTGACGCCGCGGCGCGCGGCCGAGCTGATCGCCGCCGTGCCGCCGTTCGTCACCTGCACCGGCCTGTTCGTCAACGCCAGCCCGGCCGAGGTGGCCGCCACCACGGCCGTGGCGCCGCTGGCGCTGATCCAGCTGCACGGCGACGAGACGGTGGCCGAGAGCGCCGCCATCGGCGCGGCGTGCGGACGACAGTTCGTGCGCGTGTTCCGCGTCAAACCTGACACACAGCCGGACGATTTGCTAGAATACGAGCAGCAATGCCGCGCCGCCAGCCCACTGTTTTCCAGCCTGTTGCTCGATACGTTTGTGGACGCCTACGGCGGCGCAGGAAAGGTATTTGATTGGTCTCTCATCCCAAAAGAACTCGCGCCTCGGGTCGTTTTAAGTGGTGGCTTGAGCGTACCCGGCGCGACTGACGCCGTGGTGCGTGTACGCCCCTACGCGGTCGACATCAGCAGTGGTGTCGAAGCGTCCAAGGGGATCAAGGACGCCCGCAAGATCGCCGACTTCGTCGCGGCGGTGCGGGCCGCCGATGCCATCATTGAAAGAGAAAACCACCATGAAAGCCTTGCCTGAGAGCGGCCTCGCCGCCCCCCTGTTCCACACCACCGATTACCAGCTGCCCGACGCGCTCGGCCATTTCGGCCCGTACGGCGGCGCCTTCGTCGCCGAGACGCTGACCTACGCGCTGGCCGAGTTGAACGAGGCCTATGTGCGCTACAGCCAGGATCCCGCCTTCCTCGAGGAGTTCCGGTACGAGCTCAAGCACTTCGTCGGCCGTCCGTCGCCGATCTACCACGCCAAGCGCTGGTCCGAGCTGGCCGGCGGCGCGCAGATCTACTTCAAGCGCGAAGACCTGAACCACACGGGCGCGCACAAGATCAACAACGTGATCGGCCAGGCCTTGCTGGCCAAGCGCATGGGCAAGCCGCGCATCATCGCGGAAACGGGCGCCGGCCAGCACGGCGTGGCCACGGCCACCATCTGCGCCCGCTTCGGCCTCGAATGCGTGGTCTACATGGGCAGCGAGGACGTCAAGCGCCAGGCCCAGAACGTGTACCGCATGAAGCTGCTGGGCGCCACCGTGGTGCCGGTCGAATCCGGCTCCAAGACGCTCAAGGACGCGCTCAACGAAGCCATGCGCGACTGGGTCACCAACATCGAAAACACCTTCTACATCATCGGCACCGTGGCCGGCCCGCATCCGTATCCGATGCTGGTGCGCGACTTCCAGTCCGTGATCGGCGAGGAATGCCGGGTACAGATGCCGGAAATGACGGGCCGCCAGCCCGACTACGTGGTGGCCTGCATCGGTGGCGGCTCGAACGCGATGGGCATTTTCTATCCGTACATCGATGAGAAGGGCGTCAAGCTGGTGGGCGTGGAGGCGGCGGGCGAGGGCCTGGGCAGCGGCAAGCACGCGGCCTCGCTGACGGGCGGCATCCCCGGCGTGTTGCACGGCAACCGCACCTATCTGCTGCAGGACGGGAATGGCCAGATCATCGAGACCCACTCGGTGTCGGCCGGCCTCGACTATCCGGGCGTCGGTCCCGAGCATGCCTACCTGAAGGACAGCGGCCGCGCCCAGTACGTGTCGATCACGGACGAGGAGGCGCTGGCCGCGTTCCACGACTGCTGCCATATCGAAGGCATCATCCCGGCGCTCGAATCGTCGCACGCGCTGGCCTACGCGGCCAAGCTGGCGGCCACCTTGCCCAAGGATCAGATCGTGCTGGCCAACCTGTCGGGCCGCGGCGACAAGGACATGCACACGGTGGCGGAACGGATGGGGCTCAATTTCGGCTGATGTCAGCCGGGTCGCCCCAGATTCCTGTCCGATCACCTGTTAAAGAAAGCATAAAACCATGTCCCGTATCGCTCCAACTTTCGCGGCCCTGCAAGCCGATAAGAAAACCGCCCTCGTCACCTTCATCACGGCCGGCGACCCGGCGCCGGAACTGACCGTGCCGCTGATGCACGCGCTGGTGGCCGGCGGCGCCGACATCCTGGAGCTCGGCGTGCCGTTCTCCGATCCCATGGCCGAGGGCCCCGTCATCCAGCGCGCGTGCGAGCGCGCGCTGGCGCTCGGCGTCGGCATCCACGACGTGTTCGGCTACGTGCGCGAATTCCGCAAGACCAACCAGAACACGCCCGTGGTGCTGATGGGTTACGCCAACCCGATCGAGCGCATCGGCGCGGCCGCCTTCATCGCCGCGTCGAAAGAGGCGGGCGCCGACGGCGCCATCGTCGTCGACTACCCGCCCGAGGAGTGCGAGGAATTCGCGGCCGCCATGCGCGCCAACGACCTCGACCTGATCTTCCTGCTGGCGCCCACCTCGACCGACGCGCGCATCGCCCAGGTGGCCAAGGTCGGCGGCGGCTTCAGCTACTACGTCTCGCTCAAGGGCGTGACGGGCGCCGGCAACATCGACACGGCCGAGGTGGCCGAGCGGCTGACGGCCATCCGCCAGCACGTCAAGCTGCCGATCGGCGTGGGCTTCGGCATCCGCGACGGCGCCACGGCGCGCGCCGTGGCCGAGGTGGCCGACGCGGTCGTGATCGGCAGCCGCATCATCCAGGAGATCGAGAACAACGCCCGAGACGCGGTGGTGCCGGCCGTGCAGGCGTTCGTGGCCGGCATCCGCGCCGCGCTCGACGCCTGATCGCCCGGCGTCCCGGCCGCCCGCCTTGACATGGGATTCAGCCTTGACTATGTTAAAGGGGGCGGTTGGGCGTAGTTCGCGGTGGAAGTCGTCAACGCCGCCGTAATTTCGTTCAATTGCCGTTATTTTCCTGATTTTGGCGGAAACGTTGTCAGTTCGGAATGTTCGACAGGGCGGCCAGAAACGGCTACACTTCCGGCACCTGTTAGCAGCAAGGAGAAATGATGAGTTGGTTGGAAAAACTTCTGCCCCCGCGTATCCAGCGTTCCGACGCCGCGGCGCGCAAGACCATGCCGGAAGGCCTGTGGGTCAAGTGCCCGTCGTGCGAGGCCGTGTTGTACCGCACCGACCTGGAATCGAACCTGCACGTGTGCCCCAAGTGCGACCACCACATGCGCATCCGCGCCCGCGAGCGCCTCGATGGCTTGCTCGACGCCGGCGGCCGCTATGAGATCGGCCAGGACACGCTGCCGGTCGACAGCCTGAAGTTCAAAGACAGCAAGAAATACCCGGACCGCCTGAAACAGGCGATGGAAGCGACCGGCGAGACCGACGCGCTGATCGTCATGGGCGGCGCCATCATGAGCCTGCCCGTCGTGGTGGCCTGCTTCGAGTTCGAATTCATGGGCGGCTCCATGGGTTCCGTGGTCGGCGAGCGCTTCGTGCGCGGCGCCCAGACCGCGCTGGAACAGAAGGTGCCGTTCGTGTGCATCACCGCCACCGGCGGCGCGCGCATGCAGGAGGGCTTGCTGTCGCTGATGCAGATGGCCAAGACCACGGCCATGCTGACCAAGCTGTCGGAAAAGAAACTGCCATTCATCAGCGTGCTGACCGATCCCACCATGGGCGGCGTGTCGGCCTCGTTCGCCTTCATGGGCGACGTGGTGATCGCTGAGCCGAAGGCGCTGATCGGCTTCGCCGGCCCGCGCGTGATCGAGAACACGGTGCGCGAGAAACTGCCGGAAGGCTTCCAGCGCGCCGAATTCCTGGTGCAGAAGGGCGCCGTGGACATGATCGTCGACCGCCGCAAGATGCGCGAGGAAATCGCCCGCCTGCTGGCCCTGTTGCAGAACCAGGCCGTCGAGGTCCTGGCTTAATCCGCCGCCGCCTTACCCGCCGGCGCGCAGCAGGACTTCCGTCCGCTGCGCGCCGCTCTCATTCAGAAGTCCCATTCCATGTCTACGCTTCCTACCACTTTGCCCGCCTGGCTCGCGCTGCTGGAGTCGCGCCACGCCGAAACCGTCATCAACATGGGCCTCGAGCGCGTGCGCACCGTCAAGGACCGCATGGCGCTGTCCTTCGCCTGCCCCGTCATCATGGTGGCCGGCACCAACGGCAAGGGGTCGACCTGCGCCATGCTGGAATCGGTGCTGCTGCGGGCCGGCTACAAGGTGGGGCTGTACATCAAGCCGCATTTCCTCGACTTTAACGAGCGCGCGCGCGTCAACGGCGAACTGGCCAGCGACGCCCAGCTGGTGGCCAGCTTCAACGCCGTCGAGGCGGCCCGTGGCGACACGCCGCTGACCTACTTCGAATTCACCACGCTGGCCATCTGCCACCTGCTGGCCCACGCCGGCATGGACGTGGTGATCCTGGAGGTGGGGCTGGGCGGGCGGCTGGACGCGGTCAACGTGATCGACGCCGACGTGGCCATCGTCACCAGCATCGATATCGACCACACCGATTACCTGGGCGACACGCGCGAGGCGATCGGCTTCGAGAAGGCCGGCATTTTCCGTCCCGGCAAGACGGCCATCTGCAGCGACCCGGTGCCGCCGCAGTCGCTGATCGACCACGCGGCCGCCATCGGCGCCGACCTGTGGCTGATGGGGCGCGATTTCAACTATTCGGGCGACAAGCAGCAGTGGAACTACGGCGGCCGCTCGCAGCGCCGCAGCGCGCTCGCCTACCCGAGCCTGCGCGGCGCCAACCAGTTGCTGAACGCGTCGGCCGCGCTGGCCGCGCTGGAGGCGCTGCGCCTCGAATTGCCCGTGGGCGCGCAGGAAGTGCGCACCGGGCTGGTGACGGTGGAACTGCCGGGTCGTTTCCAGGTCTTGCCGGGCCGCCCCAGCGTGATCCTGGACGTGGCGCACAACCCGCACGCGGCCGCCGCGCTGAACCAGAACCTCGGCAACATGGGCTACCACCCGTACACCTACGCCGTGTTCGGCTCCATGCACGACAAGGATATCGACGGCGTGATCGCCGCCATGTCCGAGCATGTGGACCACTGGTGCCTGACCGGCCTGCCGTCGCCGCGCGCGGCCACGGCGGCCGAACTGGCGGCAAAAGTCCAGATCGTGCAGCCAGAGCGGCCGGAACGGACGATAAATTGTTTCGACGATCCCGCCCAGGCGTACGCAAATGCCATCAGCCGGGTCGGGGAGAATGATAGAATTGTGGTCTTTGGATCTTTCCTCACTGTCGCCGGCGTCATGGCGGCACGAAAATCCATGTCTCATTGACCTCATTGACCACGATCGACTGAAATAACGCATGGGCTTGTTCTCGAAACTCAGTAAAAACAAGCAAGAGTCTTCCGGCGAAGACAGCGGCCATTTTTCCCGCGCGGAAGACCAGGCCGCCACGGAGCGGGCCCGCTCCAAGCGCGCCTCGTCGGCCGGCGGCAAGGGCCGTTCGCGCGCCGACGCCGAGGCCGCCGATCCGGTGCTGCCGGAGAAGAAGCGGGCGCGCCGCCGCCTGGTGGGCGCCATCGCGCTGGCACTGGCGGTGGCCGTGGGCTTGCCGATGTTGCTCGACTCCGAGCCCAAGCCTTTGTCGTCCGACATCGACATCAGGATTCCGTCCAAGGACAAGAGCGGCGAACTGCCGGCCGCGGCGGCCACGGTGGCGGCCAGCGCCGCTTTGGACAATACTGAAGAAATCGTGAGCGAGCCGGCCAAGGCCGCCCCGGCCAAGCCGGCGCCCGCCGTGGCGGCCGTCGCGCCCAAGCCGGTGGCGGAAGCCAAACCGGCCGAGCCCAAGCTGAGCGAAGCCAAGCCGGCCGAGCCGAAGCCGGCCGAACCCAAGGCGGCCGAAGCCAAGTCCGCGCCCGCCAAGGTCAAGGAAACGCCGGCCGTGGCCGAGCTGCCCAAGGCCGAGCTGAAGCCGGCCAAGACGGAAGCGAAGGCCGAAGCCAAGCCTGAACACAAGCCGGAACCGAAGGCGGAAGCCAAGCTGGAGGCCAAGACGGAACACAAACCTGAAGCCAAGCCGGCCAGGGAGGAAGCCAAGTCGGGCGACGACGCGGCGCGCGCCATGGCCATCCTGGAAGGCAAACCGGCCAAGCCGGCCGAGGCGGCGGGACAGAAGTTCGTGCTGCAGGTGGCGGCGCTGGCCGACCAGGAAAAGGTCGATGAATTGCAGGACAAGCTGCGCGGCGCCGGCATCAAGTCGTTCACGCAGAAGGTGCCGACCCAGTCGGGCGAGCGCACGCGCGTGCGCGTGGGGCCGTTCTCCAGCAAGGAGGAGGCCGAGAAGGTGCGCGCCAAGCTGGCCAAGATGGGCCTGAACGGCAGCCTGGTCCCCGTGTGACGCGACGGATAGCGCGGCCGTGACTTTATTCGATTACCTGGTGATCTTCGTGCTGATCACCTCCATCATCATCAGCACCATGCGCGGCCTGGTCAGGGAGATGTTTTCGCTGGCCAGCTGGATCATCGCCTTCATCGCGGCCAACGCCTACAGCGCCACCTTGGCGCACTGGCTGCCCGAGGTGGTGCCGGGCCAGGTGGTGCGGCTGATGCTGGCGTTCATCGCGCTGTTCATCGGCGTGCGGATTTTGATGGGCCTGCTCACGATGGCGCTCGACGCGCTGGTGCAGGCCGGCGGCCTGAGCCTGGTCGACCGCGGCCTGGGCGGCCTGTTCGGCCTGGGGCGGGGCCTGGTGATCGTGCTGACGGTGGTGATCCTGTGCGGCATGACGGCTATCCCGCGCCAGCCGTTCTGGCGCGATGCGCTGTTGAGTCCGCTCGCGGAGACCGGGGCGCGCACCGTCAAGCCTTTCCTGCCTGCTGCGCTGGCGCAGCATGTGAATTTTTGAATTCTTTAAATCAGTAATACCAGTCTAGGAGCACACCATGTGTGGCATCGTCGGCGTCGTTTCCCATCAACCCGTCAATCAACTGCTGTATGACGCGCTGCTGCTGTTGCAGCATCGCGGCCAGGACGCGGCAGGCATTGCAACCAACCACAGCAGCATGTTCGCCATGCACAAGGCGAACGGCCTGGTGCGCGACGTGTTCCGCACCCGCAACATGCGTACGCTGCAGGGCAATTCCGGCATCGGCCACTGCCGTTACCCCACGGCCGGTTCGTCGAGCGAGGAGGAGGCGCAGCCGTTCTACGTGAACGCGCCGTACGGCATCACGCTGGCCCACAACGGCAACCTGACCAACTGGGAACAGTTGAAGCAGGAGATGTTCAAGAACGACCGCCGCCACATCAACACCGATTCCGACTCGGAGGTGCTGCTGAACGTGCTGGCCCATGAGATCCAGACCGCCACCACCGGCCTGGTGCTGGACCCGGACGCCATCTTCAAGGCCGTGGCCGTGCTGCACCGCCGCGTGCGCGGCGGCTACGCCGCCGTGGCCCAGATCGCCGACATCGGCCTGCTGGCGTTCCGCGATCCGTTCGGCATCCGTCCGCTGTGCCTGGGCATCAACGAGACCGAGCAGGGCGCCGAATACATGGTCGCCTCCGAATCGGTGGCGCTGGAAGGCATGGGCTTCCGCTTCGTGCGCGACATCGCGCCCGGCGAGGCCGTGTTCATCGACGCCGACAAGCAGCTGCACGCGCGCCAGTGCGCCGACAATCCGAGCCTGAACCCGTGCGTGTTCGAGTTCGTCTACCTGGCCCGTCCCGACTCCGTGATCGACGGCGCCTCGGTGTACGCCACCCGCCTCAAGATGGGCGAATACCTGGCCGAGAAGATCCGCCGCCAATTCAAGGATGGCGAGATCGACGTCGTGATGCCGATCCCCGATTCGTCGCGTCCGGCCGCCATCCAGCTGGCGCTGGCGCTGAACATCGAATACCGCGAAGGCTTCATCAAGAACCGCTACATCGGCCGCACCTTCATCATGCCGGGCCAGGCGGCGCGCAAGAAGTCGGTGCGCCAGAAGCTCAACGCCATCGCCTCCGAGTTCAAGGACAAGGTGGTGCTGCTGGTGGACGACTCCATCGTGCGCGGCACCACCAGCCGCGAGATCGTGCAGATGGCGCGCGAAGCGGGCGCCACCAAGGTGATCTTCGCCTCGGCCGCGCCGCCGGTGATCTACCCGAACGTGTACGGCATCGACATGCCCACGCGCGACGAGCTGATCGCCTACGGCCGCTCGAACGAGGAGGTGTGCCGCGAAATCACGGCCGACGCGCTGGTGTACCAGGACATCGACGCGCTCAAGCGCGCCATTTCCGACGTCAACCCGGAGCTGAAGAACTTCGAGGCCTCGTGCTTCGACGGCGTGTACGTGACGGGCGACATCTCCAAGGACTACCTGGACAAGCTGGAATATGCGCGCCACCACCCGAAGGCCGCGCCGGCCGAGGATGCGGCGCGCTCCCAGTTGAACCTGAACCTGGCCGCGACGGAAGGCTAAGTGCACACCCGGCGCCGGCAGCAGCCCGCGCCGGGTTTTTTGTATTCGGACCCGACGACATGAACGACAAGAAAAACTACGGCTTCACCACCACCATCCTGCACAACGACCGGCAGAAGGGCATCGAGCACGGTTCGCTGCACAAACCGATCCACACCTCGGTCGCGTTCGGCTATGGCGACGCGCGCCAGCTGGCCTCCGTGTTCCAGGGCAAGGAGCCGGGCTTCCGCTACGGCCGCCAGGGCAACCCCACCATCTCGGCGCTGGAGGACAAGGTCACCAAGATGGAGCAGGGCGTGGGCTCGATCTGCTTCGCCACCGGCATGGGCGCCATCGGCGCCGTGTTCCAGGCGCTGCTGCGGGCGGGCGACCACATGGTGTCGTCGTCCTTCTTGTTCGGCAACACCAACAGCCTGTGGCAGACGGCGGCCGGGCAGGGCGTGGACGTGGCGTTCGTGGACGCGACCGACGTGGCCAACGTGGAGGCGGCGCTGACGCCGGCCACCCGCCTGGTGTTCGTGGAAACCATCGCCAACCCGCGCACCCAGGTGGCGGACTTGAAGCGCATCGGCGAGCTGTGCAAGGCGCGCGGCATCCTGTACGTGGTCGACAACACCATGACCACGCCCTACCTGTTCCGTCCCAAGGACGTGGGCGCGGGCCTGGTGGTGAACGCGCTGACCAAGTCGATCGGCGGCCACGGCAACGCGCTCGGCGGCAGCCTGACGGACACCGGCGTCTACGACTGGAACCAGTATCCGCACATCTACGAGAACTACAAGAAGGCCGCGCCCGCGCAGTGGGGTCTGGCGCAGATCCGCGCCAAGGGCTTGCGCGACTTCGGCGCCTCGCTGGCGCCGGAGGCGGCGCACCACATCGCCGTGGGCGCGGAAACGCTGGCGCTGCGCATGGAGCGCACCAGCTCGAACGCGCTGGCGCTGGCGCGCATGCTGGAGGCCGACGCGCGCGTGGCGGCGGTCCACTATCCGGGGCTGGCGTCGCATCCGCAGCACGGCATCGCGGGCGAGTTGTTCCGCACGGCCGGTTCGCTGCTGAGCTTTGAGCTGAAGGACGGGATCGACTGCTTCGACTTCCTGAACCGGCTCAAGCTGGCCATCCCGGCCAGCAACCTCGGCGACACGCGCACGCTGATCATTCCGGTCGCGCACACCATCTTCTACGAGATGGGCCCGGCGCGCCGCGCGTCGATGGGCATCGCCGAATCGCTGATCCGGGTGTCGGTCGGCATCGAGGACGAGACCGACCTGCTGGACGACTTCCGCACCGCGCTGGCCGGCTGCTAAGCCACAAAAAAACGGGGCCGGAAATTGGGGGGTATCCCCATTTTCCGGCCCCGTTGTTATTCAGTGGTTCAGTGCCAGGTGCGCATCAGGCCCACGGCCAGGCCTTCGAGCGCGAATTCGTCCGCTTCGGGATCGACCTTGATGATCTTGAAGTCGGGATTCTCCGGCAGCAGTTCAATGGTGGCGCCGGTCTTGCGGTAGCGCTTGACCGTGACGTCGTTGCCGATCCGGGCCACGACGATCTGGCCGTTCTTGGCGCTGTCCACCTTCTTCACGGCCAGCAGGTCGCCGTCCATGATGCCGGCGTCGCGCATCGATTCGCCGCGCACCTTGAGCAGGAAGTCGGGCTTGGCCGAAAACAGGGCCGGGTCCACGCTGTAGCTGGTCTCCAGGTTTTCCTGCGCCAGGATGGGCGAGCCGGCGGCCACCCGGCCGATCAGCGGCAGCGACATCATCACGGTGGCCGCCACTTTATGGGCCGCCGCTTCCGCGTGTTCGCCGAGCAGGCGGATGCCGCGCGAGGTGCCGGCCGCGATCTCGATGGCGCCCTTGCGCGCCAGCGCCTGCAGGTGCTCCTCGGCCGCGTTGGCCGATTTGAAGCCCAGCTCGTTCGCGATCTCCGCGCGGGTGGGGGGGAAGCCGGTGTTCTCGATGGCATCCTTGATCAGGTTGAGGATTTGTTCTTGCCGTGCGGTGAGCTTAATCATGGGGGCGCCAGGGGCTGTGGATATAGACAGTCTGTATTTTTGTACAGTAGCGTCCCGTTGGCAAGAGCAATTCCTTGCTTTGAGCGAAATAATATGAAAAAAACCCGCGCGGGGGCCGTCCTGGGCCGCGCGGCGCGGCAATCCGGCCCGCAAGTTGTGTTTTCACGGGAAAGCTGCTATAGTCGCGGGCTTACCTCTTCCCACACCTGTCTTGACGCCAGGGTGGGCTATTTTCACAGTCCTTAAGGGAGTTTGCATGCGTCACTATGAAATAGTTTTCATCGTCCATCCGGACCAAAGCGAGCAAGTGCCCGCCATGATCGAACGTTACAAAGCCAGCGTAACCACCCGCGGCGGTTCGGTCCACCGTGTTGAAGATTGGGGCCGTCGTCAGATGGCTTACTCGATCCAGAAACTGGCCAAAGCACACTACATCTGCATGAACATCGAATGCGACAACGAGACCCTGGTCGAGCTGGAAACCGCGTTCAAATTCAATGATGCCGTGCTGCGTCACCTGACCGTCAAGATGAAGAAAGCGGAAACCGCTCCTTCGCCAATGATGAAGTCGGTACAACGTGAAGATGCAGCGAAATCCCATCGCGCTGAAGCTCCAGCGGCCGCCGCCGCTCCTGCAGCCTAAATTGCGCAGGAATCCGAGCTGAACGAACTCCGGTTCACTGCCCTCATCGCCGAGCGGGACGCCATCAGGTTCACCCCGGCCGGCATGCCGATCGTCAATGCTGTACTCCAGCACCGGTCGCAGCAGATGGAGGCGGGCATCGCCCGGTTGAGCGAGTTTGAAGTGTCCGCGGTCGCCGCGGGCGAGATTTCGACCCGTTTCAGCCAGACCCCGCTGGGGGGCGTGTATCAGTTCACGGGATTTCTGAACAAGAAAAGCCGCAATAGCAAAAGCCTGGTATTTCACATCATTGATTTTCGTGCTGTCGCAGACAGCGCACCCATTTAGATACAGGAGCCTAAAATGGCATTCGGTAAAAAGTTCGACAAAAACAAGCTCAAGCTGAAAGAAAAGCGCAAGCAACAAAACCCACTGTTCAAACGTAAGAAGTTCTGCCGCTTCACGGCCGCTCACGTGGAACAAGTGGACTACAAAGACGTAGACACGCTCAAGGACTTCGTCCAGGAAAACGGCAAGATCATGCCAGCACGTCTGACCGGTACCAAGGCGCACTACCAGCGCCAGGTTGACACCGCAATCAAGCGCGCCCGCTACCTCGCGCTGCTGCCATACACCGATCTGCACAACGCTTAATCGCGTCGTCTAGATAATCCTGGAGAGAACTATGCAAATCATTCTGTTGGAAAAAGTCGTCAACCTGGGCAACCTGGGTGAAGTCGTTAAAGTTAAAGACGGTTACGCACGTAACTTCCTGATCCCGCAAAAAATGGCCCGCCGCGCTACCGCGTCGGCCGTGGCGGAATTCGAAGTCAAGCGCGCTGAACTGGAAAAAGCCGCTGCCGCCAAGCTGGCCGCTGCCCAAGCCCAAGGCGAGAAGCTGAACGGCATGACCGTGACCGTGTCGCAAAAAGCGGGCGTGGACGGCCGTCTGTTCGGCTCCGTGACCAACTTCGACATCGCTGAAGCGCTGACCAAAGCTGGTTTCGCCGTTGAAAAAGCTGCCGTGCGCATGCCTACCGGTCCGCTGAAGACCGTCGGCGAGCACCCAGTGACCGTCGCTCTGCACACCGACGTGGTGGTGGAAGTGACCGTTGCTGTCGTGGGCGAAGCTGCCTAAGTAGCACCGCCTATGCGCGGGCGGCGACGCCCGCCGCAGAGCAATAAAAAAAAGCCGGGTTCGCCCGGCTTTTTCTATGGGGCGTCTAACTGGTTGATTTTGCAAGATATTGCCTTGCAGCACCGCCTTTCGCGGCGCCCGGTGACATTAGCCCTTTTTTGTAGGCAAGCTACGAAATTTTTTCTCGTCAATAATTTTTGGCGGCTGACTATGCAGGTATAATTCGCGCCATGAACGCCCCCCCAGATCCACAAGTCGATTCGCTCCGCATCCCACCGCACTCCATCGAAGCAGAACAGTCTGTGATCGGTGGCTTGTTGCGCGACAATGCGGCGTTCGACCGCATCGCCGACTTCATGCATGCGGAAGACTTTTACCGTTATGACCACCGTTTGATCTTCGAACAGATCGTGCGGCTGATCAACGCATCCAAGCCGGCCGACGTGATCACCGTGTTCGAGGCGCTGACCCAGCTCGGCAAGGCGGACGACGTGGGGGGCTTGAGCTATCTGAACGCGATGGCGCAAAACACGCCATCGGCGGCCAACATCCGCCGTTATGCCGAGATCGTGCGCGATCGTGGCATTTTGCGCCAGCTCATCACGGTGGCCGACGAGATCTCCGGCCAGGCCTTCAGCCCGCAGGGCAAGGAGGTCAAGCAGATGCTCGACGAGGCCGAATCGAAGATCTTCGCCATCGCCGAGCAGGGCGCGCGCGGCGCGGCCGGCTGGACCGCCGTGCAGCCGCTGCTGACCCAGGTGGTCGAGCGCATCGACGAGCTCTACAGCCGCGACAACCAGAGCGAGATCACGGGCGTGCCGACCGGCTTCATCGACCTCGACCGCATGACCTCGGGCCTGCAGCCGGGCGACCTGGTGATCGTGGCCGGCCGTCCCTCCATGGGCAAGACCGCGTTCTCGGTCAACATCGGCGAGAACGTGGCGATCGAGGCGGGCTTGCCGGTGGCCATCTTCTCGATGGAGATGGGCGGCGCCCAGCTGGCCATGCGTATGCTGGGCTCGGTCGGCCAGCTCGACCAGCACCGCTTGCGCACGGGCCGCCTGAACGACGAGGATTGGCCGCGCCTGACGCACGCCATCCAGAAGATGAACGACGCCCAGTTGTTCATCGACGAGACCCCGGCCCTGAACCCGATCGAGATGCGCGCGCGCGCGCGCCGCCTGTCGCGCCAGTGCGGCAAGCTGGGCCTGATCATCGTCGACTACCTGCAGCTGATGACGGGCTCGACCCAGGGCGACAACCGCGCCTCCGAGATCTCGGAGATTTCGCGTAGCCTGAAGGGCCTGGCCAAGGAGCTGCAATGCCCGGTGATCGCGCTGTCGCAGCTGAACCGCTCGCTGGAGCAACGTCCCAACAAACGTCCCGTCATGTCCGACCTGCGCGAATCGGGCGCTATCGAGCAGGACGCGGACGTCATCATCTTCCTGTATCGCGACGAGGTCTACAACCCGGACTCGCCCGATAAAGGCACGGCCGAGATCATCATCGGCAAGCAGCGTAACGGCCCGATTGGCGCCGTGCGACTGACCTGGATAGGCCAATACACCAAGTTTGGCAATTATGTCGGCAACCTGGCGCTTTACCAAGGCGACTAACCCCACGCCGCCCGCTAGCAAGGGCGGCCAAGCAACTCGAAATACTCAACGGAGAATGACATGTTTGGACGTTTGATGCCCACCGAGGGCAAATTTTTTGACCTGTTCAACCAGCACGCGGAACTGTGCGTCAAGGGCGCGCGCGAGATGGTGGCCCTGATGAGCAATTTCGACGACCTGGAAAACCGCGTGCACGCCATTGAGGGCGTCGAGAAGCAAGCCGACAAGATCACCTACGCCACCGTCGATCTGCTGCACAAGACCTTCATCACCCCGCTCGACCGCGACGACATCCACAAGCTGATCACCCGCATGGACGACATCCTGGACCTGCTGGAGGACGCGGCCCAGACCGTCTCGCTGTACGACCTGCACGCCGTCACGCCGGAAGCCAAGCGGCTGGCCGAGCTGGTGCTGGCGTGCGCGGAGAAGGTCAAGGAAGCCGTCGGTATGCTGCACAATATGGACAATTCGCGTCAGATCGTGGCCGTCTGCGAGGAGATCGACCGCCTCGAGTCGGACGCCGACCACGTGATGCGCGCCGCCATGTCCAAGCTGTTCCGCGACGAACCGGACGTGCGCCACCTGATCAAGATGAAGGCCATCTACGAGATCCTGGAAACGGTGACCGACCGTTGCGAAGACGTGGCCAACATCATCGAAGGCATCATCGTTGAAAACGCCTGAGCCCCGCTACCCGCGGCGCTGGCGTCCTGAATCAGACAAAATCGAAAAGAACAATTCATGCATACCCTTCAAATGAGCATCTACGTGCTGGGCGTCCTGATCGCCCTGGCGCTGGTGTTTGACTTCATGAACGGCTTCCACGACGCCGCCAACGCGATCGCGACGGTGGTGTCGACCGGCGTGCTCAAGCCGCAGACGGCGGTGGCCATGGCCGCGCTGTTCAACTTCACCGCCATCTTCGTGGTGGGGCTGGGCGTGGCGGCCACGGTGGGCAAGGGCACCATCGACCCCGGCGTGGTGGACCAGTACGTGATCTTCGGCGCGCTGGTGGGCGCCATCGCCTGGAACCTGTTCACGTGGTACTACGGCATCCCCTCGTCGTCCTCGCACGCCCTGATCGGCGGCCTGGTGGGCGCGGCCGTGGCCAAATCGGGCACCGGCGCGCTGGCCGGCGGCGGCCTGCTCAAGACCGTGGAATGGATCATCCTGTCGCCGCTGCTGGGCTTCATCCTCGGCTCGCTGATCATGCTGCTGGTGTCGTGGGTGTTCGTGCGCTCCACGCCGCGCAAGGTGGACCGCTGGTTCCGCCGCCTGCAACTGCTGTCGGCCGCCAGCTACAGCCTGGGCCACGGCGGCAACGACGCGCAGAAGACCATCGGCATCATCTGGATGCTGCTGATCGCGGCCGGCCACGTGGCCGCCACCGACAAGACGCCGCCGATGTGGGTGATCATATCGTGCTACACGGCCATCTCGGCCGGGACGCTGTTCGGCGGCTGGCGCATCGTCAAGACCATGGGCCAGAAGATCACCAAGCTCAAACCCGTGGGCGGCTTCTGCGCCGAAAGCGGCGGCGCGCTCACGCTGCTGATCGCCAGCCACTTCGGCGTGCCCGTGTCGACCACCCACACCATCACCGGCGCCATCGTCGGCGTCGGCTCGGCCCAGAAGATGTCGGCCGTACGCTGGGGCGTGGCGGGCAACATCGTGTGGGCGTGGATCTTCACCATCCCCGCCTCGGCCTTCGTGGCCGCGTGCGCGTGGTGGCTGGGGCACCACATCATGTAAGACGGCGGCCTGCGGGCAGCCAACGAAAAAGGGAGCCCGCGCGGCTCCCTTTTTTATTCGGGACGCAACACGATTTTCGCGCTGCTTAGCCTAGCAGGAAGCCGAGGCGTTCGTCGGCCTTGGACGGGGAGACCTCCATGAACTCCGCCTGCACTACACCGGCCGCGACGAACGGATCCTCCGCGACGCGCGCGCGCAGTTCGTCCAGCGTGCAGCCATGGGCGACGATCGCACCGCCCTGACGCGGTTGCAGGGTGCCGGCGAGAACGAATACGCCATCGTCGAAACCACGCTTGAGCCAGGCGTTGTGGCCGTCCATATGGTGTGGGGCCTGGTCTTTGTGTTCGGCGAATTTGAGCAGCACGATATGCATGGTGGTGTTCTCCTTGGGTTAGTGTTCGCCGGCCGCGACGGCGGCCAGCCAGTGGTTCATCTGTTCGACTTCCGACTTGATGAAAGCTTGATCGTGGAAGGCGTTGGCCAGCGTGGCCACGCCCTGGCTGCGCGCCAGCAGATGCATCGCCAGCCGGTCCGCATCGTTCTTGCGTCCCAGCGCCGTAAACTGGCGCGACAGCCAGCCCCGGAACTGCGTGAACAGGGCGTTCGCTTGCGGTTGGAGCGCGTGATCGAGTTTGGCCAGTTCGCCGCTCAAGGTGCCGACCGGGCAGCCGTGCCGCATGATCTTGGCGCGGTTGGCGATCAGGATCTGGATGAAGCAGCCGATGCGCGCCTCGGGTGTATCGCCATCGGCTTCCCACTGTTCGAGCATGGCCCGTGTCCGCTCATTCCGAAGCGCGATGACGGCTTCCAGGATGTCGTCCTTGGATTTGAAGTGGTAGTAGAAATTGCCGCGCGAGATGCCGACCGCGTCGGCGATCTGGGCGAATGAAGTGTTTTCGAAGCCGCCCTCGTAGAACAATTGATCGGCGGCGGCAACGATGTGGTCGCGGGTCTGCATGGCAGGGACTGTGTCGGCTCTGTAGGATGATTGTCCTAATTTTTTTCAATATTAGGACGTGCGACCTATGTTGTCAACAGGCTAAGTTCAAGCGATTGCAACCGGGCGATAGCAGCTCATCCCAGATAGCGGGGTGATCGCTTCAGTGGCAGCGCGTTATCAGTCCGCCATGCAATCATCAATCATAAAGTCCTCTCGCCGCCGGTGTTTGGGCAGACGGCGTTCGACCTGCTCCTGGGCGTGATAGCTGGCGTGTTGGACCAGCGTCAGCGCTGTCTTGAGCGTGTCGCTCATGTTGCTGGCGACAGCCCGCATGGCGTCCATGTGCGACGTGGGCGGTTTGTGCGGCTGCTGTGCCAGCTGGCGCCGCAGCTGTGCGGCGGCCGTCCAGTCCTTTTCGCCGGGGCGACGGATCCATAAATCGCGCCAGGCATTGCGGCCGTCGCCAGCAATGAGCATGGTCAGCTGCCGCGGCGAGACGGCGCGCCCCTGGTACATGAGCGCATCGCCCACCACTTCGGCGTAGTGCCACGTTTCGCCTACGTGCATGCGCAGCCGGCTCTGATCGGGCAGGAACAGGCATTTCCATTGATAGCCCTGCAGCGGGGCGGCCATTTCGCGCTGCGCCTCCATCCAGTGTTGAATTGCGCGCACCACCGCTTCGGTGGTCGTGAGCGTGCTGCCGGACAGGCGCAAATAGTTGCTCAGTTCAGCGTAGGCGGCGGGTGGTATGGTGGTTTCGCTCCTTCCGGCATTCATACTCGTTTCTCCTGCTAGAGTTGTCTGGTTTTGTCTCGTTCTGTCTATTTAGACAAGGCAATTCGCGCCGAGTTCAATCAAGACAAAACAAGACAAAACGAGACAAGCAAACGAGACACGTTGCCGGAGGGAGCCGCCAGCGGCTACCACCCCGCGCATGGCGGCCGTTGCTTGGGGGGAAGGCGGAATGGGGCCTGAAACTTTCTAGTGCCCTAGCGCAGCGCCGCGTTGATGCGGGCCAGCGCGTCGGCGCCGGGGCATAGCACGGCCTCATCGAGCGTGTTGAGCGGGCGCAGCGACGTGTTCAGGTGGCTGTGCATGTCCTCGGGCGTGGGGTCGATGTGCAGCAGGCCCGTCACCACTTCACCCTCGGCCTGGCGCTGGTACAGGTAGTTGATGGCGGCGATGCGGTCGTGCACGTCGAACTCCGCTTGCAGCGTGCGCAGGCGCAGGATGCTGCCGTCGTGCTGCAGTACCTCCTGCACCGTGCCCGGCGTGAACTGGCCCGTGATCTCGTCCCTGTGCGGCACGAAGTCGACGCGGTTGACGGCCTCGTTGTGCTCGCGCACGTAGTCGTAGCTCTTGGTCGAGCCGGGGTGGTTGTTGAAGGCCACGCACGGCGAGATCACGTCGATGAAGGCGGCGCCCTGGTGCATGAAGGCGCCTTCGATCATGGGCACCAGCTGCTCCTTGTTGCCGGAGAAACCGCGCGCCACGTAGCTCACGCCCAATTGCAAGGCCAGCGCCGCCAGATCAACCGGCGCGTCGCTGTTGACCACACCGCGCTTGGAGCGCGAGCCCTGGTCGGCGGTCGCCGAGAACTGGCCCTTGGTCAGCCCGTACACGCCGTTGTTCATGACGATGTACACCATGTTCACGGCGCGCCGCATGCTGTGCACGAACTGCCCCAGCCCGATGGAGGCCGAGTCGCCGTCGCCGGACACGCCGAGGTAGATCAGGTCGCGGTTGGCCAGGTTGGCGCCGGTGAGCACGGACGGCATGCGGCCGTGCACGGTGTTGAAGCCGTGCGAGCCGCCCAGGAAGTAGGTGGGCGATTTGGACGAGCAGCCGATGCCCGACAGCTTGGCCACCCGGTGCGGTTCGATCGCCAGGTTGTAGCAGGCCTGGACGATGGCGGCCGAGATCGAGTCGTGCCCGCAGCCGGCGCACAGCGTGGACATGGCGCCCTCGTAATCGCGCCGCGTGTAGCCGAGCGCGTTGGTCTTCAGCTCCGGATGGTGCAGCTTGGGTTTGGCCAGATAGCTCATTGCGCGACCTTCTTGATGGGAGTGACCTTGTGCGAGTCGAGCCGGGCGCCGATGGCGTCGGCGATGAAGCGGGCCGTGATCGGCGTGCCGTCGTAGTGCAGCACGGGCAGCAGCTTGGCCGCGTTCAGGTTGCCTTCGAGGATGAGCATGCCGCGCAGCTGCGCGTCCGCGTTCTGCTCGACGACGAACACCTGCTCGTGGGCGGCGATGAAGTCCATCACGGCCGCGCTGAACGGGTAGGCGCGGATGCGCAGCGCGTCCACGTGCTGGTCCCCGGCCGCCAGCAGGTCCAGCGCCTCGGCCATGGCCGGGCTGGTGGAGCCGAAGTACAGCACGCCGTGGCGCGTGGGCTGGCCCGCGCGCCGTTCGATGGGGGCCGGCACCAGCGTCTTGGCGGTGTCGAACTTCTTGTGCAGCCGCTCCACGTTGGCCACATAGACGGCGCCTTCCTCGCTGTAGCGCGCGTAGCTGTCCTTGGTGGTGCCGCGCGTGAAATAGGCGCCGCGCTTGGGGTGGGTGCCGGGCAGGGTGCGGTAGGGGATGCCGTCGTCGTCCACGTCCAGGTAGCGGCCGAAGTCGCGCCCGCTCTCCAGGTCGTCGTAGTGCATCACCTTGCCGCGGTCCATGCGGCGCGCGTCGTCCCATGCCAGCGGCGCGCACAGGCGCGTGTTCATGCCGATGTCGAGGTCCGTCATCACGAAGATCGGCGTTTGCAGCCGGTCGGCCAGATCGAGCGCGGTGGCGGCGAAGTCGAAGCATTCCTTCGGGTCTTCCGGGAACAGCAGCACGTGGCGGGTGTCGCCGTTGGAGGCGTAGGCGCACGACAGGATGTCGGCCTGCTGGGTGCGCGTGGGCATGCCGGTCGACGGCCCGCCGCGCTGCACGTTGATGATGGTGGCCGGGATCTCGGCGAAGTAGGCCAGGCCGATGAACTCCGTCATCAGCGAGATGCCGGGGCCGGAGGTGGCCGTGAACGCGCGCGCGCCGTTCCAGCCGGCGCCGATCACCATGCCGATCGAGGCCAGTTCGTCCTCGGCCTGGATGATGGCGTAGTTGTGGCGGCCCGTGTCGGGATCCTCGCGGAACTTGTGGCAGTACTTCTGGAACGCCTCGGCCAGCGACGACGACGGCGTGATCGGATACCACGCGCACACGGTGGCGCCGCCGTACACGCAGCCCAGCGCGGCGGCGCTGTTGCCGTCCATGAAAATGCGCTCGCCCACGCTGTCGGCCCGCCGCACCTTCAAGCCCACGGCGGCGCAATCGATGTGGGCCAGCGCGTAGTCGCGCCCCAGGTGCAGCGCCTTCACGTTCGAGTCGTACAGCTTCTCCTTGCCCTTGTACTGCTCGGAGAACAGCTGCTCCAGCACGGCCGGTTCGATGCCGAGCATGGCCGACAGCGCGCCCACGTAGACGATGTTCTTGAACAGCTGGCGCAGGCGCACGTCGGTGTAGGCGTCGTTGCAGATCATGGTGAGCGGCATGCCGATCGCGTGCACGTCGGCGCGGAACTGGCCGGGCGGGATGGGGCGCGTGTCGTCGTAGAACAGGTAGCCGCCGGGCGTGATCTCCTTGATGTCGGCGGCCCACGTCTGCGGGTTCATGGCCACCATCAGGTCGCAGCCGCCGCGCCGGCCCAGGTAGCCGGCCTCGCTCACGCGCACCTCGTACCAGGTCGGCATGCCCTGTATGTTGGACGGGAAGATGTTGCGGGGGCTGACCGGCACCCCCATGCGCAGGATGGCGCGCGCGAACAGTTCATTGGCCGAGGCGGAGCCGGAGCCGTTGACGTTGGCGAATTTGACGACGAAATCGTTCACAGCTTGCAGGGTGGGCGGCAAGGTGGGCGGCATAGCGGGCTCCTGGTTATCCTATCCGGCCTGGCGCAGCGGCGCGCCCGCTTGCGGGCGGCAGGCCGGGCCGGCGCGGCCGGGCGAGAAGAAGAATTTCTGCATGTCCCACGCGCCGGTGGGACAGCGCTCGGCGCACAGGCTGCAGTGCAGGCACACATCCTCGTCCTTGACCATGATGCGGCCGGTTTTGAGGTTGCCCGACACGAACAGCGACTGCGCCAGGTTCAGCGCCGGCGCCTTGAGCCGTTCGCGCAATTCGCCCTCCTCGCCGTTCTCGACGAAGCTGATGCAGTCCATCGGGCAGATGTCGACGCAGGCGTCGCACTCGATGCACAGGCTGTCCGAGAACACTGTCTGCACGTCGCAGTTCAGGCAGCGCTTGGCCTCCTTCAGCGCCAGCTGCTGGTCGAAGCCCAGCTCCACCTCGACCCGGATGTTCTTCAGCGCCGCGCTCACGTCGCGCAGCGGCACCTTGTAGCGGTGGTCGGGCGTGACGGCGTTGTCGTAGCTCCACTCGTGGATGCCCATCTTCTGGCTCAACAGGTGGACCGTGGGCGGCGGGCGCTGGCGCAGGTCCTCGCCGTTGCAGAACTTGTCGATCGAGACGGCCGCCGCGTGGCCGTGGGCCACGGCCGTGATGATGTTCTTCGGCCCGAACGCGGCGTCGCCGCCGAAGAACACGCGCGCCGCGCTGGACTGGAAGGTGAGCGGATCGACCACCGGCATGCCGCGCTCGTCGAAGGCCAGGCCGATGTCGCGCTCGATCCACGGGAAGGCGTTCTCCTGGCCGACGGCGATCAGCACGTCGTCGCACGGCACGAAGCGCTCCGCTTCGCCCGTCGGCGTGAGCGTGCGCCGGCCGGTGGCGTCGGTGGACGCGGCCATCGCTTCGAACCGCATGCCGCACAATTTGCCGTTGTCGAGCACGAAGGCTTTCGGCGCCAGGTAGTTGAGGATGGTGACGCCCTCGTGCTGCGCGTCCTCCTTCTCCCACGGGCTGGCCTTCATCTCGTCGAAGCCCGAGCGCACGATCACGGTCACCTGTTCGCCGCCCAGGCGCTTGGCCGAGCGGCAGCAGTCCATGGCCGTGTTGCCGCCGCCGAGCACGATCACGCGCTTGCCGATGGCCGAGATATGGCCGAACGAGACGGACGACAGCCAATCGATACCGATGTGGATGTTGGGCGCCGCCTCGCCGCGCCCCGGCAGCGGCAGGTCGCGCCCGCGCGGCGCGCCGCAGCCGACGAACACGGCCTCGTAGCCCTGGGCCAGCAGCGCCTGCAGGCTGTCGATGCGCTGGCCGGCGCGCAGTTCCACGCCCAGGTCGAGGATGTAGCCGGTCTCCTCGTCGATCACCTCCTCGGGCAGGCGGAACTTGGGGATCTGGCTGCGGATGAAGCCGCCGGCCTTGGCCTCGCCGTCGTACACGGTGACCTGGTAGCCCTGCACGGCCAGGTCGCGCGCCACCGTCAGCGAGGCCGGGCCGGCGCCCACGCAGGCCACGCGGCGGCCGTTGCGCGGCGCCGGCTGCGGCAGGCGGTCGCGGATGTCGTCCTTGTAGTCGGCCGCCACCCGCTTCAGGCGGCAGATGGCCACCGGCTGTTTGCCGGCCTCGTCCTCCACCCGGCTGCGGCGGCAGGCCGGCTCGCACGGCCGGTCGCAGGTGCGCCCCAGCACACCGGGGAACACGTTCGACTCCCAGTTGACGAGGTAGGCGTCCGAGTAGCGGCCGGCGGCGATCAGGCGGATGTACTCGGGGACGGGCGTGTGGGCCGGGCAGGCCCACTGGCAATCGACCACCTTGTGGAAGTAGTCGGGACTGACGATGTCGGTGGGTCGCAAGTGCTCCTCCTGACGGGCGCGCGGGCCCATTCCAAGTCAAGTCAACTCAATACGTTGGTGAATTCCTGGTCGATCTGGTCGGCCATGGTCTCCGCCTCGGCCAGCTCGCGCGGCATGGCGTCGCGGATCGAGAACACGCCCAGCAGCTGCGAGGTGGACGACACCACGGGCAGGTGGCGGAAGTTGTGGCGCTTCATGATCAGCACCGCGTCCGAGACGGTGGTCTGGGGCGCGATGAAGTGCGGGTTGTGGGTCATGATGGCCGACACGGGGGTGGCCTCGGGGTCGCGGCGCTGGGCCACGATCTTGGTCATCAGGTCGCGCTCGGTGAGGATGCCCAGCATGGCGCCGGCGTCGTCGACGATCAGGATGCTGCCGCAATGGGACTTGGTCATGGCGCAGGCCGCGTGGTAGCTGCTGGCGTCGGGTTTCACGGTCAGCACGTGGCGCTGGCCGATCGATTGCAACACGGTGCGTTCAGTCATCACATCCCCCAAAGGTTGCGGTGGGGCGGGGCGCCGGCGGCATGGCCGGCGCCCCGCCCGTGGCCTTATGCGGCGCGGGCCGGTTCGGCCACCGGGCGCTGGCCGGCCGAGGCGCTGGCGGCCACCTGGGCGCCGTAGCCGGCCTCCGTCACCACGGCCGTCAGCGCGGCGGCGCTGGTCTGGGCCGGGTCGAACGTGACCTCGGCGCGGCCGCCGTCCAGCGTCACGGCCGCCGTCTGCACGCCGGCCACGCCATACAACATTTTTTCGATACTGGCGGCGCAACCGCCGCACGTCATGCCTTCGATTTCCAGGGCCACGGTTTCCATGCTCTGCTCCAGGTGGTTGAGATTGTTGCTTTGATAAAGCGCAAGTTACTCCAAAACGCGGCGCGGGGCAATCCTCTTGCGCAGTCAAAAAAACCGGGGTCAGGTCATGAGCGCACGCAAGTTGCATGCGTTCATGACCTGACCCCGGTTCAAGGGGCCGGCGGCGCCTGTGGGGTCAGGGCGCGGGGGCGATGGTGAGACTGCTGGCGGTGGTCACGCCGTTGGGCGTGGTCACCAGCACGTTGAACACGCCGCTCGAGGTGGCCGACGGGCAGCTGACGCTCACGTTGTAGGTGGGCACCACCAGCGCTTGTCCCACGCCGAGCACGACGTTGAGCACCTTGATGCTGTCGGGCGATACGACGGGCGGCTTGTCGGTCAGGCCGAACGTCGCGCTGAACGTGAGCTGGGTCCCGGCCGGCAGCAGATTGCCGTTGACGTCCGCCACCTTGACCGCCACGTTGGCGGCCAGGTTGGTGCCGCAGCTGGCCGTGGCCGGGAACGTGATGACGGCCTGGCTGCCGGAGAACTGTTGCACCAGCTGGCCCGATACCCGCAGCACCTGGGCGCTTGGCGTCTGCGGCGAGCGCAGCACGCCGTTGTAGATGCCGTCGCCGGCGGTGCTGCACAGACTGTTGCTGTTGGGGCCGATGCACGGTTCGCCCAGGGTCCAGCGGCCGTTCTCGTCGTCGTCGCGGTAGATGTCGGGGCTCTTGTCGACGAAGTTGTCGCCGCTGTCGTACACATTGTTGCCGTTGTAGTCGATCAGGGTCTCCTCGCCGAGCGCGTAGGCGAGCACGGTCACGCGTCCGTTGCCGGGCCGTGGGCTGCCCGAGCGCAGCTCCACCGTGCAACTGCCCGAGCCGGGGCCGACCGACGAGTTGGTGGTCTGGCCGGCCGGGGTGGCGCCCGGCGGCGGCAACGAGCCGGTGACGCAGGACGCGCCGATGGTGCCGCCCTCGGTGGTGAAGTTGACGGCGGTGCCATCGGGGACCGGATTGCCGAAATGGTCGCCCATGGTGACCGTGACGAACGAGCAGTGCTGATCGTAATCGCGCCCTTCGCAGTTGCCGGTCGCGGACGACAGCGAGAAGTGCGCCTGGTCGGGGACGCCGGTGGAGATGACGAGGATGTTCGACAGCGTGCTGATCGTGGGGCCGGCCGAGGCCATCACCCGCACCGAGGTCGGGATGGTGCCGGCCGTCACCAGCGTGGTGACGGTGCCGTCGGCCGCCGAGGTGGCCGAGGCGGGATAGAGCGTCAGGCCGCCCGTGGTGCTGGTCGTCATGGTGTCGGCAAAGGCGAACGTGATTTGCTTGCCCGACACGGGGGCGCCCGTGGTGTCGAGCACCTGGAACGTCAGGGTCGCCGTTTCGGAGCGGCCGAAGCCGCCCGTGCCCTTGAGCGCGATGTTGGTGGTCTGGGCGTCGACGAACTTGATCGAGCCGGCCGAGGCGGGCAGCACGGTCAGGGTGCCGCTCTGGGTGGCCGTGGCGCTGCCCAGCGTGACGCTGGCCGTCACCGTGTCGGCCACGCCGCAACCCTTGTCGGTGTAGCTGGCCACGGCCACGCCGGCCTGGGTCAGCACGGGGCTGCCGATGCTGGCCTTGCCGGCCGTCACGCACGGCGAGCTGAAGGTGACGGGCAGCGGCGGCGTGTACGGCACGCCGCCGCTGAGGACCGTCACGCTGACGCTGGCGTTGCCGCCGGCCGACAGGGTGGCGGGCGAGAACGTCAGCGCGCTCAGGCTGAGCGTCTTGAAGGTGACGGCGTAGCTGACCGAGCCGGTGGCCACGCTGCCCACGGTGGCGTTGGCGCTGGCCGTGTAGGCGCCGGCCACGCTGCCGGCCGCCAGGCCCACGCTGGCCACGCCGTTGGCGTCGGTCAGGGCCGTGCCGGAGGAGGGCGAGAACGCGGCCGTCTTGTCGGTGGTGGTGAAGGTGACGGCCACGTTGGCCTGCGCCACGCCCTTGCTGTCCTTGACCTTGGCCTGCAGCGTGCCGCTGCGCTCGGGCGTGATGCTGTTGGTGGCCGCGCCGGCCGCGTCCGTCAGCGTCAGCGCCAGCGTGCTCTGGCCAGTCGTGGTGCCGCCGCCGCTGGTGCTGCCGCACGAGGGCAGGTTGGGGTCACGCGACGGGTCCAGGTTGCTGCAGCCGCCGCCGGGGCCGCCATTCGAGCCGCCGCAGCCGGCCAGCGCCAGGGCCAGCGCGCCGGTCAGCAGACCAGTCAGCAGCCGCGCGGCGGAAGTTTGTTTCAGTGTGATGAGCATGAGCCACCTCTCGTTGTTTTGGTTGTGTGTGCGGACGCGATCAGCGCGTCGTGTCGACGGCCGCGAAGCGGGCGCCGTCCTGCAATTGTTCGGCCTGGGCCAGTTGCGCCGGCGCGTCCTTGCCCAGCAACAGGCGCACGTCGGCGCGCGCCAGCGCGTCCATTTGGCGCAGCGCCGTGCGGCCGGGCAGCGCGCGTTGCAGGCTGCCGGCCTGCGCCGCGAAGCCGGGCCGGTATTCGATCACGCTCTCCTGCTGGCGGAACGGGCGCGCGTTGCTCAGGCGCGAGGCGAGGATGCCCAGCTTGCCCAGCACCGAGCGGTAGCGCGCGGCCAGGCCGGTCACGCCGTTGCCGTTGCTGATCTCCAGCCGTGGCGCGGTCGTGGCGGGGCCGGCGGCCGGCGCCGGCAGCGCGGCCACGGCCAGCGGCTTGGCTGGTGCGGCCGTCGCCGGGGCCGGGGCGGCGG